>JBNKVZ010000091.1:0-17690 GCA_050299455.1 Thalassospira sp.
TTTTGTTTTGGCCCTTAGGCCTTATGGGATGGCCCAAGGCAAAATTTTAGACCGGCAATCTTTAATAAAGGTGCTGACCGCCGGTTACGAAAATTTCCGTACCCGTCACATAACTTGATTCATCGCCGACCAGATAATGCACCGCCGCGGCGACATCCTCGGGTGTGCCCATGCGGTTCATGGGGATACGGGGCACAAGGGCCTCGTATTCCGGCGAGATCATTGCTGTTTTAATTTCGCCCGGTGCGACCGCATTCACACGCACACCAAGTTCAGCAAATTCCACCGCCATTTCCCGCGTCAGCCCCGAAAGGGCGGCCTTGGACGTTGAATAGGCCGACCCGGCAAAAGGATGCACATAATGCCCGGCAATCGAGGTGATATTGCAAATTGCCCCCTTGCCACGATGCAGGGCGGCGGCAAAACCGCGCGACAATGTTAACGGTGTGAAGAAGTTGATTTCAAACACATCGCGCCACGCCAACAAATCACCATTCAGGCAGCCCAGACGTTCCTTATAAGGTGTTTTGGGCGACACCCCGGCATTATTGACCAGCGCATGCAGCGGGTCATCACCCAGCAATTCATTGGCCTGGACAATGAAGCTTTCAACATCTTCAGCTTTGGAAAGATCAGCACGGATGTGAATGCCCTGTGCCGGGTCGCGCGGGCAACTCGGCGGCGGTGCTTCGCGGGAACAACAAATCACCCGCCAGCCCCGGCTGGCAAAATATCCCACCGTAACATGGCCGATCCCACGGCTGGCACCGGTCAGAACAACGGTTTTAGGTGCGGCGGCGTTGCTCATGAATGCTATCCCTGCTGTTGGCGACAAACGCCGTTTATATGCCCACCCCATCACGCAGAAACGTCATCTGCGGCGGTGTTGCAAAATCCTCGAACATCCTGACGACACACTAACTTTCCCTGTCAGAATGCACATTGATATATCCCGTCGATATAGGCCAAATTTGCCCTAACCGCCACCATCTGCAACCGAAATCGGGAAATATATCTGCCTGCTGGCAGCTGGGCAGGACAACAGCCCGCCAGCCAACAGCATCGCACACGCACGAAACCAATACCGGCCCTGTTCAAAACAGGCAGCACAAGCCCGCAGGCACACAGCCTACCACGCGCAAGACAGGTTACGGGACTGAAAGCCGCGTTTCAGCCCCCCTGTAACAAAGCAGCCTTTCTTGACCGCAAATGGAAACGGCAGATGCCAGAATGGTAAAACCGGAATCGCGGATATTAATCCGTTTCGGTGTCATTCGCGCCGCAAGGAGGAACATTATCGACGGTCTGATACTGCCGATGAAACATCGCCCCGAGATCGGGAAGTTGTGCTGTTTCAGCAATTTCAGAAGCAAGTTCTTCAGACATTGCGGCGAAATCTATTACATCGCGCAAAGACAACATTTGGGATCACCCTTTGTCAGACATTTCTCCAGGACGACAACCGCCCACAAACCCTAAGACATTTTTTTGTAATAATTATCCAAAGCCTGATCCTTTTTCTTCGCAGGCGCAACAAAAAAAGGCGCAGAAAACCGCGCCTTTTTTCGATCCAGAGACTGGATTTAAAATTTCTGATGGAGTCTCAACGAGATAGGTGACGTTTGCGTCAATGCATTATCCACAACGGCAACGGACATTTTGCCAACATATCCTGCGTCACACCGCCCAAAATCATTTCCTTAAAGCGCGAATGGCTATAAGCGCCCAAAACAATGCTATCGGCCTGGCAGCTTTTCGCGGCATCCATCAGGGCCGCCGCAACATTTGACTGGTCCGGGCGCCGGTCCACATTGGCCTTTACCCCATGCCAGACAAACTGTTCCGCCAGGGCCTGTGCCGTGGCGCGGCCATGCGGCACTTCGCCCACACTGACAATGGTGATTTCGCTGGCCTGGCGTAAAAGCGGCATCGAGGACGTGACAGCCCGGGCAGACTCGACCCCGCCATTCCACGCAATCATCACCTTGGAGCCAACATCGCCCGGCACCGTTTCGGGGGCGACCAGCAAGGGCCGGCCGGTTTCCATCAAACAGGCATCAAATGTCAGCGATGCCGCGGCTTCACGCGGGTCCCGGCCAATCACCACCAGGTCAAACAGCCGCCCGCGCCGGGCAACCGTTTCATCCTCGCGCCCGTCATCACGCCGCCACGCACAGGTCGGCTGCAGGGTGGATCGCGGTGCATCGGCCTCCTCAATGCCTGCGGCCTCGCGCGCCGTGCGATAGGCGGCTTCGGCATTGGCCAGGCGTTTTTTGGTTTCCTTTTCGGCTGCACCCATCATTTCTTCAATGATCAGCCCGGACATGCCCTCGCCCACAATCGGAATAACATCCTGTGGTTCGGGGGCGACAAATATCACTTCCAAATGCGCATCAAAGCGCCGGGCGGCACTAAAGGCCAGTGCAAGAACCCGCCGGTCCATTTCCGATCCAGCAACCGGAGCCAAAATTGTGCGTACAGCCATGGTTTCATACCCCATATTCGCTTGAGCCTGATCGTTCTGCCATCCTGACGGGCGGGAAGATCGCAACAGGATCACAGTGATCCGCAAAAAGGCAGTTTCGCGCTAATTCATTATGTCGTCTTTGTCAGAAATCAAGAAACTGTAATTTCTCAAAATTACGCCATGTTACGCCGCTATAACAACAGCAACAAATTTTACAACCCAATATTGTCTTTCACCCTGGGCGTATCAATGTTGAAAGCATGGTCAAAAACATGCCCCTTAAACCAGTGAAAACCAAAAACAATTCTAACAAAGTCATTTTGTTTTTGACGTAGCGTTCCAAAATGTAACATTAACAGCATCGAATGATGAGAACCGTGAATGGAAAATCCGATAGGCACATGCCAACCCGGTATTTCTCCGATCCCGAAAGCCGACAGACAAAGACCCAAATCGATGAATTATAACGAACTATATGATAACGCGCTTGAGGCTTCCGAATTTCTCAAATCTTTGGGAAACCAATGGCGCCTGATGATTTTGTGTTCACTTGGCAGCACAGAAAAATCGGTCGGAACACTTGAAACTGAATTGCAGCTTAAACAATCTGCGTTGTCCCAGCATTTGGCGCGGCTCCGGCGTGACGGCCTGGTCAAAACGCGCCGTGATGCGCAGACGATCTATTATTCAATCAAGGACCCCAATGTCACCAAGGTGATCCTGACCCTGCAAGAGATTTTCTGTCCGCCCAGCCCGGCATAAACGGCGGCAACGTTTTGTGGCAGCAGTGCATTGCCAACAAAAAACGTCGCCGCAGTTCATTAACGGATTAGGGAAACAGTTTTTCAACCAGCCAGCCATTACCCTCGGCATTACGGGTGTAAAGCTGGCGATCATGCAGGCGGAAGGTCCCCTCCGACCAAAATTCGATCCGGTCGGGTACCAGGCGGAACCCGCCCCAATGTTCCGGGCGCGCCACCTTGCCAAAGCCAAATTTGGCCGTAAATTCCGCCACCCGTTTTTCCAAATCAAACCGCCCCGACATGGGGCGCGACTGCACCGATGCCCAGGCACCGATCTGGCTACCGCGTGCACGCGACTGGAAATATTCATCCGACTCGGCAGCACTTACCTTGTGAGTCGGGCCTTCAATGCGCACGCAACGTTCAAGTTTTTTCCAATGAAAGCATAACGCGGCAAAAGGATTTTCGCCCAGCTGCGTTCCCTTGCGGCTTTCGTAATTGGTATAAAAAACAAATCCTTCAGGATCAAAGTCCTTAAGCAGGACAACGCGTGCAGACGGCCGCCCCTGTGCATCCGCCGTTGCCAGTGTCATGGCATCAGGATAGGTATTTTCCTTGTTTTTTGCCTCACGGAACCATACATCAAACAGATCGAACGGATCATTGTGGGGCACCTGCCCAATTTTTGTCGTAATTTTTTCGTCCATTACCCTAAACCGTCCTTTTATAACGTGTTTTGGCTCAACTGGTTGGCATCTTGCGACAGACTGTCTCACTCGGCAAGGCCAGTCCGTCAGACATACATATCGGTTGGGACAGTAAAGACAAGGTAGGCATGAATATAATGAAAGCACGCTTTTTTATCATTCCCATGATGCTGGGCACATTCGTGCTGGCCGGTTGTGCGGAAAACCAGGGAACGAAGCAAACTGCCGGTGGCCTTTTGGGTGCTGTTGGCGGTGCCGTTGCCGGCGCACAATTTGGCAAGGGCAAAGGCCAGCTTGTTGGCGTCGCCCTGGGTACGCTCGCGGGGGCCTTCGTCGGCAGCGAAATCGGCAAGTCGCTTGACAATGCCGACCGTGCGATGATGCGCAACACCACCCAGCACACGCTTGAAACCGCGCCGGTTGGCCAGACCAGCACCTGGACCAACCCCGATAGCGGCCATTCCGGCACCATTACGCCGACACGGACCTATCAGAAACCCGACACCGACCAATATTGCCGCGAATATCAGCAGACAGTGATGATTGGTGGCGAAGAACAGTCGGCCTATGGTACGGCCTGCCGTCAGCCCGATGGCACCTGGAAAGTGGTGAATTAACCACAAACACACCCCGTTAAGACGGCGCAGCGCACAAGCCCTGCGCCGTTTTTGCTATGTTGTGTCAATTCAGGAAAAACACTTCTGATTACGGGCAAGACCCGCTAATAATAACGCATATGCCGGTTCTTTTTTGTGACCGGCGATGATGTTTCACCTTTTCCAACCAGGCTGGCAATGCAGGACCCATACAAGATCCTTGGCGTATCCAAAACGGCCTCGCAGGACGAGATCAAAAAAGCCTATCGCAAACTTGCGCGCGAATTGCATCCCGACCTTCATCCGAATGATGCCAAAATCGAGGACCGTTTCAAAAAGGTCTCGGCGGCGTATCATCTGCTGGGCGATGCGGAGCGTCGTAAAAAATACGACAATGGCGAAATCGATGCCGAAGGCCGCGATACCGGGCCATTTGGCCGCGCGGGCACCGGTGCCGGTGCCGGCACGCGCACCTATCGCAGTTCGGCAGGTAATGGCGACCCGTTTGGCTTTGGCGCGGGCAGTGCCGAGGATATTTTCGACGAAATTTTTGGCAATCGTGCCGGCGCGCGCGGCGGTTTTGGCGGGCAACGCGATACCCGTGTCAAAGGCCCCAATATCAGCTACGAGCTTAGCCTTGATCTGAAAGAAGCCCTGCTGGGCACGACCAAGCGCATTAATCTTGCCAGTGGCAAACAGCTCGAAGTGCGCATCCCGCCCGGCAGCGAGGACGGCCAAACCCTGCGCCTGAAAAACCAGGGTATGGCGGGCATGAATGGCGGTGAAGCAGGCGATGCCCTGATCAAGCTGCATGTTCACACCGACCAGCAATTTCGCCGTGAAGGCAATGATCTGCACTGCGATATGGCGATCTCCCTAAGCGAGGCCATTCTGGGCGGGTCGATCCAGGTGCCCACCATTGACGGCAAAGTTTCCATGAAACTGCCCGCCACCGCCAATAGCGGCACCACCCTGCGCCTGCGCGGCAAAGGGGCACCCTATAATCGTGGCGACAAGCGCGGCGATCAATATGTGCATCTGACCGTCAAACTGCCCGAAGAACGGGATCAGGACTTGATCGATTTCATTGAAAAATGGTCACGCGATCATCCACAATCGGTTCGCTAACCTCACATAAGGGCGTTACAGCCCGTTTGTAACGCCCTTTTCCTTCCCGAATACCTAACCGCCCCAACCGCCCCACCAAGAGTGCCTGCCAAACAGGATACCCCATGACGACCAGCTTCATCTGGACCGGGCCACAAGACGCGGCCCTGACAATTTTGTTTGCTCATGGGGCCGGTGCCCCAATGGACAGCCCCTTTATGGCCGAAATGGCGGAAAAACTGGGGCAAAAGGGCTATCGCGTGGGAAGGTTTGAATTCCCCTATATGGTCAAGCGCCGACAGGATGGCAAAAAACGCCCGCCAGACCGCGCCCCGGCATTGATCGACGCCTTCCATGCCGCCATTCACGATGCAGGCCCGGCCGAAAACCTGATCATCGCCGGAAAATCAATGGGCGGACGCATCGCCAGCATGATCGCCGACACGGCACAAGTCCGCGGTCTGATCTGCCTGGGATATCCGTTTCATCCAACCGGCAAGCCTGACACCCCCCGCACCGCGCATTTGGAAACCCTGGCAACCCCGACCCTGATTTGCCACGGCACGCGCGACCCGTTTGGCCGCCCCGACGAAATTGCAGGCTATCCCCTGTCACCCGCCATATCCCTGCACTGGGTGGAGGATGGCAACCATGATTTTGCCCCGCGCAAGGCATCGGGTCGCACAGCTGCGCAAAACCTGGATGACAGCGCAACCGCCATTGACCAGTTCTTGCAAACACTGCCCACCTGAAGCCGATATGTTTGGTCCCACCCGCCCCCTGAATTCCCCCACCCAAGGTTGGAATTATTCTAACAATATTAGCATTGCATAAAATACAAGGGCATACGCGAATTTCTCACACCAATTGCGCGGATTGGTCCTTTACATGTTTTATGCGTACCGTACCCGTACCCTCTGCCACAAAGGAAAGCCCATGTCTCGCCAACGCATTCGCCATCCCAAATTTCAGGAACGTGTTGTCAGCGCCGAAGAAGCGGCCAGTCTGATTAAGGATGGCATGGTTGTCGGCATGAGCGGCTTTACCCGCGCCGGCGAAGCCAAGGCCGTGCCAATGGCATTGGCCGAACGGGCCAAAACGGACCCGCTTAAAATTACGCTGATGACCGGGGCATCGCTGGGCAATGATCTGGACCGCACCCTGGCCGAGGCACATGTTCTGTCGCGCCGCCTGCCCTTTCAGGCCGATCCGGGCCTGCGCAAGGCGATTAATTCCGGCGAGGTGATGTTTATTGACCAACACCTTTCCGAAACCGTTGAACAATTGCGCAACGACCAGATCCCCGGCATCGACATTGCCGTGATCGAGGCTGTTGCCATCACCGAAGAGGGCGGCATCATCCCGACCACATCGGTTGGCAATTCGGCCACGTTCGCCATCCTTGCCAAAAAGGTGATTGTCGAAATTAACCTGACACAATCGGAAACGCTGGAAGGCCTGCACGATATTTATATCCCGTCGCGTCGCCCCACCCGTCAGCCGGTGCCGGTTGTGTCCCCCGAAAGCCGGGTTGGTTTTCCCTTTATTCCGCTTGATCCTGATAAAATCATCGCCATTGTCGTCACCCGCAAGGCTGATAGTTCCTCGACCGTGTTGCCGCCCGATGATGACACCCGCTCCATTGCCGGGCATTTGGCCGATTTCTTTAAATACGAGGTTAAAAAAGGCCGCCTGACCAACGAACTGCAACCGCTTCAGGCCGGTATCGGCACCATTGCCAATGCCGTGATGCACGGCCTCATTGATACGCCGTTTCATGGTATGAAAATGTATTCCGAGGTCTTGCAGGATTCGACATTCGACCTGTTTGATTCCGGAAAAATGGACTTTGCCTCGGGTTCCTCCATCACCCTGTCGCAGCCGCGTTACGAACAGGTCATTGCCGACCTTTCACGCTATAAACACCAGCTTATTTTGCGCCCCCAGGAAATCAGCAACCATCCCGAGGTTATTCGCCGCCTGGGGCTGATCTGCGTCAATACCGCCCTGGAATTTGACCTTTATGGCAATATCAATTCCACCCATGTTGGCGGCACCCATATGATGAATGGCATTGGGGGCTCGGGCGATTTTGCCCGCAATGGTCACATGTCCATTTTCGTGACCAAATCCATCGCCAAAGCCGGCAAAATTTCCAGCGTTGTGCCGATGGTCAGCCATGTGGACCACACCGAACATGATGTGGATATTCTGATCACGGAAACCGGCCTGGCCGATTTGCGGGGTCTGGCGCCGCGCGAACGTGCCCAAACCATTCTTGCCAATTGTGTGCACCCGTCCTATCGCGACGAACTGGGCGATTATTTCACCCGGGCGGTCCAGCGCGGCGGGCATACCCCGCATCTGATCGAAGAAGCCTTTTCATGGCACAATAACCTGCGCGAACATGGCACCATGAAACCCTGACCGGATGATTTTCCTGGCATGAAAATATTGCTTCATGCCAGGCATCGCCCCGATTTTGATGCCTTTTTCCTGTCAGCGCACTGTTTTGGCTGTATTTCTGGCGCACGATGTTAGAATAGCAGCCAAAATACAACAGGCGGCCCAATTGAACCGATGCGCAATCAGGTTCTCAAACCGGGCGGCAGTTCTAGTCAGGCGGCATGAATGGACGGTTTGTGGCACTCCGAACGCATAATGGCTTGGTTTGAAAAGGCCCTGGCGTGGGTTCAAGCCAACTTGTTGCTTGTGCCCATCCTGTTGCAAGTTGCCGCCATTGCCCTTGCCGCCGTTCCGGCCATTTTGCTGGCAAAGCCGGTTGCCCGCCTGCTCTCAAGGTTGCAAAACTGGCAGGCCGCGATGAGCCACATTCCCGGCCTGAAACGATTTTGCAAAACCCTGCCCGGCCTGTCCTTCCCGCTGGTTTTCATGGCCATTCTGTGGGTTCTGGACGGCATTGCCACGCAAGTTTCCTATCCGCACAATGTTCTGCGCCTGGTGACAAGCCTTCTGATTGCCTGGATTTTCATTCGCCTTGCCAGCGCCTTTTTGAACGACCCGGTCTGGGGCCGCACCGTTGCCATTTTCGCCTGGGGGCTTGCCGCACTTAACATTGTCGGCTTGCTCAACCCCACCATCGATATGCTTAACAGCGTCGCGTTTGAGCTGGGAAATGTCCGCATCTCGCTTTACGGGATGATCAAGGCCATCCTGTCACTGGCGATTTTGTTGTGGGTGGCGTCTTTTGCCTCCCATCTGTTTGAACAGCGTATCAATCGGGTTCACCGCCTCACACCCTCGGTTCAGGTGTTGCTGGTCAAGCTGCTGAAAATCGTCTTGCTGTCGATTGCGGTCATCTTTGCCCTTTCCACCATCGGCATCGATTTAACCGCGCTGGCCGTTTTTGGTGGTGCGGTGGGTGTGGGCATCGGCCTTGGTTTGCAGCGCATTGTCGCCAATCTGATCAGCGGGCTGATCCTGCTATTGGATCGTTCCATCAAACCTGGCGATGTCATTGCGATTGGCGATACCTTTGGATGGATTCAGTCACTAGGCGCGCGCTATACCGCTGTTCGCACCCGCGATGGCACCGAATTCCTGATCCCGAACGAGGATTTGATCACCAACCAGGTTGAAAACTGGAGCCATTCCGACTTTCAACTGCGTCTGAAAATACCGGTTGGCATTTCCTATAACAATGACCCGCGCCAGGCGATTGCCCTGTGCAATGAAGCCGCGGCCAAATGCAAACGGGTGTTGGAAACGCCCGGCCCCAACACCTTGTTGCGGGGCTTTGGCGATAATTCGGTCGATCTGGAAATACGCTTCTGGATCAACGACCCGCAAAACGGGCGCGGCAACATTATCAGCGAAGTGTTGTTAAATGTCTGGGATGCCTTCAAGGAAAACGATGTCGAAATTCCGTTCCCGCAGCGCGACCTGCATTTGCGCAGCAGTGATGTCAAACTGCCGATGGAAAGCCCGGCGTCAGACATCCCTTAAGACCACGCGATAACGCGCCGCATCTTTTCCAAAACCCAAGATTACCCCTTTCAGCTTACTGTCAGGCGTAACTCGCAGAATGCCCCCATCACCACGCTGGGGCACTCTGCGCATGCTCAACCTCACCTATAATGAAAATGGCCTTCTCGCCGCCCGGATGAAAATCAGAAAGCGCGGCTTTCTGGATCATTTGCACATGCACGCCTGTGCCATTTCCATCCTGACTGTTCTGGCCGCAGAACGGCCGGAAGTCGAAACCTTCATTGCCAATATC
This sequence comes from Thalassospira sp., assembly GCA_050299455.1. Taxonomy (GTDB): domain Bacteria; phylum Pseudomonadota; class Alphaproteobacteria; order Rhodospirillales; family Thalassospiraceae; genus Thalassospira. The sequence continues at coordinate 9,861 of JBNKVZ010000091.1, forward strand.
TATGCCGATGCCTATGACGCCGCACTCAGCATTCAATATCGCAACCTGATGAGTGTGCGTGACGATACCGGGCGCATTGTTGCCGCGCTTGGGTTTCGTTCTGCCGGACATGGCCCCCTTTTTCTGGAGCAATACCTGCCGGCACCGGTTGAAAACATTCTTGATGTGCCACGCCATCAAATTGTTGAAATCGGCAATCTGGCCGCATCAGGCAGTGGCGCATCGGCGTTTTTATTCGCCGCCCTGTCGGCCTATCTGCATCATAACGGCTTTACCCATGCCATCGTCACCGGCACCCGCAGCCTGGAAAAAAGACTGCATAAATTGGGGCTAAACCCGCGCCAGCATGCCATTGCCGACCCATCCCGCCTGACCAACACCGACGCCCAATGGGGGCAATATTACGCAACACAGCCCCGTGTGCTCTCCGGCTCCGTCGCGACGGGCTATCAACGCCTGCAAAAATTACTGGGGGCGGAATACGTCCATATTCGCCCCCGTCTCCATCTTCAATTGAAACATAATGGTGAAGGCTGAATATGCTGTTTTCCCAAATTCAAACCCACGCGCCCGAAAAAATCGCCCTGCGCTGTGCCCAAAACGACCTTAGCTATGGCGCGCTCGTCCAGCAAATTACGAAATACAGCGCGCAGCTTGTCGCGGCGAATGTCCGTGTTCTTGGACTGGCCCTTGATAATACAATCGACTGGATCGTGTGGGATCTTGCGGCGCTGAATTCGGGCATTGTTTGTGTGCCGATCCCCCCGTTTTTTACCGACGACCAAATCAATCACACCATCAACCAGGCGGGCATCACCCATATGATCAGCCCGGCGGGGCTATCGGCAACCGGGCAGTCTCGCGCCAGTGCCATTCCGGCAGGCACAGCGAAAATCACCTTCACATCGGGCACCACCGGCACGCCCAAGGGGGTTTGCCTGCCCGCATCGGCAATGGAAAATGTAGCACATTCCATCGAAACCATGCTGGGCGGCGATTATGTGGGCATTCATGCCTGCACCTTGCCGCTGGCCGTGTTGCTGGAAAATGTCGCCGGGGTTTATAGCGGCCTGATGGCAGGATGCACCATTGTACTTACGCCACTGGCCGACTTTGGCGAACATTATTCAAACCTGCATGCGCAGCTCAAAAACAGTGCGGCCACATCGGCCATTCTGGTGCCAGAGCTTCTGCGTGCCCTGCTGCTTCAAGTCCTTAAACAAGGCCCCCTGCCCGACCTTAAATTTCTGGCCGTGGGCGGATCACGGGTAGATCCGAACCTGCTGCAAAAGGCCCGTGCGCTTGGCCTGCCGGTTTATGAAGGATATGGCCTGTCCGAATGTGCCTCGGTTGTGTCCATGAACTTTCCCGGCAAGGACCGCATCGGCACAACCGGTGGCCTTTTGCCCCATGTGCAGGCCGAAATTATCGATGACGAAATCGTCATTCAAAATCCCGGTTTTCTGGGCTATTTGGCCGAACCTGCCCCGCAAGGCCACGCCACCGGCGACCTTGGACATATTGACGAGGACGGCTTTGTGCATGTCACCGGGCGGCGCAAAAATGTGCTGATCACCTCGATGGGGCGCAATATTTCACCCGAATGGCCGGAATCGGTTTTGCTGGCCCAACCCGGCATTTATCAGGCGCTTGTTTATGGCGACGGTGCCCCGCATCTGGGCGCGCTGATTGTGCCCACATCCGCCCACGCCGATGTCAGCGCCAGTATTGCGGCGGCCAATGCCACCCTGCCCGACTATGCCCAAATCAAAGAAAGCCGCATCGTCCCGCCCTTTACCGTTGCCAATGGCTGCCTGACCGGTACGGGCCGGCCGCGCCGCACACACATTCTTGAACATTACGCATCCTTCCTGTCCCCCAAGGAGTCCCCGATGAATTTTTATGACCAACTGGTTGCCCAAACCGCCCCGGCCCGCGCCGAACTCTATGCCGTTCCCCAGCTTGTTGACGGGCTGCAAGGGCGCATCTCGCGCGCGACCTATATCGCCTATCTGACGGAGGCCTATCATCACGTCAAACATACCGTGCCCTTTTTAATGAGCATGGGAAGCCGCCTGCCCGATGAAAAACGCTGGCTGCACAAGGCAATCATTGAATATCTCGAGGAGGAAGAGGGCCATGAAGAATGGATCCTTAATGACATCGCCGCTGCCGGGGGTGACCGCGAGGCGGCGCGCGCAGCAGCCCCCAACCTCGAAACCCAGGTGATGGTTGCCTATAATTACGACTATATCAGCCGCAAAAACCCGGTCGGATTTTTAGGCATGGTGTTCATGCTGGAAAGCACCTCCACCCAAATTGCCAGCATGGGGGCGGACGCGGTGATGACCGGGTTGGACCTGCCGAAAACGGCCTTTACCTATCTGTTTTCGCACGGCGCGCTTGATATCGAACATATGAAGTTTTTTGAAAAAACCGTCAATCAGGTCACCGACCCTGCCGATCAGGCGGCGATTGTCGAGGTCGCGACAAATACCTTCCGCCTGTTTGCCAACCTGTTTCGCGCCATTCCCCACCATCAGGAGGTCCGGGATGTCGCTTAAAGACAAAACGGTTTTTATCACGGGTGGAACTGGCGGCATCGGCGCGCCGCTTGTAGAATTGCTGCGTGCGCAAGGGGCCATTGTGGTGATTTATGACCGCAAACGCCTTGGCAATCTGGATGCCTCCCTTGATGCCACTTGCAAGATGTTACAGGAAAACACCCCCGACATCCTGATCAATATGGCCGGTATCAATGATTTCAACCGGGCCGAAGACCAGGATTACACCCAACTGCTCAATGTGAATTTGCTAGTCCCCATGCGATTATCCCAGGCCGTTCTGCCCGCCATGCGCTGGCGCGGCAGCGGGCATATCGTCAATGTCGGGTCCATGACCGGGCTTATCCCCCTGCCGCATTTTTCGGGCTATGTTGCCGCCAAATCGGGCCTCAAAGGGTTTAGCGATGCGCTGCGCCGCGAAGTAGCGCCTGAGGGGGTTGCCATCACCCATATTGCACCGCGCGCGGTTAAAACGGCCATGAATAAAGGCAAGGCCGGCCAGCTAAACCAGCAAACCAAAACCCGCGAGGATGACCCGCAAGCCGTGGCGCAACGCATATTAACGGCCATTCAACGGCGCGAATCCGATGTGCGTATTGGCTGGCCCGAACGCGCCTTTGCCGTGCTCCATGCCCTGTTTCCCGCCCTGATCGACAAGGGGCTGAGCAAAAACCGCCTGCTGGGCGAGGACCTTTTGGCCCAGGAACGCGAAGCCCAAAGAACAACCATCCCGCTGCCCTTAAACATAGCGCCCCGTCCTGAAGAAAGGAAACAGGCATGAAAACACGTTTCGCCAGCCTGGCCTGCGCCTGCCTGATTGCCGTTGGCGCACAAAGCGCAACTGCTGCAACTGCCACCAATTCCTCCACAACCACCACCGCCGCCGCCAATAATGACCTGATGAACAGCATTTCCCAGCTTCAGCACGACTGGGCACGCATCAAATATCAAACCGCGGATAAAAAACAGCAGCTTGATGCCATTCATCAGCTCGAAACCAAGGCCGATGCCATTGCCAAACAATATAACCACAGCCCCGAGGCCATGATCTGGAAGGGCATTATCCTGTCCACCGATGCCGGGCTGGATCAGGGTTTCTCTGCCCTTGGTAAAGTGCGCGATGCCCGTACGCTGTTTGAAAATGCCATCAAAATTGACCCGACCGCCCTTAACGGCTCGGCCTATACCTCGCTAGGCTCGCTTTATTATCAGGTTCCTGGCTGGCCGCTGGCCTTTGGCAGCAATACCAAGGCCGAAGAATTCCTTAAAAAGGCACTTGCCATTAACCCCGATGGCATTGACCCCAACTATTTCTATGGCGATTTCCTGGTGCAGGAAAAAGACTATAAAAAAGCCCGCAGCTATTTTGAACACGCCCTTGCCGCCCCGGCCCGGCCCAGCCGCCCCGAAGCAGATGCCGGACGACGCCAGGAAATCAAACAGGCCCTTGCCAAAATTGACAAGGAAATTGCCAACTAGGCACGACAATTTTCTAATCCGGGTTTCGGAGTACCAAGGTGTCGGGGTACCTGGGTGCCGGGTTTCGGGGGAGCCAGGCTGTGTGCTGCCCCGTCCCGCACCCGAAACCCGCTTAGGTATAAGATTACATCCATTGGTTGATATTGGCAGGATACGGCCCGTAGTATAACATCTTGTTCTTACCAGACTTTTGGAACAGGACCCCGGATATGTACAAAAAAATCCTACTGGCCTATGACGGCAGCCAAGAAGGCCGCGCAGCCCTGAAACAAGGGGCAGAACTGGCCGCGATGTGCAAAGCTGAAGTGTGCCTGCTGGCGGTTCTGGCACCCGATATCGGCCTGATCTATGCCGAGGCAGCCGTCCCCTCCGACCTGCCGGACCGCATGCTGGCCGAAATTCAATCCAGCCTCAAAGAAGGCAAAGCCAAACTTGAGGACCGGGGATTGTCGGTTGAAACGCGCCTTGAAAATGGCATTCCCGCCAATGAAATTGGCCGCGTTGCCGAAGGCATCAAAGCCGACCTGATTGTGGTGGGCCACCGTGAACAGGGCGCATTGTCACGCTGGTGGGGCGGCTCCACCGGGGCCTCGCTTCTGGCCCATGCACCTTGCAGCATCCTGATCGCCATTGCCAAAGACGCCTGACATCCGGCCTTTTACCCGATGAAAGGCAAAAGGCTTTAATCGACCTGGCTGTTCATATCATCCGCATTGATGTCGCCCGCCTTGCTTTTGGCATCGTCTTTGTCCTGCGCAAGCGGGGTGGGCACGACATCTTCAGGGCGCTCGCGTTTGAACAGCTCGCTCACGGCAACATCCAAAATGTCCTTGCGGCAATCCTGAAGCTCAATCAACCTGTCACGTACCTCAAGCGGCCAGCCACTTTTGACATCAACCAGCAAAAACCTGTCCTGATCCAGAAACAGGCCCAATTTATCCATCAATTCCGCCAATTTCACCCGGGACAAATCACCAGACAAAAGCCAGCGATGCTTTTCGCTACGGTCAATCAGGTTTTCCCGGCGCAGCGCAGCCAGCGCCCAGTTCAGATCACGGCCGCCCATTTTAAGTTCATGTAACAAATGGCGATAGGTGGGCGGTTTTTCCGCCTTCTGAAAGCGATTTTGCAAATATTCCAGCAGTTTCAAAACCGCAATCAACCGTTCGGTCTGGCCGGGCAAACCACCGCGCGGGTCTGGCACCAGGCCCGCGGCGCGTGCCGCCCGCCATTCTGATCGTGCGGCGGCCACCTGTGCGCCCAGCAAAATCACCAGCCAGGTTAAATACATCCAGATCAGGAAAATCGGCACCACCGCAACCGCGCCATACAATGTCTGGTAGGTTGGAAAGGTGCTGACATAAAGGCCGAATCCTTTTTTCAACAGCTCAAACAGTGCTGCGGCCACCACCCCGCCGATCAGACCATCGGTGACCACCACCGCTCGGTTGGGCATGCCCAAAAACAGCAATGAAAAGGCAATGGCGGACAAAAAGAAGGGGGCCAAGAAGCCAAGCTGGCCGATTTGCGCATCCAGCGCGTCGCCGCCGACAAGATGGCGCATGGCAAAAATATAGGATGCCAGCGACAAACTCAGCCCCAACAACAAAGGCCCCACCGTGATCAAGGCCCAAAACACCACCAGCCGGGACAATAATTTGCGCGGGGTTGTGACGCGGAAAACATCGTTCATCACGGTTTCAATGGAGCCAAGCAGCATGATGGCTGTAAAGCCCAAAACGATGGTCCCAATCGCGGTCATGCGGCCGGTATTTTTCAAAAATCCGGTCAGATAATCCGCCACTTCCGAGCCGGTTTGCGGCAGGAAATTGCTAAATATCAGGTTGGAAATCTGGTCTTTCCAGGAATCAAAAACCGGAAATGCAGATAGCACCGTCAGCGCGATTGCCAAAAATGGCACCATCGCCAAAAGGGTGGTATATGAAAGCGCACTGGCACGTTGTGGGGACTTGTCATGCACGAACCGCAAAAAGGCGTAACGCCAGAATCCGGTACGGTCATCAAGCAATTTTCGCCAATTCACCATTAAACGCTTAATCCTGTGCAATTTCCGACTATACTAAGAACAGCAAGACAGAGTAACGCGCCACGCAAAGATAAAACAGGCCAGATTGATTTTAGCCGGACTTTGTGTAGGATGCGGATAATATTGAATGTCTCCAGTATAGGGGCCGTCCTGACCGGGCACGCCGCCAAATACGGAGAGAGATTGCCTGAACGAGAGGAAAAATGAGCCTGTCCGCCGATAATCTTTCAGGCCTGATGGCCGGTAAACGGGGCCTGATCATGGGCGTCGCCAACGATAAATCCATTGCATGGGGCATTGCCCGTGCTGTCGCCGCTGCAGGTGGCGAAGTCGCATTCACCTATCAGGGTGATGCCCTTGGCAAGCGCGTCCGTCCCCTGGCGGAAAGCGTTGGCAGCGACATTGTCCTGCCTTGCGATGTCAGTGATCCCGCCAGCATTGACGCGGCTTTTGCGGCCCTGAAGGAAAAATGGGACACCATTGACTTCATCGTCCATGCCATTGGCTATTCCGACAAAAACGAACTTCGGGGCCGGTATCTTGACACCTCCCCCGAAAATTTCGCCATGTCGATGAATATCTCGGTCTATTCATTTACCGCCGTTGCCCAGCGCGCCGAAAAAATGATGACCAGTGGCGGTTCAATGCTGACCCTGTCCTATTACGGGGCAGAAAAGGTGATGCCGCATTACAATGTCATGGGGGTTGCCAAGGCCGCCCTTGAGGCCAGCGTCAAATATTTGGCCAACGACCTTGGCCCGGATAATATCCGCGTCAATGCCATTTCAGCCGGGCCGATCAAAACCCTGGCCGCTTCCGGGATTGGCGATTTCCGCTATATCCTGAAATGGAACGAATATAATTCACCGATGCGGCGCAATGTCACGATCGATGATGTCGGTCGGTCGGGTCTGTATTTCCTCTCCGACCTGTCAACAGGTGTGACGGGCGAAACCCATCATGTCGATTGCGGCTATCATACCGTTGGCATGAAACAGGTCGATGCCCCGGACATTACGGTCAGCAAACCCTGACCCCGCCAAAATCCGATAAACCGGGTCGCCTGCGGGCGGCCCGTTTTGTCTGTTTATATGTTTAACCGATCAAGTCTGGAATTTTCTGATGGCTGGCAACAGTTTTGGCTCTCTGTTTCGTTTTACCACCTTTGGCGAAAGCCACGGCCCGGCCATTGGCTGCGTGGTGGACGGGGTGCCGCCGCGCCTTGATCTGTGCGAAGCCGACATTCAGAAATATCTGGAAAAACGCAAACCCGGCCAGTCCCGCTTTACCACCCAGCGCCGCGAACCTGACGAGGTTAAAATCCTTTCGGGTGTTTTTGAAGGCAAAACAACCGGCACACCGATTGGCCTGTTGATTGAAAATGTCGATCAACGCTCCAAGGATTATGGCGAGATCAAAAACCAGTTCCGCCCCGGCCATGCCGATTACACCTATTGGGAAAAATACGGCATTCGGGATTATCGCGGCGGCGGGCGTTCATCGGCGCGTGAAACCGCCATGCGGGTTGCCGCTGGTGCCGTTGCCCGCAAACTTTTGGGCGATGATATTAAAATTCGCGGGGCCCTGGTTAAAATGGGCACCAAGGAAATCAATCCCACCTCTTATGACTGGGATCAAAGCGTACCCGCGCGAAATCTGATGCCGGGAAAACCGGCTGCTTTTCTGCCCTTCCCCGCTCCGGAATTTCTGGATTTCGGTGCCCATGAACATCCGCTGCTG
>JBNKVZ010000092.1:0-17662 GCA_050299455.1 Thalassospira sp.
AAATACGGCACACTTTCGGAAATTGCCTATGGGCTGCAATTTGGCAAGCCGGTTTTTGGCCTGTGCACCACGCCGGATGTTCCTGGCCTGCGCAAGGAAGGCACGGTTGACGCCACAATCGAGGCACTTGCCCTGTCGCTTTTGGCGCCGCAACATATGTAACAATAATTACACTTAAACCGGCTCCTGTTAGCGATATATTACATGCAACCCGCATGAAGCGACAGGAACCAACACATGTTAGAAATAGACGCCGTCACACGGCGCTTTGGCGATAACACCGTTCTTGACGGTGTCTCCCTTGTCGCCGAGGAAGGAAGCTTTCTGGCCCTTTTGGGGCCATCGGGGTGTGGCAAATCTACATTGCTGCGCCTTATTGCCGGCCTTGATGATCCGAATGCCGGGCGCATTCGGATCAAGGGCCGGGATATTTCGGGGCTGAGTGCCGTCGAGCGCAATGTCGCGATGGTCTTTCAGTCCTATGCCCTTTATCCGCACCTGACCGTTGCCGAAAATATCGGCCTGCCCCTGGCAATGCGCGAACTTTCGCAGCTTGACCGTTCGCCATTAGGGCGTTTTTTGCCCGCCAGCCGCACCCGCCGCAGCACCACCCAGGACAGGGTTAAAAAGGTTGCCGCATCCGTGGGGATATCGGACTTACTAAACCGCAAACCCGGTGCCCTATCGGGCGGGCAAAAACAGCGTGTTGCCCTGGCCCGTGCGCTGGTGCGCGATCCATCGATCTTTCTGCTCGACGAGCCCTTATCCAACCTCGATGCCAAACTGCGCGTGCAGATGCGGGCCGAAATTGTCGCACTTAACCGCGCAACGGGCCGCACCTTTGTCCATGTCACCCATGACCAGGTTGAAGCCATGAGCATGGCCGACCGGGTCGCTGTCATGCTGGGCGGGCGGGTTGCGCAATATGGCACGCCGCGCCAGCTGTATGAAACACCGGCCAGCCGCGATGTCGCGGCCTTTGTCGGCACCCATCCCATCACCTTTGTGCCCGGCCCCCAATCGGGCGGATTGCATCCGATTTTTCGTCATATCGGCATTGCCGCCCCGACAGACCCGATCCTGACCGGCATCCGGCCCGAACATTTAACCCCCACCCCTAACGGCCCCATTACCGGGCGGCTGCACGCCATTGAATATCAGGGGGCGGAAATGCTGTTAGATGTCATTTGTGAGGGCGACATTACCCTTCGCGCCACCGCCACCGGCGACTGGCAGCCACCGGCACCGGGGTCGGAAATTCGCCTTGCCTGTGACCCGGCCCATTTACATGTGTTTGATGCCACCAGCGGCAAACGCCGCGCGATAGAGCAAACAGGGGCACATTCATGCGCCTGAGCCGCAATACAAGATCCACCCTGACCGACATTTGGCTGGCTGGCCCGGCAACATTGGCAATGATCGTGCTGATCTTTGTGCCCGTGGTCATTGTCGCCTTCATGTCCTTTACCGATTACCAGTTTGGGGCCCGCCACTTTAACTGGATTGGCGTGCAAAACTACATCGTCATGCTGACCGACCCGACCGCGCGGCGTGCCGTAACCAACACCCTTGTTTATGCGGCCATTGTCATCCCGGTATCGATCTTTTTGGGGTTAATCGTGGCCTTGGGGCTACATCGCCTGGCGCAAAAAGCCCCGCGTTTTGCCAGTGGCCTGCGCGCGGCCTATTTCCTGCCGGTTGCCGCCACCATCGTGGCAATGGCCGTGGTATGGCAAATGCTGCTGCATCCCAGCCTGGGGCTGGTCAACCAGTTGCTTGCCGCCATGGGGCAACAAGGCCCGGCATGGTTGTCCGACCGGGGGCTGGTTCTTTATACATTGGCTGTCATCGGCATCTGGCAAGCGGTTGGTTATAACATGGTGCTGTTTTTGGCTGGCCTTGCCGCCATCCCCAACGACCTTTATGACGCCGCCGAACTCGATGGGGCCGGCAGTGGCTGGAACCGGTTCTGGACCGTGACCTGGCCGATGCTGGGGCCGACCACCCTGTTTGTAACGGTCATTACCGCGACAGGGGCGTTTCGGGTGTTTGAAACCGTCGCCACCCTGACCAAGGGCGGCCCGGCCTTTGCTTCGGACGTGCTGGTTTATGCGATGTATCGCGAAGGGTTTGTCTATTTCAAAGCAGGGTATTCCAGCGCGCTCACCATCGTCTTCTTCCTTTTGGTCCTGCTTGTTACTGCCGTGAAATTTGGCGTCCTCGAAAAGAAGGTCCATTACCGATGATCGGTCGCATTTTCCTTATCACCGCCCTGGTGCTCGGCGCGTTTCTGATGCTTGTGCCCTTTTTCTGGATGCTGTCGCTGTCCTTCAAGGACAGTGCCGAAATTTTCAGCCCGGCGCTGCACTTGTTGCCCAACCACCTGTCGCTGGATAATTACATCACCGCCTTCACCAAGGTGGATCTTGGCCGTTTTCTGTTTAACGGTGTTGTTGTCTGTGCCGGTATTTTAGTGTTCCAGCTGCTGTTTTCCGTGCCCTGCGCCTATGCGCTGACCCAGCGCCGGTTTCGGGGCCGTCAGGTTATTTTTGGTCTGGTTCTTGCCGGGCTTTTGGTCCCGTTTCATGTCACGGCCATTCCGCTGTTTCTGGCCCTTGCCAAGCTCAACCTGCTGGATACCTACACCGCGCTGATCGTGCCTTTTGTCACCTCGATGTTTGGTATTTTCCTGTTTCGTCAGGCTTTTGCCGCCCTCTCGCCCGACCTGTTTGATGCCGCCCGGCTCGATGGCCTGTCGGAAACCGCCATTGTCTGGCGCATTGCCCTGCCGCTTGTGCTACCAGCGGCAACGGCCTTTGGCATTTTTTCCGTTGTCGCCCACTGGAACGATTTGTTCTGGAACCTGATTGTCACATCCGACCCGCACCTTGCCACCCCGCCGCGCGGCATTCTGTATTTCCGCGACCGGGAATCAGGCTCCGACATCGGCCCGCTCATGGCGGCCACCGTTATCGTCATCGCCCCCATGATCGTCGGTTTTTTAATGGCGCAACGCCGCTTCATTCAGGGGCTGGCAACCGGCGGCCTGAAGGGATGACGCCCCACCCACCATACCTACCAACAGGCCACAAACCAGTGTGACCCACCGGCCCTTTCGATTTCGACCTTATGATTAACCCTTTCACTTTTCACCCATCTTTTCACCCGCCTTTTCACTCCCTTGCATCCAAGCCTTATTCAGGAGAAGACCCGTGAAGAAAACCCTGTTTGCCGCCGCCCTGGGCCTTGCCGCCCTTGCGCCCGGTTTTGCCTCTGCCGCCGCGCAGGACACCACCATTCGTGTGCATTACAGCATCCCCACCATTTGGGCCAAAACCCAGGAACAACTGGCAAAGGCCTTTATGGCGGCCAACCCGGACGTCAAAGTCGTGTTAGATGGCCCGGCAGACAGCTATGAAGATGGCACCCAGCGCCTGTTGCGTGAATCGGTTGCTGGCAAACTGCCCGATGTTGCCTATGTCGGCCTGAACCTGTGGCGCGTTTTGCAGGCACGCGACCTTGCCCAGCCGCTTGATCCCTTTATTGGCGATATGAAAGCCTTTGATGCCAAGGGATACGGCCCTGCTATGCGTTTGGGACAATATAAAGACCAAACCTGGGCGTTGGGTGTATCGGCCTCCACACTCGTCATGTATGTAAACCCCGAACTGGTCAAACAGGCGGGCGGGTCGATGGAAAACTTCCCGACCGATTTTGACGGCATCATCAAACTGGCTGCCAAAATCAACGATCTTTCCCCGACCACCGATGGCATCTGGATTGAACCGCATGACTGGCGTTTTCAATCCTTGCTTGGCGCTTATGGTGGCCGCCCGATGAATGCCGATGAAACCGACATCACCTTTGACAGCCCGGCTGGCATTGCCGCAGCAACCCTGTATCAGCGTTTCGCCAAAGAAGGCGGCATGAAAACCTATGGCAGCAGCGAAGCCCGTCAGGCCTTTCCGGCTGGCAAGCTTGGCATCATGCTGGAAAGCTCGTCCCTGCTAAACCGTTTTGTCCAGGGCGCTGGCGACAAGTTTAATGTCACCGTGCGTCAGTTGCCGGTTATGGCCCCGGCTGACAAGGTTTATTTCCCCACCGGCGGTTCGGGCATGGTGATGCTGGCAACCGACCCGGCCCAACAAAAGGCCGTCTGGCGTTATATGCAGTTTGTCACCAGCCCGGCTGGCGAAAAAATCATTGTGGAAAATACCGGCTATGCGCCGACCAATTCCATTCTGGTCAAAGATGACAGCTATCTTGCCAATTATTACGCCGCCAACCCGCAGGCCCGCCCGGCCCACCAGCAAATCGCCAAATTTGCCGGTCCCTGGTATGCCTATCCGGGTGACGAAGGCGTTGCCGTCAACGATCTGATCGCCGCAGCCCTGGTCAATGTGACCGAGGGCGCCAACCCGGCAGAAACAATTAAATCCCTGGCCGCAACCGTCCGCACCCGCCTGGGCATGAAATAATCGACCTTTAAAAACGCCGCTTAACACACGAACCCCGGCGATCGTTAACGCCGGGGTTTTTGCATATTCTATATCGCCCGAAACCGCCCCATAACACCGGGCGGCAATGCCGCCATCACTCCGATGGACCGGTGCGGGCAATGCCGTATTTGTCCATTTTGCGATACAGGGTGTTGCGGCTTATGCCCAACATGCGCGCGGTCTTGCTAACATGCCAATGCTCGCGGATCAGGGCCTGTTCCAGCGCATCACGTTCGGCCTGCCATAACGGATTTTGCGAGCGTACCGATGCCGCCTGATGGCGCAATGTTACAGAAGGTTGCATCTCGTCGGGCAGATGTGCCGCGCGAATGATGCCATCCTCGGCAAAGACGCAGGCATATTGCAACACATTGACCAGTTCCCGCACATTACCCGGCCAGTCATGCTGACGCAAAATGTCCAATGTCGCCGCGTCACAATGCACGCTCTGCCCTTTGGCAAAGCTGGCCAATAAACGCGCCACAAGATCATCCAGATCCGCTCGATCGCGCAAGGCGGGCAAGGAAAGACGCGCCCCCTTGATCCGATACAACAGATCTTCGCGGAACTTGCCCTTGGCAACAGCCGCGGCCAAATCCACGTTCGAGGCACAAATCAGCCGGAAATCCACCGGCACGGACTTGGTGCTGCCCAATGGCTCCACCCGCCTTTGTTCCAGAACGCGCAACAACCTGCCCTGAATGCTAATGGGCATGTCGCCAATTTCATCCAAAAACAGTGTGCCGCCATCGGCCTGTTTGATGCGCCCGCCAAACCCGTCACGCGCCGCACCGGTAAAGGCCCCGCTGGCATGACCAAACAATTCGCTTTCAATCAGGCTTTCGGGTAAGGCAGCACAGTTAATGGCGACAAAGGGCTTTTGCACCCCGACCGCCTGGTCATGAATGGCCCGTGCCATATGTTCCTTGCCGCTGCCCGTTTCGCCCGACATCAGCAAATTGATCTCGCCTGCCAGCAATTTACAGCCCATCTGGAACAACCGCCGCAATGCCGGGTCCTGATCGGGAATATCGGCATTTTGAGCCAGCGGTTTTGACGCGGCAGCGGGAACGCCCGGCGTATAAAACCGGCGGCGCTGTTTTTCCGGCAGGGTTAATTGCCCAAACATCACACCGCCACCGCCCAGCGGCACGGCCTGCGTTATGCTGTTTTTATCGTCACCTGCACCGGTTGCCAGCATCCGCGCCATCAAACTGTCAAGGTCGGTTCCCAGTAACGTTTCAATATGGTTTGCACCACCCTGGGCCGATAACAGCCGCCTGGCAAGTGCAGTGCTGCCTGCCACAGTACCGTCCGGGCGAATGGCAAGCAGGGCATCGCGCGCACTGCCCACATGGCCGGCATCCGGGTGCAAGTGCAAAATAATGTCGCCGGTACATTCCTCGAAAAACAAAATGCGTTCCAGGGCATCGGCATAATCGGCCACCAGGCTGCGCACCCGCAAACAATCCTCGCGGCGGATGTCATTGCGCACGGCAGACACATCCAATACCGAACAAACCCGGCCTTCCGGGTCAAATACCGGGGCAGCGGTACAGGTCAAACCGGCATGCTGGGTTAAAAAATGCTCGTCTTTATGAATGGTAATGGCCCGCCCCTCGACCAGGCAGGTGCCAATGCCGTTGGTTCCTTCACGTTCCTCGCTCCAGATTGCACCGGGTAACAGCCCGTTGGATCGAAAAGACGGCAACATGGAATGCGATGCCACACTATCCAGAATCACACCGTCATGATCGGTAACAAAAACGGCGTAACCGGCAGTATCGATCTGGCGATACAGGGTGCGCACCGTATCATGAGCATGGTGAAACAGGCGGCCACTGCGATCCCGGCGCTGTCGGGTCTGGCTTTGAGAAATAATTTCGGGGCGTCGGGCTGTTTCATGAACCAGACCAAACTGATCATGGCACCGCTGCCACGATTCAAGGACGGCGCGGTTCTGGGCAACACCACTTAGTTGCAAGGCAGCCTCGATCCGTCCACCGGCATGGCTTCCAGACATCAGACGTTCCTTTTTCCTGTGCCGGTTGTCTATGGGGCCTTGTTGTTTTTTGGCCTGCACTGCGTAGGAACAGCACACCGGTCACATCGAAATCCTAACAAAGCACAGGCCGCACACCAACCAGTTTCGATCAGCGTCAATCAATGTCGCAAATATGTGTCAAAATCGGGACAATTTGTTCCACCTGCGCCAAAGACAGAACAGCGACACAGAATGTGCCACCCGCCAAGATGAACAAACAAGCATTTGATATTTTTGATGTTTTTTGAACCATTCCGGTCTTTAGCCAATCTGGCACAGCCTTTGCCAGTATAGAGATGGATAAATTCAAAAAAGTGGCAAATGCCATGCATCTCGGAGGATAAGTTCAGATGATCTACAAAAATCCCGGCGATTCCGGCAGCGTTGTCTCGTTCAAGTCACGGTATGAAAACTATATCGGTGGCGAATGGGTTGCACCTGCCAAGGGCCGTTATTTTGAAAACGTCTCGCCGGTAAATGGCAAAGTATTTTGTGAAGTCGCCCGCTCCAGCGAGGAAGACGTCAACAAAGCCATTGATGCCGCCGAAGCCGTCGCCGACCAATGGGGCAAAACCTCGGTCGCTGACCGTGCCAATATCCTCAATAAAATTGCCGACCGCATGGAACAGAACCTGGAAATGCTGGCGGTTGCCGAAACCTGGGACAATGGCAAGGCCGTGCGCGAAACGCTGGCTGCCGACATCCCGCTGGCGATTGACCATTTCCGTTATTTTGCCGGTGCCATCCGCGCCCAGGAAGGCTCGCTTGGCGAAATTGATGACAACACGGTTGCCTATCACTTCCATGAACCGCTCGGCGTTGTTGGCCAGATCATTCCCTGGAACTTCCCGATCCTGATGGCAGTTTGGAAACTGGCCCCGGCCCTTGCAGCGGGTAACTGCGTGGTTCTGAAACCAGCCGAACAAACCCCGGCCTCGATTTGCGTGCTGATGGACCTGATCGGCGATCTTCTGCCGGCCGGCACCATCAACGTTGTGCAGGGCTTTGGCGTCGAAGCCGGCAAGCCGCTGGCACAAAGCAACCGCATTGCCAAAATCGCCTTTACCGGCGAAACCACCACTGGCCGCCTGATCATGCAATATGCCAGTGAAAACATCATTCCGGTCACACTGGAACTGGGCGGCAAATCGCCGAACATTTTCTTTGCCGACGTGATGGCACAGGATGACGATTTCCGCCAGAAAGCCGCTGAAGGCATGACGATGTTTGCCCTGAACCAGGGTGAAGTTTGCACCTGCCCGTCGCGCGCACTGGTCGAGGAAAGCATCTATGACAAATTCATCGACAATGTGCTTTCGCGTGTTGCGAAAATCAAACAGGGCAACCCGCTTGATACCGACACCATGATGGGTGCACAGGCCTCCACCGAACAAATGGAAAAAATCCTGTCCTATCTTGATATTGGCAAACAGGAAAATGCCGAAGTTCTGTGTGGTGGCAACAGGGCCGAACTTGAAGGCGATCTGGCCGGTGGTTTTTACATCCAGCCGACCATCTTCAAGGGCACGAACAAGATGCGCATCTTCCAGGAAGAAATCTTTGGCCCGGTGGTTTCTGTCACCACCTTCAAGGACGAAGCCGAAGCCATGCACATCGCCAATGACACCCTGTATGGTCTGGGTGCCGGTGTCTGGACCCGCGATGCCAACCGCGCTTACCGCTTTGGTCGCGGGATCAAGGCGGGCCGTGTCTGGACCAACTGCTACCACCTCTATCCGGCCCATGCGGCCTTTGGCGGTTACAAGCAGTCCGGTATCGGTCGTGAAAACCACAAGATGATGCTGGACCATTATCAGCAAACCAAAAACTTGCTGGTCAGCTACGATCCGAAACCGATGGGCTTCTTCTGATTTCTCCCGGATGGTTGCTAGGTCCCTGTTCGCAGGGGCCTGGCGGCCTTCTTACAGCAGGAGCAGAAAATGACCATGAATACAGCGGCCGATGCTGGCAGCGACGGTAAAATTCCCGAACGCGTTACGGCAACCGATGCCGCCCTTGAACTGATCCGTACCTTAAAAGACATTCACGGCCCGGTCATGTTTCACCAGTCTGGCGGCTGTTGCGATGGCAGTGCGCCCATGTGCTTTGCCAAGGGTGATTTCAAAACCGGGACACAGGATGTGCTTTTGGGCGAAATCGAAGGCAGCCCGTTTTACATCGGCAAGGCGCAATATGAATA
The DNA here is from genome assembly GCA_050299455.1 of Thalassospira sp. Classification (GTDB taxonomy): domain Bacteria; phylum Pseudomonadota; class Alphaproteobacteria; order Rhodospirillales; family Thalassospiraceae; genus Thalassospira. The sequence goes on from JBNKVZ010000092.1 coordinate 8,744, forward strand.
TTGGCGCCATACGCAGCTGATTATTGATGTTGTCGATGGTCGCGGCGGGATGTTTTCGCTTGAAGGGCCGGAAGGCAAAAGATTTCTCACCCGTTCTCGCGTCTTTAGCGACGAAGAATGGGCTGCTTTAAAGGATGCTGAAAACGCAGAACAGTCCTGATACCTCCCGTTTCCCGTTCTGCCGAACTGGAAAACAGCAAAACAGAACGTGACCGGTCTTTACCCCGATCCGGTTTTGCGAAGCGCGCTTTCTTGCCTCCTGCTGGTGGCGGGCTGTTCTCCCCGCCACAGTAGATATGCCAGCGCCGACGTTCTGTTTTGCAAACTTGTCCGCCGCCCCCTCAGGAGCCGGCGGACTTTTTTTTGTCCAGTCCTTCGCCATTTCCGGTGCGGCGTGAAATCACCGGCCTCATCAGGCGATCTGCAAAATGGCCAGCAAACCAAAGGCCGCCATCGACAAACAAATCAGCGACAGCTTTGCGGCAAAAATCACCTTGCCCCCGGCATTCATCACATTGCGCACATCGACACTTAAACCCAGCGCGGCCATCGCCATAATCGTCAGGATCGACGACACATGCTGCATCGGGATTACAGCGGCATCAGGCAGCAGGTTCATCGACCGCAAGGCCATCATTGCCAGAAAACCAATAATGAACCACGGCAATAATTTGCTGATCGGCAGGCCCGCCCCCAGGCCCGCTTTGACCGTCTCTTCGCCCTCAATAGCGCCTTCCTGGCTGATATTGGCCTTATTGTTTTTGCGCGCAATACGGCGTGCGCCCAGGCCCAGCGTACAAATCACCGGCCCCAACATCAAAACACGTACCAGTTTTACCAATGTGCCAATCTGGGTTGCCACCAGCCCGGCGGGTGCCGTTGCCGCCAAAACCTGGGGCACGGCATAAACCGTAAGCCCGGCGAAAATCCCATATTGGGTGGACGACATGCCCAGCGCCACCTGCAAAAAAGGCAGGACCAGCACAAAAACAACCCCCAGCACGGCGGTAAAGGCAATCGATGCGGCAACATCTTCGGCATTGGCCTCAATCACCGGGGCGGTTGCGGCAATCGCCGAATTGCCACATATCGAATTGCCACAGGCGACCAGAATTGCCAGCCGATTGGGCAGCCCCAGCAAACGGCCAATCGTGTAACTTACGGTCAAACTCAGGCACACCACCAGGACAATACCGCCCACCAGATAAAGCCCGGCCCCGGCCAGCGCATTAATGCTGATCGACGCCCCCAAAAGGACGATCGCGACTTCAAGGATGGTTTTGGCACTAAAAGTCACGCCGGCATCAAATTTGTCGGGCAGGCCAAAAATACTGCGATAGGCCGTGCCCAGCACAATCGCCAAAACCAGCCCTTCGATCCAGGGATGCCCAAACAGGTGCAGTTCCACCTTCTCCCCCATCTGTGCCACCAAGGAGATCACGGTGGTTAAGGCAAGACCGGGAAGCAGACGTTTGATACGATCAAAAATTAACATGGCAGCACCTGTAGAATTACGACAGGCGGAATTTCACATTTTACACAGTTCGTTTCCATCGAATAAAATGATATAAATCATTCGATTTAATTTAATGATCGAGCCACAGCATGACCTTTGAACAATTGCGCATTTTTGTTGCCGTCGCCCAGCGCGAACATCTGACCCGGGCTGCCGAGATCATCAATCTCACGCCATCCGCTGTAAGTTCTGCAATCAAAAACCTTGAAACCTATTATGGGGTGGAGCTTTTTCATCGTGTCGGGCGGCGCATTGAATTAACACCAACCGGCCGCATTTTCCTTGATGAAGCCAAGGCAACCCTGGCCCGCGCCCGGGCGGCCGAACTAACCCTGGCCGAACTGGGCGGGCTTCAGCGCGGCACCCTTAATGTCGCCGCCAGCCAAACGATTGCCAGCTATTGGCTGCCGCCGGTATTAATGCGCTTTCACGACCAATATCCCCGCATTGAAATCAACCTGTCGATTGGCAATACCCGCAATGTCAGCGATGCCATCCTTAATGGCACCTCGGATCTGGGCTTTATCGAAGGCGAAATCGATGAACCCGCACTGTTAATGCGTGAAATTGCCAAGGATGCCCTGATGGTCATCATCGCGCCCAACCATGACTGGGCCAAGGGTCAAGCCCTGACATTTCAGGACCTTGTGACGCAAACAAGCTGGGTTTTGCGCGAAACCGGGTCCGGCACCCGGTCCGAATTTGAAAGTGCGTTGCGCAAGGCCGGTGTATCGCCTGCCGACCTTAACATCGTCATGACCTTTCCTTCCAATGAATCGGTCATCTCCGCCGCGGCCGCCGGCAATGCCGCTGCCGTCGTCTCGAGCAGCGTCGCCCTGCCCTTCATCGAACAGGGCCGCCTATGTGCCGCCAACATCACCCTGCCCGAACGCTCCTTCATGATGCTTCACCACAAGGAACGCCATCATAGCCGGGCTGCCAGTGTGCTCGCCGATATTGCGCTGAACACTTAAATTCTAAACCTACCTCGAGCAAACATTCGCAGATCAAGTATCAAGAACAGATCCTGCGCCGATCCATTTTTCTTTAAAGCAGCACTATTATCGGGGTAAAGACTTACCGCACACAAAACTGAATATCACATTTCAGCGCTTTACCGTATTACGTCGCCAGCATAGAACTATTCGTACATATCTACAGCGGGCAATCGTGCTTCCCCTATAAGCAAAGCACGAGAAATAATGACGGCCTGCGCGACCATCCAAAAAATACACAACAAACCATTGAATAGACTAAACAGGAAGCGCGCCCACAAATGCCCCCCCCAAAGTGAGTTCAACGGGCACCCCGCCATTTCCAGCCTTAGGAATTAAAATTGGCAGTACGACAGAAAACAAAATACCTGCCATCACCAAGAAAACCAGCAAAATAAAAAAATGGCGACTTACCAGATACCAAAAACTCTTTCTTCCACGAAGAAGAGCACGTTTCCAAGTTTTATCCTCACACCAAACAGCTGAAGCGGGCCAAGTCATCGACAGCGCAACAACGACACATACAACCAGAGAACATATTGCCCCCAAAGGAAGCATGAATTTAATAGCCGGCGGCTTTGAACCCAAAGCAAAAATCATGAGAAGAACGACACTCTGAATGAGCATCATTAAGCCAAAGACGGCAAGAAACATTAACAGAAATCGCTTTGAGAATTTTATTACGTTTTTCTTCTTCTCCGATAAAAGTGCATCCCAAGATGACTTTCCACCCAAAATAGTAGAATGCACAACATACATCAGAATCGAAATCATAAAAACACTCAGAACCGCCAAAGGAACATTATAGGAATATGATATTAAAGCGTTCGTCCAAGAAACATCCATCCCTCTGCCTGAAATAAGAGAGAAATCAAAGTACGCACTCAAAACTGCAACAACAACAAGCCCCACATAAACAACACTCATTATCGGCAGATTTGCCACGAATACAGACCAACTATCGGCAAGAACCCACCGATCGAATTTTGGATCCAATGACTTTTTGTCAAACTCCTTATGTTCACCTTCCGTCATTCTCCCCCCCGAATTAAAAGAAACCATAAACACCATTTTAAGCCATTAGAAGAACATCTCGTCTGACGATAATGCTCTAACGTCAAAAGCGAGAGTATATTAAACCTCGCAGAGATCGAGAAAATTCAAGCATTTGATAGGAAGAAAATGGAAGAAAAATTAGCCAGCTAAATTTTCTTCTTGTTGCTCCTGACGCTGGTCGTATCACCCGTCATACAATTTCTGACTGAAAAAAAACCCAGTTTTACGCGCGACAAATATGGTCAACTGCCCCTCGCCGTCACAAAGGCACGCGCAATTTTGCCACACGTCAGTTTTTTGTAATTATTCCAATGAAAATTGCGCGTTCGCAATGCAGCATCCAGCCACGTGCTTTACCAAAAGTGCGGCGCCAGTCCTGATGACCTTCGTGTCATGAAATTGCACAGGCTGTCGCCCAAAACACCCCGTCAAGATGGGTGTTTCGCTTTTGCCTGATCACGCCCAATGACCGTCAGATCATAAGGTTATGCCAGCAAAGGCACCAAATATAGGGAGCTTCGCTTAACAAAAGGACAAACAAACAATGCTTGATCCTGAGATACTGGCGCGCGTGCAATTTGCCTTTACTATGGCGTTTCACATTATCTTCCCGTCCCTGACCATCGGGCTGGCCAGTTTTCTGCTCGTGCTGGAGGCCCTGTGGCTGCGCACCGGAAAAGACACCTATCTTTCGCTTTACAAATTCTGGACCAAGATCTTTGCCCTCGCCTTTGGCATGGGGGTGGTTTCAGGTATCGTGATGTCCTATCAGTTTGGGACGAACTGGGGACCATTTGCCAAACTGTCCGGGCCGATTATCGGCCCGCTGATGGCTTATGAAGTTCTCACCGCCTTTTTCCTGGAGGCTGGTTTTCTCGGCGTCATGCTATTTGGCTTAAACAAAGTCGGGCCAAAACTGCATGTTACCGCCACCGCAATGGTTGCCATCGGCACGCTGTTTTCCGCCTTCTGGATTTTATCAGCCAATAGCTGGATGCAAACTCCGGCAGGATACAGCTATGAAAACGGACGATTGGTCGTTGAAAGCTGGTTTGATGTCGTTTTCAATCCCAGCTTCCCCTATCGGTTGGTGCATATGGTGCTGGCGGCCTATCTAACCACCGCCTTTGTCGTGGCCGGTGTTGGTGGCTGGCATTTGCTACGAAACCGGGAAAATGCCGCTGCGCGTATCATGTTTTCAATGGCCATGTGGCTCATCACATTTCTTGCCCCCGTGCAAATTTTTGCCGGCGACATGCACGGCCTTAACACGCTCGAACATCAGCCTGCCAAAGTTGCGGCAATGGAAGGGCATTTTGAAACCACCAAGGGGGGCACGCCCCTCATCCTGTTTGGTTGGCCCGACATGCAAGCCGGTGAAACCCGTTATGCGCTGGAAATCCCCTATCTGGGGTCGATCATTCTAACCCATACCCTGGATGGTCAAATTACCGGGCTAAATGACTTTGCCCCCGAAGACCGGCCCAATGCCACCATTGTGTTCTGGTCTTTCCGCATCATGGTTGGCATCGGTATGTTGATGCTGCTTGCCGGGTTGGGCAGCCTTTGGGCACGGTATCGCAAAACCCTGTTTGATTGTCGCTGGCTGCATCGTTTTGCCCTGATCATGGGGCCCAGCGGATTTATCGCCGTTCTGGCAGGTTGGGTTACAACCGAGGTTGGCCGTCAACCCTGGGTCATTTACGGTATCCTGCGCACCGCCGATGCCGGATCACCGGTTTCGCCCATTGCCATTGCCGGATCGACCATCGCCTTCTTTCTTGCCTATGCCATCGTGTTCGGGGTGGGCACGGCTTATATCCTGCGGGCCATGGGGCAAGATCCGCGCCATGCCCATATTGCCGCTGGTGAAGTCTATCGTGCCGACCACGCAAACGTCGTCGATCACATTGACAGCCACAAACATTAAAGGGCAGGAGAAAGATTATGGATTATCAACTTATCTGGGCCCTGCTGATTGCCTTTGCCGTCTTTGCCTATGTCACGCTTGACGGGTTTGATCTGGGCATTGGCATTCTGTTCCCCTTTGAAAAGAGCGCGGAAAATCGGGGCAAGATGATGAATTCCATCGCCCCGATCTGGGATGGCAATGAAACCTGGTTGGTGCTGGGTGGTGGCGGACTTTATGCCGCCTTTCCCGAGGCCTATTCCCTGTTAATGACGGCATTTTACGTCCCGGTCATCATCATGTTGCTGGCCCTGGTATTTCGCGGTGTCGCGTTTGAATTTCGTGTCAAAAGCCGCAATCATACCAACCACTGGGATTTCGCCTTTGCGACCGGGTCCATCACGGCAGCAGCCATGCAGGGGGCCATGTTAGGTGCCTTCATTGAAGGCATCAATGTGCAAGACGGCAATTTCGTGGGCGGTCCGCTGGACTGGATTAGCCCGTTCTCGCTGTTTTGTGCCTCTGCCGTTGTTGTGGGATATGCCCTGCTGGGGGCGGGTTGGCTGATCATGAAATGCAATGGCCCCTTGCAAGGCAAACTTCGCGCCATAGCCAAGCCCGCGGTCATCTGGATGGCAGCCAATCTTGGCGTGGTGTCGCTGATGACAACCTATCTCAACCCGGCCTATGGCGAACGGTGGTTTTCCACCCCCAATATCTACATACTCGCCCCAATTCCGCTCATCACAATAGGGCTGATGTTTTGGCTGTGGCACGCGGTAAAAAGGCGGGAAAAGACCGTTTTCGGCATTACGCTTTCGGTGTTTTTCCTAAGCTATCTGGGCTTTGGCATTACTCTTTTCCCCCATATCGTGCCCCCGGTCATAAGCTTTCGCAAGGCCGCTGCACCCGATAACAGCCTGTCTTTCATGCTGGTGGGGGCGGCGATATTGCTGCCAATCATTCTGGGCTACACCGCCTATGCCTATTATGTGTTTCGCGGCAAAATTGATGATGCGGGCTATCATTGATCATGGCACAGCATCAAAACAGCAAAATCCGCCGCCTTTTGTGGTTTGCCGGGCTTTATCTGGCCGGGCTGGGCACACTCACCATCGTTGCCTATGGCCTGCGCGCCCTGATGGGCCTTAACTAAAACATCTTATCATTCCCAAAACGGGCCGCCCAACCAATGCCGGGCGGCCCGTTTCTTTTATCGTGACGCACAGCCAGCTCAGGCCATGCACCATGTCTGACAAAGGCCGATCAGGCCGCGGCCATTGGTTTGCGAACCCATGCGCCAACCGTTACGGCCAGTCCCGCAACAACCATTACCATTGTCAGGCCCAAAACAACCCAGCCGGTTTGTGCCGGACTTGCCGCCAGCCCCACAAGCAGCCCGGAAAGCGGCAGGCTGAGACTGTTAAACAAAATCACCACGCCGGTGGTTTTGCCAAGGTCGCGGGCGGGAATGATGCGCTGGCGGGCCGTGCGGATATAGACCGCATACATGCCATCAAAGCCCAGGATCAGCACAAAACCCAGCGCATAAACCCCGTAATTAGGGCTAAGGGCCGTCACGATGCCGCCCACAATCACCATCACATAACCAATGGTTCCCAATCGGCCAATGCCGATATTGGTCATCGCGATCAGTAACAGCACAGCAACCGTTGCCAAGGCCCCCATTGTTTGTAACAGGGCATAATAATTGCCCGGCAATTCAAACAGGCCGGTGACAACCGCCGCCGAGGTTGCCAGCGTTGCCCCGAACACCAAGTTGATGGCGGCGGTTAAAATCACCAGCCGTTTCAAGCCCGGCAAATACATCACATGATGAAACGCGACCCGCAGCGGAGCCATAAAGGGCGTTGCGGTGACTTCGGGTTCACTCAATTCAATAATATTGATCCGCCGCCAGACCATCATCGCCGCCTCGCCCAGCACGAACAAAAGCATCGCGCCGCCAACCACAACCTGCCAGTTGGTCACCCCAAACAGGGTAGCCGCCGCCAGCGGACCAATAATGATGCTGCATTGATCCACCGTTTGCGCCAGGGACTGCACACGATCAAAGCGGGTGATGGGGAAAATTTGCGGCAACATCACTTCGCGCGCCATAAAACCCTGGCTTGCCAGCACCCCGCACAAGGCTGAAATCATCACCACCCAAACCGGGTTGGGATAAAGCGCAAACCCGACCAGCCCCAGGGCGGCAATCGCGGCCCGGCCCAACTGGGTGATGCGGATCAGGCGGATGGGGGACACGCGGTCAGACAAAATACCGCAAAAGGGATAGCACAGGGTCCGCGGCAGGGTTTCCACCGCATAAGCCAACCCCGAAAGAGCAACGCTTTGTGTCGTTTGATAAACGACCAAAGGCACAATGAACAACAAAAACTGATCGCCCAAACGGGCAGAAAACATCGAGGCAAAGAACAGCCTGGCATTCAGCGACATGGGACGGAACTTTCGCGGGAACGGCGTTGGTGGCGCCAAAAATGACGATTGGACGATATACCCGTCCTGCGTGCCGTCAATTAAATCATCAGCGCGAAAAAGTCCGCCCTGCCATGCATTTAGCGCACATATTCAAACGGATAAACCCCGAACACCCGATAGACACACAACCTGATGAGACCGCATTTTCACGAACCGTTCACCGACAGCACCGCCAACTACATGAAAAACATGTGTTATTACGAAAGCAACCTTGCCCGCATAGGACGACGACGGCCCGGCCCGCTAAAAAACACCGCTACCACACGAACATTTTTGCGGGTTCATCAATGTCAAACCGGACAATGGCCTGCCCACAGGATATATGCGAAGGCTCGGCAAAATGTCCTTATAAAGGGTGCCGCGATAGTGGGTTCTGGCAAGGGGTTCGATATTGATCCCTATTTCATGAAGGTGCGATTCTGCGCGGTCAATTGCCCATCCAATATCATCGCCAAAATCGATGTAAGCCTGCAAAATAAATCAAACACACGTTCCTGATACCCCCCGGCCTGTGCAGAAAAGATCAGTTGAAAGGCATGTTCCCAGCGCTTGCGATCTACGGTTGCCGAAATCCTGTCTTGCAGCTCGCCTGTCGGAAAAACCTACCTTCCCGTCGGTCCGCCAAAAGCTGGCGCAGGGCCTTAACCTTCAGCTTTTCACTTTCGGTGCGCAGACGCTGCACTTCCAAACCCTGTTGAAACACGGAGCAAACACGGAAATACCACCCTGCGCGACCAGTTCACGAACAAAGTCATCCTGACGATCATTCAAGGAAATGGAAAACCTAACGGCGCTCTGCGGCCTGCGTATAAAAAACAGGGGTGCGACCGGGTCACACCCCTGCCAAGCTGATATAGCAGGTATAAAGATAGGCCATTTCAGCGCAACGGGTCTTAGCCCGGAACCGCAATCAATATTGATTATGAACCCGCTTGATCAGG
>JBNKVZ010000093.1:0-17466 GCA_050299455.1 Thalassospira sp.
GGTTGCCCCTGCCGCCAGGCCCCCCAGGCCCAACCGACCCGCCCCGGCCAGAAATGTGCGTCGCGTGATATGGTCACGGGTCATGTTGCCATTTCCCTTGAACGTCGCTGTTATCAAGTTGCTGTCATTAATCTGCAACAAGGGTGCCGCAAATTATCCTGCGGTGCAAGAAGCCACGACGATGGCTCCGGCCTAAAACAAAAGGCGCTGCCTTTGCCAGACAGCGCCTTTGCATCATATATCGCCACAGGAAGGGCCGGACTTACCCCCGTTTCCAGGTCGTCCCGTCCTTTGAATCTTCCAGCACAATACCGCGTGCCTTCAGATCATCGCGGATTTTGTCGGCCAGGGCGAAATCGCGGTTTTTCTTGGCATCTGCGCGTTTGACGATCAGTGCCTCGATCTCGGCGGTTTCGTCTTCATCACCACCGCCGGTAAACCAGCCATCCACATCCTGTTCCAAAATGCCCAGCAGGCTGGCCGCGGCCAAAACGCGGCCTTTTGCCTCGGCCTTTTCGCCGTCCGTCCCCGCCTTGTTAAGCTGCGTCACCAAATCATGAAACTCGGCAATCGCCAGCGGTGTGTTCAGATCATCGCACAGCGCATTCAAAACCCCGGCGGGAACCCCGGTATCGACCGGCACAATGGCCGCCGTTTGCCGCAGGGCGGTATAAAAACGGTCCAGGGCCTCTTTGGCCTGGCGCAAATTATCCAGCGTCCAGTTAATCGGCTGGTGATAATGGGTGCCCAGCATCGCCAGACGCATGGCTTCACCGGGCCAGCTTTCCAGCAATTCATGCACGGTAACGAAATTGCCCAATGACTTGGACATTTTCTCGCCTTCGACCATCAAATGGCCGTTATGCATCCAGTATTTGGCGTAGCTGGAACCATGATTAGCGCAGCAGCTTTGGGCGATTTCGTTTTCATGATGCGGAAAAACCAAGTCAATCCCGCCGCCATGAATGTCAAATTCCTGGCCCAGATAGCGCGTTGACATGGCAGAGCATTCAATATGCCAGCCCGGGCGGCCCCGGCCCCACGGGCTATCCCAGCCCGGTGTGTCCGCATCAGACGGTTTCCACAAAACGAAATCCGCCGGGTCCTTTTTATAGGGGGCCACTTCAACGCGGGCACCGGCAATCATCTCATCGCGGTTGCGCCGCGACAATTTGCCGTAATCATCATATTTGGATACCGAAAACAGCACATGGCCCTCGGCGGCATAGGCAAAACCCTGCGCAATCAGCTTTTCGCACATGGCGATCATATCATCGATATGCTCGGTCGCGCGCGGTTCGATATCGGGTTTATGTGCATTCAGCGCCCCCATATCATCCAGATACGTCTGATGGGTGCGGGCGGTAATCACCGAAATCGGCTCGCCGCTTTCGCGCGCACGCTGATTGATCTTGTCATCCACATCGGTGACATTCCGCACATAGGTAACCTGCGGGTAGATATGGCGCAAAAGCCGTACCAGCGTGTCAAACACCACCACCGGGCGAGCATTGCCAATATGGGCGTAATCATACACCGTCGGTCCGCACACATAAAGGCGCACATGTGCAGGGTCAATCGGTTCAAAGCGTTGCTTTTGGCGGCTCATGCTGTCGTAAATACGCAGCTCCGCTGAACTGTCCGTCATTGTTTTTGTCCGTTAATTGATCGCGTCTTGGTGGGGCACAATTTCTTTACGGCGATCCGACAGTAAAATGTCAGACCGCCTGACCACACAGACGCGCACGGGCTTTTTCGCTGCCGATAATGGGCAACAAAGCGGACATTTCAGGACCATGTTCGCGCCCGGTAAGGGCTTTGCGTAACGGCATGAACAACTGTTTTCCCTTACGACCGGTGGCTTCTTTCAACGCCCCGGTCCAGCTTTTCCAACTTGTGCCATCCAGGGCACCCTGCGGCAGCATATCGGCGGCCTGTGACAGGAATTCACGATCTTCATCGTCAATTTCCGGCACAATTGCATCATGAACAACATCCCACCATTCGCGGGCTTCGGCAACACGCCAGCAATTCCCGCGCACGGTCTGCCAGAATGCCTCGTCCATCCCCCCCATGCCCGCAGCAACCAGCTTTTCACGGGCCTGATCATAGGGCATTTCATGAACGATCTTTTCATTCAGCGATGCCAGATCTGCCGGGTCAAATTTGGGGGTCGAACGACCATAAGCCGAAATATCGAATGTTTCAATCGCTTCACGCATGGTGGCCGGTTCGATCCGGTCCGATGCGCCAAGCCCGGTCAGAAGCCCTACCAGGGCCGGAACCTCGAACCCGTCATTGCGCAATTCACGCAGCGACAGGCTACCCAGCCGTTTTGAAAGCTGCGATCCCCCCGGCCCGGCCAAAAGCGGCGTATGCCCAAAATCAAGCCCGCCGGGCTGCCCGCCCAGCGCCATATAAACCAGAATTTGCGCAACCGTGTTGGTCACATGGTCTTCACCACGGATGATATGAGAAACACCCATTTCAAGGTCATCCACGACCGAGCCCAGCATATAAAGCAGCGAGCCATCCTCGCGGATCAAAACCGGGTCGGAGACATGCTGGGTATCGAAATGGCACAGACCACGGCACATATCGTCCCATTCCACCACGCCATCGGGCAGCTTGAAACGCCAGTGCGGCTTGCGGCCTTCGGCTTCAAACGCACGCATTTCCGCCGGGTCCAGCAACAAGGCCTTGCGGTCATAAATAAAGGGCTGGTGGCGCTGACGGGCGGCTTTGCGCTTCCAGTTCAGCTCCCCTTCCGTTTCATAACACGGATAGAGCAAGCCTTCGGATTTCAGCTGTTCAATCGCAATGTCGTATCTGTCCTGACGCAGGGACTGGCGCTCTTCACGGTCCCAGTCAATGCCGAGCCAGCGCAAATCCTCGCGGATGGCATCGACATATTCATCCTTGGAACGTACCGGGTCGGTATCATCGAACCGCAGGATAAATTCGCCGCCATGTTTGCGGGCATAGAGCCAGTTCATCATCGCGACACGGGCATTGCCGACATGAAGCAGGCCGGTCGGGCTGGGGGCAAAACGTAATACAGGTTTTTTCATATCAATAATTTTCAAACAAAATAAAGGTCAGCTTACCAGATTGGTAAAGCCATTGGTAATCGGGTAACGCCGGTCCCGGCCAAAGGCACGCGGGGTAATTTTCACCCCCGGCGGGGCCTGGCGGCGTTTATATTCGGCACGGTCCAGCAAACGCCATACCTTGCGCACAATGTCTTCGTCATGACCACAGGCCACGATCTCGGCAACGCTGCGTTCACCTTCGATCATCTGGCGTAAGATATCATCAAGAACATCATAAGGCGGCAGGCTGTCTTCGTCTTTCTGGTCCGGGCGCAATTCGGCCGAGGGCGGCTTGGTGATAATCCGCTGCGGGATCACCATGCCTTGCGGGCCAAGGCACCCTTGCGGATGGTGCTGGTTGCGCCAGGTACACAGGGCAAAGACGGTGGTTTTATACAAATCCTTCAGGACCGAATAACCGCCACACATGTCACCATACAATGTGGCATAGCCCACCGACATTTCCGATTTATTGCCCGTGGTCAAAACCATATGGCCAAATTTGTTGGAAATGCCCATCAGGATCATCCCGCGCGACCGGGCCTGAATGTTTTCTTCGGCAATATCGGGGTCGCGCCCGGCAAAGGCCGGGGCCAGCATGGTACCAAAGGCCTCCATTGCCGGGCCGATATTAATGCTTTCAATGCCGGTTTTCAGCATGTCAGCACAAATTTGCGCATCTTCCAGGCTATCAGCCGAGGTATAGGGCGATGGCATCATCACCAGGCGCACACGGTCCGCCCCCAGGGCATCGACCGCCACCGCAGCGGACAGGGCCGAATCAATCCCGCCGGACATGCCAATGACCACACCGGGGAAGCGGTTTTTATTGACATAATCGCGCAGGCCCAAAACCAGCGCCTGATAAATCGCATCCAGACCAGACGGATAATGCGCATCGGGCTTGGCATCATCGCAATACCATTTGCCATCGCCATCGCGCGACCAGTGCGATATCTGGACCGTTTCGGCAAAGCCAGGCAGGGCAACGGCCAAGGTGCCATCAAAATTCAGGCCGAATGTGCCACCATCAAAAACCAGTTCGTCCTGCCCGCCGACCTGATTGCAATAAAGCATCGGCACACCGGATTCCAGCACACGGTCGCGAATCAGCTGGCGACGCAGGCCATCCTTGCCCGCCTCGAACGGGGACCCGTTGGGCACCAGCATAATTTCCGCACCGCGTGCGGCCAAATGGGCCACCACCTTTGGCGTCCACACATCTTCGCAAATCGGCACACCCAGCTTAATGCCGCGAAAATCAACGATATCGGGCATCGGACCCGCGGCAAAAACGCGTTTTTCGTCAAATACGCCATAATTGGGCAGGTCGTTTTTGGCGCGCACGGTTTCGATCTTGCCATCCTCGATCAGCAATACGGCATTGAACCGGGCACCGTTAAATTCCCACGGTGTCGTCAATAACAAAGCCGGGCCATTTTGACGTGCGGCGATACGCTGGCAAATATCATCTACCGCGTCGCGCAAATGGCGCATAAAGGATGGTTTCATCACCAGGTCTTCGGGCGGATAGCCCGACAAAACCAGTTCGGAATACAGGATAATATCCGCGCCCTGATCAGCCGCGGTTTCCCAGGCAGCCACAATCTTTTCCGCATTCCCGGCAATGTCGCCGACAATCGGATTCAACTGGGCAATGGCAATGGCGAGTTTGTTTTTCATGTGTTTGGAATAGGAGGGGTCCGCCCGCAAGTCAATTGCGGAAATTGCATTCGCCCCCGAAGGTTTTACAACCCCGTTGGGCAACCATCTGCCAGAAGATACACGCGACCCGCCTAAAGCGCCATCGCCGCGTCGATTTCTTCCTGGCTCATGGTTTTGGCTGACCCGTGAATAATCGAACTGGCAACATCCATGAACCGTTGCAGGGCGGCGGTGGTGCTGCTTGCCGTCATGCGGATAACATCGGGGTTGCCTTCATTGATCACGATTTCAAGCTGGTCATTCGCGCGCAGAACCACGGCATTCATATGCTCGATGGTTTCCTCGAACGGGCGGCGGAATTTTTCCGGCACATGGTCATAGGCTTCAATCGCCAGTTCGCGATCAGAAAAGGCACTGTCCTGAAAATGCTGTTGATAGCTTTTCGGTGCCCATTCCCGACAATCCTCCAGCATGTCAGGCATATCCGGAACCATTTCAAGCAACATCACAATTTCGTTGAAATGATTCAGATAGTCCGTCGCAAGCAGCGTTGCAGAGGAAATGTTGGTCCCCTCGACCTTCTTTTGCCAGATTGCAAAATCGTCATCTGCGGCCATGTTCGCGTCTGTCCCTCTCTCGCCTGCACGTGCGCCCTGTTTCTTTTATATGCGCAAGCCTAATCATCGCATCAATATCAATATGAAACAAATTCCCAAGTGGGGATGTTCGGGCCGTTTTTTTAGATCTCGTTCCGGCTTTTTAGAGAGTTTACGAGATTCTACAACGAAAAAGGGTGCCCGATATCCCGGACACCCTTTTTGACAACGAAATTTTCTGACAATCCGATCAATAAGAGAGATCAGGCACTTGCCAACAACTCGTCACGAATGTTGTCACGGTCCTGCTTGATCATCTCGGCCATCAGGAAGGCCAGCTCAAGGGCCTGCGCGCCGTTCAGACGCGGATCGCAATGGGTGTGGTAACGATCCGACAGGCTGTCTTCGGTAATGGCCTGCGCCCCACCAATACATTCGGTCACATCGCGCCCGGTCATTTCAAAATGAACGCCACCGGCGTGGGTACCTTCGGCCTTGTGAATGTCAAAGAAAGTTTTGACTTCGCCAAGAATCGAATCAAAGGCACGGGTTTTATAACCGTTGCTGGCCTTGACTGTATTGCCGTGCATAGGATCGCACGACCACACAACCTTGCGGCCTTCGGCTTTGACACGGCGCACCAGACGCGACAGATGTTCCGCCACCTTGCCCGAGCCCATACGGCAGATCAGGGTCAGACGGCCGGCTTCATCTGCCGGGTTAAGGATATCGATCAGACGGATCAGTTCATCTTCATCCAGCGTCGGGCCACATTTCAGGCCAATCGGGTTTTTCACCCCGCGCAGGAATTCAACATGTGCGCCGTCCGGCTGACGGGTCCGGTCACCAATCCAGAGCATATGAGCCGAGCAATCATAATACTGGCCGCTCAGGCTGTCCTTGCGGGTCAGGGCCTGCTCATAGCCCAGCAAAAGGGCCTCGTGCGAGGTGTAAAAACCGGTTTCGCGCATTTGTGGCGCGGTTTCCGGCGTAATGCCGCAGGCACGCATGAAGGCAACCGCTTCGTCGATCTGGGTGCTCATCTGGCGGTAACGTTCGCCAGCCGGGCTGTTATCAACAAAGGACAGGTTCCAGCGATGAATCTGGGTCAGATCGGCAAAACCACCCTGGGCGAAAGCACGCAGCAGGTTCAGCGTCGATGCCGACTGGTTATAAGCCTTGATCTGGCGCTGCGGGTCCGGTGTGCGGGATTCTTCGGTAAATTCGATCCCGTTGACATTGTCACCACGATAGCTGGGCAGTTCGACGCCATTGATCGTTTCCATATCAGCCGAACGCGGCTTGGCAAACTGGCCGGCCATACGGCCCACCTTGACCACCGGGCAGGATGCGCCATAGGTCAGCACCACCGCCATCTGCAACATGACCTTAAAGGTGTCGCGGATATTGTTGGGATGAAATTCTTTAAAGCTTTCGGCACAGTCACCGCCCTGAAGCAGGAAGGCCTTGCCTTCTGCCACGGCACCCAGCTTTTCTTTTAACGCACGCGCCTCGCCAGCAAACACCAAAGGAGGATAGCTGCCGAGCTCTTCTTCTACGGCCTTGAGGGCCTGTGCATCCGGATATGTCGGAATCTGCTTCACAGGCAGGTTCCGCCAACTATCAGTGCTCCAGCTCTTGCTCATTTGCTTCCTCTCCATCGGATGTCTCTTTCAACATCCCTAGCATAACATCATTTCTATCATACGCCCCACATTACAGGCGCAAAACCAGCCATTTGCCGGGTCCAACTAGATAAGGGTTTTATAGCGCGGTTTCCAGTCTTTCCCGCATCGCGGCATCAGAAAAATGGCAAATTTTTGCCAATCCTGCGCAATTGTACGCAAAATTCCACCTACTTTGACCACCCAAAGGTGAAACAGCCCCAAATTCTTGCGCGCAAAAAGCACACAAAAATCGCGAATCCATCAGGATTTCAGCCCGTTTCATCATCAGGTTCGTCATCCGGTTCGCCCAAATATGTTTTTGCATCCCCCGGAATCGCAATGCCAGGCACCTTTCGCGCCACCCAAATATGATCCACCCCCGCAAGGTCCGGCACCACATCAAACGATCCGCCCTTGATGCTGACCGGTGCCGTCCCGGCAAGGTCCCCATGAAACAGGCGGGACCCGCAATCAGGACAAAAATGACATTCAAGCACCCGTCCACTATCGGTGGGGCGCTGCCATGTTTTTAGCTGGCCCTGCATGATCGTGATAGTGGCACCCTGCACCAGAACCGAAATACCAAAGGCCGAGGCCGACTGTTTCTGGCATTCCCGGCAATGGCAGATATAGGTTTTTAGCGGTGGCCGATCCAAACGATACCGTACCGCCCCACACTGGCACCCGCCAGTTAAGGGACCATTGGGCTGTGAAATGGCCTGTGTCATGCCCATCCTTTCCTGTCTCGCCCTACAGCCAAGCTTATGGTGCTATGCTGCTGTGTGTTGATCTTGGTGTTGATCTTGGCGTTTATCTTTTTGCGGAATTATGGCGTCATTCCTGCGCTGTCCGCGCACCCATTCTATTGCAGTTGTGAAACAGTTGCGCCCCGGTTCAATTCACCGCATGCTGCCCTCCTGCCAGATATGGCAGTTGACCAAATGGTCACATCCCCTGGTTTGCGGAACGTCCCATGCCCCTTGAAACAGTCATCGTCATTGCCTGCGCCTATTTCATAGCGGCCTTTGTCAAAGGGGCAACCGGGCTGGGTTTTTCTACATCGGCCCTGCCCGTCATGACGCTAGGGCTGGGGCTTAAATCGGCCATGCCGCTGGTGATTATTCCTTCCATTGTCAGCAATGTCATTGTCATGATCCAGGCGGGGCATTTTCGCGAAACGATCCGGCGTTTCTGGCCGATGTTTCTGGCGACCATTCCGGGGCTGATTGTGGGCCTGTTAATTCTGGACCGTGTTAACGGGCTGTTTGCCGGGGCCGTTTTGGGCGCGGTGCTTGTTTTATATGGCGTCATCACCCTGTGCCGCCCCGCCATTTATATCCCCGACCGGCTGGCAAAACGGATCGCCCCGTTTTCGGGTTTCTTAACCGGCCTGATCAACGGCATCACCGGATCACAGGTCATGCCGATCCTGCCGTTTTTCCTGTCCCTGCGCCTGGACCCCAAACGGTTTGTCCAGGGGGTGAATATATCCTTCACCCTGTCCAGCTTTATCATGGCCGCCGGGTTAAGCCATATTGGCCTGATGACCTGGCACAGTGTCTGGATTTCGCTGGCCGGGCTGATCCCGGTTTTTATTGGCGTTAAGGCCGGTAGCTTTGTCCGCGCCCGGCTGGCCGCGGAAACCTTCCGCAAGCTGGTCCTGATCATGCTGATTTTGTTTGGCATTATCCTGATGGGCAAAGCCCTGCTGGCATAGGATAAAAGCTGTCGCGCCCGTTTCCGGTCTGTTAGGGTCAGGACCATGCACACCATCGAACATTCCGCCTTTTGCGAAACCGAAGAAAAGAAATCGCGCTTTTTGGCGACACTGGTGCCCTATGCGCAGTTTGAGGGAACACTGGCCGATCTGCGCAAGGCCCACCCCAAGGCCAACCACCATGTCACGGCCTATCGCTATCTGAATGATGAAGAACAGCTGATCGAACATGGCAAAGATGACGGCGAGCCATCGGGCACGTCGGGCATGCCCTGCCTTAAGGTATTACAGGGCCGCGACCTGATTAATGTTGCCGTGATCGTCACCCGTTATTTTGGGGGTACCAAACTGGGCACGGGCGGGTTGGTCCGCGCCTATAGCGGGGCAGCACAGGCCGTTTGCGATGAAGCGAAAATCGTGCCTTACGTGCCGCAAGGCACAGCCCATCTTTTTGCGCCCTTTGCCGAAGCCGGCAATATGGAGCAAGCCTGCGCCCAACCCGATATTACCGTGCTGGACCGCCAGTTCGACACCCTGGGCACCCTGATCGACATCAGCGGCCCGCGCGACCTTGTTGCCGAGCTTGCCCTCCGCTTTCCGCCACTGGGCAGCAACGGCAACGAAGACAGCGACCAGGCACCGTCATAAAACACCGCCAACCGTGCCAAAAATTGTAAACCTTCAAAAGCGGATCACGCCTGATCTTGCGGGCATCACACCATCTGGCGATGGCGATCCGTGCTTTGCCGTTTTTGCAGTTCAAACCCCAGATCAACAATTTTTTCCGGCGGGGGTGTGCCCTCCAGCACTGCGCGGACCATATTGACCGCATGGCGGCCAATACCATAACGGTCGGTACGAATGCTGGTTAATGACGGGCAAGCCGCCTGCATCATTTCCAGGTCATTAAAACCGGCAATGCCCAGTTGGTCCGGCACCGAAATACCGGCCTTTTGCGCCCCAAACAAGGCGCCTAGGGCAAGGTCATCATTATTGCAAAAAACCGCATCCAGCTCTGGCCGGTGGCGGGCCATTTCACGCAACAGGACCCCGCCCAGCGTCACGCTGGAGGATGTGGTGGTGGTTTTCACCAGATCAGGATCAAACATTCCGGCATCTTCCAGCGCACTGCGAAACCCGGCCAGGCGGCGGGTTGTGCGCGGGTCCATGCGGGCGCCTAAAAACCCGACATGGCGGTATCCCTGATCAATCAAATGCTGGGCGGCGGCACGCCCGCCCTGATAATGGGAAAACCCCACCATCATATCAATCGGGTCCGGCCCGGTTTCCATAATTTGCACCACCGGGCAATTGGCTTCTTCCAGCATTTTGCGGGCGGCCGGCGTCTGATCAATGCCCGAAACAATCATGGCGGCGGGCCGCTGACTTAAAAAGATGCCAATCAGCCGTTCCTGTTCCGCCGCAGAATAACGCGAATTACCCAATTGCACCTGCAACGGGCTGGCATCCAGCGCATCATAAATGGCGCGCAGGGTATCGGAAAAAACATTATTGGTCAGGGATGGCACCAGCACCGCCACCACATTGGACCTTGACGATGCCAGCGCACTGGCATGGGTATCGGGGATGTAATTCAGCGCGCGTACCGCCTTGTCGATTTTACCGCGCAACCGTTCCGATACCTTTTGCGGGTCGCGTAATGCCCGCGACACGGTAATCGAACTCACCCCTGCCTGGGCGGCCACATCGGCAATTGTCGGTCGCCCTGCCCCTTTACGTTTTCTCATACCTGCCTGACTGTCATAAACCTCGATCTTGCGGGCCGCCGCGCAATATTTCCTCTACCACCGGAACAAGCGCGGCCCCTATCGCCCTCGTATTAGGGGCATCCAGATGCACGCCGTCAACAGATGATGCCACAGCCACCGAGGCCGCATCAAAAAAATGACACTTCTTTTGCGCCGCCAGGAACTGATAAGCCGCGGCAAATTTTTGGGATTCGGCAATGCTGTGCGGGGTTGGCAACGTACCGCCGACCTTGTCGGTTTCACATAAATGCGGCGGGGCAACCACCATTACCTCTGGTGCGGGACCCGCCTGATAAGGATAACTGCGCACAAGGTCAACCAAGCGTGTCATGCCGGCCCGGGCACCGTTCACATCGCCGCACAGAAAGGATTTCAAATCATTGGTCCCCAGCATGATGATCACCAGGTCCAGCGGGTCGTGACTGCCCAGCAGGGTCGGTAGAACCCGCGCGCCATTGCGCGCTGCCAGCGCGGTGTGGTCGTCATATGCCGTGGTGCGGCCGCTAAGCCCCTCGCCAATCACGCGCGCCTGGTGCCCCAATCCTTCCCCCAACACCGTTGGCCACAAATCGTTGAATGGATGGCGCCTGCCATGTTCGGGGTGATACCCCCAGGTCAGACTATCCCCATAAGCAAGAACGGTTTTTTTATACATGGCGCTATTCCCGAACAAATTTGCACTCAACCCTTTCAGGGGCCCTCCCCCCAAAGGCTTCATCGATTAAGGCTGGTTATCTTTTCCCGCGACGCAACAATCTACAGTATCATTAGTGTATTTCACGCAATAGGTGTGACAGTTCTTCTGTTTTTCGCATTACGGGCCGCGCATGACAACTCACTAATATTGAAACCATTCTAATTTAATCGATTTGACCTTAACCAAAGACCGCAAAATTACCTCGGGAAAATCTGTTGACTCTATGTTAGCGCTATCATTATGTTAGCGCTAACAAGCAAACGGCGACCAAAAACCGCGCCATACGGTCCTGGGGAAACAGTCTTTACCAATGAACAGCCTTGCGAAATTCGTCATTGTCATGGGGGTTAGCGGATCGGGCAAAACCGAAACCGCCCGCAGGCTTGCCACGGCCACCAAAGGGGCCTGGCTGGATGCTGACGACCACCATCCGGCAGAAAATGTCGAACATATGCGTCGCGGCCTGCCGCTAAACGATGCCATGCGCTGGCCGTGGTTGGAAGCGGTTTGCAAGGCCGCCATTGCCACCCGTAACGATATGTCATCACAGGGCCGCATCGCGACGCAGCCGGGGCAGCCCGCGCCGTGCATTTTTATTGCCTGTTCGGCCCTTAAGCGGCGCTATCGCGACTTTTTGCGCGACCATCTGGGGCCAAACCTGGTTTTTGTTTTTCTAGATGGCCCGCGCGACCTGATTTTGGACCGAATGAACAACCGGGCCGGGCATTTTATGCCATCAGCCCTGCTTGACAGCCAGCTTGATGATCTGGAACCGCTGGGCCCGGAGGAAGATCCGCTGACTGTTTCCATTATGGCCCCGATAGACGACATCGTCTGGCAAGTGCTGGATGATTTGACTGCACGTAACGAACGCGAAACCGGAACGGACCCTTCCGTATCCGCCAGGGAAAAAACCACATCCAAGGGAGGATGACCATGACAACGCCGATCAAATCACTTCTTGGCGCGGCCTTTGCCGTTGCTTTGGCTGCCAGCACATCGCTAAGTGCGCAGGCGGCAGACTATGAATGGAAATTCCAGTCCAGCGACAATTCCGGCACGCCGACCTTTGAAATCGATCAGGAATGGACCAAACGGGTCGAGGAAATGACCGATGGCCGCATCAAGATCGAATTGCTGCCGGTCGGCTCCATCGTTGAACATTCCGAAACCCAGGACGCCATTGCCGCAGGCATCCTTGATGGTCACATCACCGATGTCAGCTATTTTTCCGGCAAGGACCCGGCCTTCAGCCTGATCGCCAACCCGATTGGCGCCTGGTCCGACCCGCAACAAATGTTCCGCTTCATCAATTATGGTGGCGGCAAGGAACTAATGAACAAACTTGAAGAACCCTATGGCCTGCACTTTATCGGTGCTGTTACGCCGGGCCTTGAAGCCTTTGTTTCCACGGTTCCGCTCAACGGTGTGGCAGACCTTAAGGGCCTTAAGGTCCGTGCGCCCGAAGGCATGGTGCAGGAAGTTTTTGCCGCTGCCGGTGCCGCCCCGGTGAATATTCCGCAATCCGAAGTTTATACATCGCTTGATAAAAAGGTCATCGATGCGGCGGATGCCACGGTTTATGCCACCAATTCGGCAATGGGCCTGAATGACATTGCCAAACATCCGGTTTATCCGGGCTTCCATTCCATGCCGCTGGTCGAAGTTTCGATGAACAAGGCAAAATGGGATGCCCTGCCCAAGGACCTTCAGGAAATCCTGACGGTATCGGTACGTGACCTGTCCCAGGACCTGGTTGCCCGCCTGCAAATGAAAGACCGCGAAGCCGTTGCCAAGGACCTGGCAAAAGGTGACATCGAAATCACCAACTGGTCGGATGAAGAACGCGCCAAATTCCGCGCCATTGCCATGAAACAGTGGAAAAAAGTGGCCGAGCGTTCGGACAATGCCCAGGAAGTTTACGACACCCTGACCAAATACCTGAAATCGCAGGGTCTGCTGAAATAAGTCTGTCGGCTCTCACCCCCGGTCCGTTTACAGACCGGGGGTCTTGCATTGCGATGCCGGGGGCAACGATGTGTCCTCACGGCCGCCCCCGGCCAATGCAATACCCGGAAAATGCACCCCCGGACAATGCAACACCCGGAAAATGCAACACCCTGACATGCGCGTGCCCCCGCTAAAGGAATGGTTTCATGACCCACACGCCTCATCACGATCCCGAAACCCCGCTTGGCACCTCCGAAGGGAACGTGGCCGAACTAATGGACGATAATGCCCCGGTCTTACCGCCGGAATCCGGCCTGTTGGGCCGTATCGTCAATCGGTTGGGCATCATTTTTGCTCTTGGTTTTCTATGTTCGATGGCCGCCCTGATTTTTGAAATCTGCATGCGCCATATCTTTGATGCCCCCACCATCTGGGCCCACGAAACAACAACCTTTTTATGCGCCATGGGCTTTGTCTTTGCCGGCCTGTTTTGCGCCTCGCGCAACCAGCATATCCGGGTGGTGATTATTTATGACCTGGTCGGGCCACGGGCGCGGCGCGTGCTCAATATCATCATTTCGCTGATCTGCGCGCTTTCAACCGGGTTTTTCAGTTTTGCCGCCTGGCTGATGGTACGAAAAGCCGCCTTTTTGCCCAATGGCGACATCCGCCTGGAAACCAGTGGCAGTGCCTGGAACCCGCCTTTTCCCGCCATCATCAAAATTTTCATGCTGGTGGTCATGGTTGTCTTAACGGTGCAGTTCCTGCTGCTGGCCTATAACTATTTCCGGCAAAAACCCGAAATTTCCGCCAGCGAAGCGCAACCGCACCGCTGATCGTTCCCTGCTTCCTCTCCTGCGTCACTGGTGCATCAGGATATTTCCCCATGTTACATCTGCAATCACTGGGCATTGAATACGGCACGCTGGCAATGTTTGCCATGCTGATCGGCTTTTTGCTAACCGGTATGCCGCTGGCCTTTGTCACCCTGCTGGTCGCCCTGATTTTCACCCTTGGCTGGTTCGACAACGTGATGGTGGTTCAGCTCATCACCAGCCGGGTTTATTCGTTTGTCTCGTCCTTCGTTTTTGTCTCCGTCCCGATGTTCGTGCTGATGGCGGCCCTGCTGGACCGATCGGGCATCGCCCGGGACTTGTTCGAGGCCATGCGCCTGTTTGGCGGACGATTAAAGGGCGGCGTTGCGGTTCAAACCATTTTTGTCGCCGTCATCCTGGCCGCCATGAGCGGCATTATCGGCGGCGAAATTGTCCTGCTCGGCCTGCTGGCTTTGCCGCAAATGTTGCGCCAGGGCTATGATAAAAAACTGGCGATTGGGGTGGTGTGCGCGGGGGGCTCGCTCGGTACGATGGTGCCGCCCTCCATCGTTCTGATCATTTATGGCTTAACCGCCAATGTCTCGATCGGCGATCTGTTTACCTCGGCCTTTATTCCCGGCTTTATGCTGGCGGGCTTTTATGTCGCCTATGTGCTGTTTCGCTGCTATTTCGGCGACAATGTCGCCCCGCCCCCCCAGACCGAGAAAATCCCGACATCGGAAAAACTCCGCCTGCTTAAGGGCCTGTTCCTGCCCATTCTGGTCGTGATTTGCGTCCTGGGCTCCATTTATGGCGGCATTGCCTCTGTGACCGAGGCATCGGCTGTCGGGGTTGCCGGTGTTATTGCATCAACCATATTGCGCCGCGAATTTTCGCTGACCATGCTCAAAGGCGCGGCCATGCAAACCCTGTCCACCTGCGGGATGATTGTCTGGATCGGCATTGGCGCATCGGCCCTGGTCGGCGTGTTTAACCTGATGGGCGGCATCAAATTCGTTTCGGGCATGATCACAGGCATCTCGGATGACCCAACCGTCGTCATCCTGTTTATGATGCTGATCCTGTTTATCCTGGGCATGTTCCTGGACTGGGTGGGCATCGCCCTTTTGACCATGCCGATCTTTGTGCCCATCGTAAAACAGCTTGGCTTTGACCCGGTATGGTTTGGCGTCCTGTTTGCCATGAATATGCAGGTCAGCTTCCTCTCGCCGCCCTTTGGCCCGGCGGCCTTCTATCTAAAATCCGTCGCCCCGCCCGATATATCGCTGGGCACGATCTTCCGATCCCTCGCACCATTCATTTGCCTGCAGGTGCTTGCCGTTGCCATCCTGATTATCTTCCCCGGCATTACCGGGCGGTAAAACGGCCATATCAAACCAGCAAGGCGGGGAAGCTGCGGCTCCCCGCCTGCAAAGCAAGTTTTGAATTGTAGCTGCCCTCCAAAATCGAACCTGCTACAATGGATCGGCTGCGTTCTTTGACCCCTTGGGCGTTGTAGCTACCCTTTAAAATCCAACCTGCTACAATCCACCGGGCCAGTACCGTTGCGCCGTTATTGTTGTAGCTACCCTCTAAAATCGAACCTGCTACAATAACGCTTACGCGACATCTTCGAACGACGCTGTTGTAGCTACCCTCTAAAATCGAACCTGCTACAATGCGCAGCCGGAAACTATACTACACCAGTATGTTGTAGCTACCCTCTAAAATCGAACCTGCTACAATAGGAACATCAAATCCCGCAGCATATTCAGTATGTTGCGGGATTTTTTTGAGTCTGAAACCGGCATTTTCGCCCGGTTTTTCATCGAATTTTTGCAAAAATGACTCATTTTTGAACGGCAAAAAGCGGCAATTTTCATGCCGTTTCCCCAGCGGGCGAGAGCGGTCACTGGACCTATGAAAAACAGTGTTATGGTGTAGAAACTGAATCCGGTACCGTAGATGAGCCCCGCCCCTTTGCCGACAATAGCGAAATCCGGCGAATGGGCGAAACGAGGGGTGATGTTGCCCGGATCGCAACCTGTCGATGGCGAGCCGTGCCGGTTTTATCGAGCACCGTGATATCATAAAAACCCGGCCCGTCGGGCTGCCAGCGCACGTGGCGTTGCCACGGATCGGAGGGTAAAGGGACCCCGTTGATCATCCAGACCAGGGGGCGTTCGCCATTGCGTGCCCGCAAGATCAGGCCGCGCGGGCCAAGGCTGTTTGCCATAAAAACACTGTCAGCCGCAGGATATTCAATATCCAGCGCATTGGCTGCCACCACGGCCGGATCGGCCCGTTTGACGCCAAAATATTTAAGGCCAGCGGGGGCCGGGTTTTGCCAGTCATTGGCATGGGCATCGGGCAGCGGCCGCGATAAGGGCGGTAATTTTTCAAACACTGAAAACAACAAGGGGGCCGCACTCTTTAACCCGGTTTGACGATTAACCGGTTCCCCCGATGCCCGCCCCACCCAGACACCCACGGTATAATCAGCTGTGTAGCCAAAAGCCCAGGCATCACGATAGCCATAAGATGTGCCGGTTTTAAAGGCGATGGGCACAGGATTATGCGCCGCCTGGGCGCGGTAGCCCTCCGGGCGGGGGGTATGTTGCAAAATGCCCGTGATCCAGTTTTGCGTCTGTTGCGAAAACAGAACCTGATTGTGCAAACATGCGGGCCTGGGTGCATTTTCAAGATAAACCAGCGGGCAATTTTTACGATCCGTTGCCAAGGCACGATAAAGCTGCGTCATTTCATCCAGGCGAATGCCCGTGCCGCCCAAGGCAATGGCAAGGTTGGGCACGTCTCCTTGATTGGGCAGGCGTAAATCCAGGCCGTTATGGCGCATGGTTTCGCTAAAACGGATCGGTCCGAAGCGTTGCAAAACCTTGACCGCCGGGATGTTCAGGCTAAAGCGCAGGGCATCGGCCACACTGACCTCGCCCGATTCACCATGATCAAAATTGGCCGGGCGGTAGCCACCATCAGCAATGGCACGATCCCAGATCAAGGTTTGCGGATGGGTTTGCTGTGCTTCAAATGACAGGGCATAAATGAACGGCTTTAATGTTGATCCCGGCGAGCGCACCGCCTGTGTCATATCAACAAAACCGTGGCTGGCGCGGTCCAAATAATCGCGCGATCCCAAATGTGCGCGCACCTTGCCGGTTTTGTTTTCCACCACCATCAAGGCCACAGATCGCTGCGGCATATTGCCGCCACCATAATATTCCACCAGTTTTTGAATATCGGCCTGCAACCACGGTTCAATGGTGGTGGTAATGCGCGCGTCGCCCGGATGGGCGGCCACCAGCCGTTCGGCCAAATGCGGGGCCAGCATGGGAACGGGAAATTGCCGGTCGGGCAATGGTTCGGCATTGGCTTCGGTATAATCCGCCTGCGTTATCACATTCGCATCGAGCAGGCGTTTTAAAACCTTTTGCCGGGCAGCCCAGGCATGTTGAGGAAAACGGTCTGGCCGCAGCAGGC
>JBNKVZ010000094.1:0-17400 GCA_050299455.1 Thalassospira sp.
AAACAATTGCGTGAACGGTTAAACTGATACTGGCTTAAGGCACAAGCCAGCCTAGGGTGACTCCGTATGTTGCGGGTTGCCTAAACCAGCCTGCCAAAAATTCGGAATCGTCGGTCTCTCTTTCTGGCGATGCTTGTTTTCGGAAAAATCGCGACGGACTTTAGCGCCCTCCTTTTGGTGTGGGGCGATAAGGTGGACGTTGACCCGGTACCCCAAACCCCAACACCTCGTTTGTCGAACGGGTTGGATGGTTGTGTTTACCGGGTGGGGTTTAGGACGTGTGGTGTCTTTGGGTGCGTGCCTTTCGTGCCGCGATTTAAGCAATCAGGGTGCCTATGCCCGGCCATCGGGCAGACATGGCAGATATGACTGATATGACCTGTGGGGGTGACGCAGCCTTCCCGACAGGATAAAATCGGTTGCCAGACCGATGACGGCCGCGATGATCGGGTGGGGATTACCCCGTGCTCAGACATTGTGTGCCGTAAAGCAGGAGGTAGATTTGCGCGTTCTTTACTGGATCATCGCCATTCCCTTGACGATTGTGATTACGGTTTTTGCTGTTGCCAACCGTCAGGCAACGACCCTGTCGCTATGGCCTTTGCCCTTTGAAATGGATCTGCCGCTTTTTGTGCCGGTTCTGGGGGCATTGTTGTCAGGGCTTTTGATCGGATTGCTGTTTGAATGGCTTTTGACCGGCAAACATCGCCGTGCGAACCGCAAAATGGAATCCGAACTTTCGCGCCTGCGCCGCGAAAAGGAAGCCGCCCGCGAGCAGGAACGCGCCGCCATTGCCAGCCAAAAACAGGCCGGGCAGCCCCCCTTGGTGGATGCGCAATCCAAGGCGGATAAAACCAATACCGCCCCCATTCAGCCTGCCGGGGTTTAACCTTTATATCCCTTTTGCCGCCCCTGTTTGGGGTGGTGGACCAAAGAGCATTAAATAAGGCAGCCCTTGAAACCGGGGGCTGCCTTTTATGATGGTGCTTGGCGAAAAGGGACCAATAAGGAATGGTTTTTACCCTCAGAATCGACTAAAGCCTGTTCACCTGATCCATGTGGGGGCCTGTTGGCGGCGGTTGCGGGGATAAGGGCTGATTTTCGGGCGTGTCGGGATGCCAAAATTTTGTGTGGCATTGCACGGTTTTGCGTCTGGTTGCGGGTTGGTCCGAATTCTGTGTGCCGCGTTTGATGCGCCGCCCGGAACGGATCATTTATTTGCCAACCGGAGGAAGCCATGACCGCCCAGAATTCCCAGATTGCTGCGAAGGACCGGATTTTTTGCGCCATCGATACCACCGATCTTGATCATGCGATTGCGTTGGCAACCCGGTTATCCGGCGTGATTGGCGGGGCAAAATTGGGCAAGGAATTTTTTGCGGCCCACGGCCCGCAAGGGGTGAAGGCGGTTGCTGCCGCAGGGATGCCGGTTTTCCTTGATGTCAAATATCACGACATTCCCAACACGGTGGCTGGCGCCATTCGCGCGGTAACGCCGCTGGGTCTGCGGATTGTTAATGTCCATGCCGCTGGCGGACTGGAAATGATGAAACGCGCCGGTGAAGCCGCCCGCGAAGCCGCCGACAAGGCGGGTGTTGCCGCCCCCTGGGTGATTGCCGTCACCATCCTGACCAGCCTGGACCAGAACGACCTTGACGAAATTGGCCTGCGGGGCCCGTTAAGCGACCGGGTGGTTAAAATGGCGGAACTGACCCAGAAATCCGGCCTGGACGGGATTGTGTGTTCGGCCCAGGAAATTGAACCGGTGCGGGCGGCGTGCGGCCCGGATTTCAAATTGATCACGCCAGGTATTCGCCCGGCCTGGGCCAGCAGCGATGACCAGAAACGCATTGTCACCCCGCATGATGCCGTTGCCCGTGGTTCCGACGTGTTGGTGATTGGCCGGCCAATTACCAAGGCGGAAGACCCTGTTGCCGCCGCCCAGCGCATTGTTGACGAACTTTCCTGATCATCCGGCGCGTTTGTCGCCCCCGGTGACGGGGCGACTGAGCAGACAGCTTTTTTTGTGATTTTACGTCAGGCCCGCCTTTGTTGTGCGGGCCTGATTTTTGACAAAGGCGGGGATGTTTGCAGGCGTGATGACCTGGATATCGCTGGCCGGTGCAATCGCCCTGTGCGGTAACAGGCCGTGCCAGGCCATCAGATGATGACAGGCCGTGCGCATATCCTGGCGCAAATCATGATGCAGCACGGCCGTCAGTTTGCCGTGTTGCAGCAGGCTGATATTTTCCGCATCCAGGTCGTGGGCGATATAGATGGCAGGCGACATGCCATGATCGGCCAGGGTTTTTAAAATTGCGCGGTTGCCCCCACCCATCGAATAAACAGCGGCAATCGGGCTGTTTGGGCCAATCAGGGCCTCTACCCGGTGGGCGGTGTCATGGTCCAGGCCTGCGCCGCCGCTGGCATCGAGGATGTGCCGTTCCGGGGCCAGGCGGGCAAGGGCACGAATAAAGGCTTCCTTGCGGGCTTCTTCACCACGAAAGCGTTCATTGCTAAGGGTGATCAAAATGGCCCCCGGATGAGACGTGCCAGATAGAAAATGGTGGATCAGATAGGCTGCTGTTTCACCTGCGGCGTCATTGTCCGCCCCGGTATAGGCGATTTGCCCGGCATCGGGGATATCGGTAAAAATGGTCAGGACCGGAATGTTACGCGCGCGCAGCATTGACAGAGCCTGGCGAATATCGGGCTGGTCCTGCGCCTTAAGCAACACACCCTGGCTGCCCCGTTTGGCAATCCGCGCCAGAATGGCAACCACATCGCCCGGTCGCATGCGTTCCTGCATCATATAGCGTGGACGTATGACCGCCGGGTGCAGGCTGGGCAGTTCGGCCTCCAGTGCGGTGCGGATTTCATTGCTAAAACGGGTTGGGGCCTCCATCACAACATCAATAAACAGCCGTCGCCCGCGCGCGGCAAGCTGGCCTTCCTGGCGGGTCAGTTCCTCTATCGCATCCATGACCTGACGGCGGGTTTGCGCACTGACATGGGGGCGGTCATTTAACACCCGGTCAATCGTGGCGGTGCTCAGCCCGGATTGACGGGCGATTTCCTTGACGGGGAAACGATGGGTCATGGGGCGTTTTTCCTTCTTTGATGTATTTTTGATGGATTCCAATCCCCCAGGCAAAGCATTTTCGCCCTAGCATTCCTCCAAAGTACTTTAAGGGCGGACAGTGCAACGATCCGCCATGATCAGGAGGAAACACGTCATGCTATCCCGCCCATCCCAGCCTCACGCTCCGTCTCACTCTGCCCCTCAACCCCAACCTTATCAGGCCACAGCATCGCAAAATGCCGGGCATGTTGCGGGTTATTACCGCGAGGTGGCGTGTCGAACCGACGATCTGTTGCCCTTGATTGACCGGGAAACCCGTGCCGAAGATGTGCCATATGCCGCGAGGATCATGCGCAATGTGCCGATATATGCGGGGGATGACCTTCGTTGCCAGATGACCCGCCCGGACCAGCGCCAGGCGATCATGTCGGAATGGGCCGGGGTAATGATGTCGGGCGCCGGGGTGCTGGTGATTGAGGCTGCCTATGATGATTGCAGCGCGATTGATGAAGCGACCCAAACCTATTTGGACATTATTGCCGATGAAAAGGCGGCCAATGGCACGGCGGCGGACCATTTTGCTAAGGCCGGCGCAAATGACCGTATCTGGAATTCGGCACAAAAACTGTGTTTGCGTGCCCCGGATGTTTTCGCCCGCTATTTTGGCAACCCTTTGATCGACATGGTGTGCGAGGCGTGGCTTGGCCCGTGTTATCAAATGACGTCACAGGTTAATCTGGTGCGGCCGGGCGGGCAGGCGCAGCAGGTACATCGGGATTATCATCTGGGTTTTCAAACTGCAAAAATGTGCGAAAAATTCCCCGCCCACATGCATCATTTATCCCCGGTGCTCACCCTGCAGGGCGCGGTGGCGCATTGTGACATGCCCCTTGAAAGCGGGCCGACCCTGCTGTTGCCGTTTTCGCAGCTTTACCGGGAAGGTTATGTGGCATGGCGTCGCCAGGATTTTCGCGATTTGTTTAACGCCCGTCATATCCAGTTGCCGCTCAAAAAGGGGGATGCGCTGTTTTTTAACCCGGCTTTGTTTCATGCGGCGGGCAGCAATTTTAGTGCCGATATTCAACGCATGGCAAATTTGCTGCAGGTATCGTCGGCTTATGGCCGCGCGATGGAGGCATTGGACCGCCAGGCGATGTGCAAGATGCTGTATCCGGTGTTAAAGCAGGCAATGCAAAACAAAAGCCTGGCCCCCCATCAGATCGACGCTGCCATTGCCGCCTGTGCCGAAGGATATGCCTTTCCCACCAACCTTGATACCGATCCCCCCCTTGGTGGATTGGCCCCGGAAACGCAAAACAGTCTGTTTCACCGTGCGCTGGCTGAAAACATGACAGAAACCCAGTTTGAACATGCGTTGATCGCCCAGCAGACCCGCCAGAACCCCTGAAACGGGCCGGAATATAGGGTTTGGCTTTAAAACATAAAAGGATGATGGGAAATGAAACGTCATGAAGAAAGCTGTGCCGTCATTATTGGTGGCAGCCAGGGGCTGGGTTTTGTCGTTGGCAAACGTTTGATCGCGGAAGGCTGTCCTAAAATGGTGATTGCCGGGCGTAACCCGCATCGTGGTGAAGAGGCTGCCAAAAGCCTTGCGGCATGTGCGCCCGCGGGTGATGTGGATGTGGCCTTTATCGCAACCGACCTTGCCGACCCGGAAGCCTGTATTGGTTTGATAAACACCGCCGTTAACCGTATGGGGCGGGTGAATGTGCTGTTAAATGCCGGGGCATCCACCGAACGCGGATCGTTGTTGGATACCACCCCTTCCCAGTTTGATGACATGATGGCGATTAATGCCCGGGGGCCGTTTTTTGCCATGCAGGCCTTTGCCAACCATGCCATTGCCGCCGGCCACGCCGCATCCTGTGTGAATATTCTAAGCATGTCGCACTATTGCGGGCAGTCCTTTTTGGCCCCTTATTCGGCATCAAAGGCGGCCCTTGCCACTTTGACCAAAAATGCAGCCCAGGCCCTGCGCCACAAACATTTGCGATTTAACGGCATTGCCTGCGGCTGGATGGATACACCGGGCGAAGATGCCATTCAGCGCCGCTATCATGGGGCCGGTGATGACTGGCTGGCAAAGGCGGAGGCCGAACAGCCCTTTGGCAAGCTGGTCAAACCCGATGAAGTCGCCGGGCTGGCGGCCTATTTACTGGCTGCCGAATCGGGTGTGATGACCGGGGCGATCATTGATTATGATCAGTATGTTTCAGGCGCCTATCCCGAATAAGCGCCCCTTTGAACGCCATAAGGCAGGTGAACAGGTTTGATTATTGATCAATTCCTGGGCATGGTTTTGATATTTGCCGAATTTGCATAGATTCTATGCGTAGAAAGCGATAGTTCCCGGCGGGTTTTGCAGGCAAGTTTGAATCGGTTCAGAGATGTTCTGACGGTGCGGTGTCCGCGATAAGCGAGGCACCGCCTTTTTTGTTTTTAACCGGTTTTGCCGCAATCAGATGGGTGTTTGATGTCAAAAGCTGCGTTCCGCCAGGGTTTCTTTGCCCGCCTGCCCATTCTGGCGCTGGCGATGGCATCATTTGGCATCGGCACGACCGAATTTGTGATTATGGGCCTGTTGCCCGATGTTGCCACTGATCTGGGGGTCAGCATTCCCAGTGCCGGGTTGTTGGTAACGGGCTATGCGCTGGGCGTAACGTTTGGCTCGCCCTTTTTGGCGATTGGCACGGCCAAAATGGAACGCCGGCGGGTATTGCTGTTTTTGGTGTTGTTGTTTCTGGTGGGCAACATCCTGTGTGCTATTGCGCCGAACTATGCCTTCCTGATGGTGGCCCGCGTGATTACCGCGCTGGGGCATGGGGCGTTTTTTGGTTTGGGGTCGGTGGTGGCGGCCGGGCTGGTGGCGCCGCACAAACGGGTGCAGGCCGTGGCATTGATGTTTTCCGGGCTGACATTGGCCAATGTTTTGGGCGTGCCCTTTGGCACTGCCTTGGGGCAGGCCTTTGGCTGGCGCTCCACCTTTTGGGCGGTGGTCGCCATTGGGGTGGTTGCTTTTGCCGCCCTTTATATTTTTGTGCCGCGTAACATAAAGGCCGAAGGCACCAGCCTGATCGCCGAGGCCCGGGCGCTGGGCAAAGTGCAGGTTATTTTGGCAATGGCGTTAAGTGTGCTGGCATCGGCCAGTTTGTTTAGCGTCTTTACCTATATCACCCCGATTCTGACCCAGATCACGGGCGTTTCGGCACAAAATGTAACGCTGGTTCTGTTGTTGTTTGGCGTTGGCTTGACGGTGGGCAATTTTGTTGGGGGCCGATTGGGCGACTGGCGTTTGATGCCTGCCATCATCATCACCTTCATCGCCCTTGTCTTGGTCCTGATGATGCTGAGCGAAACGATCTATCAGGTCTGGCCTGCCATTGTGTCGGTCTTTGTGTGGGGTGTTGTGATGTTTGCCCTGGTATCGCCCCTGCAAATTCGCGTGGTGAACGAGGCCACCGGCGCCCCCAACCTGGCATCCACCTTGAACCAGGGGGCCTTTAACCTTGGCAATGCCGCCGGGGCGTGGCTGGGCGGTGTGGCGATTACGGCTGGTGTCAGCTACGCGCAAATTCCCTGGATCGGCGCCATTATTGCGGTTGTTGGTTTGGTGGTTGCCGTTTTGTCTTATGTTCTGGATCGTAAAACCGTGATCAATGCGCAAACGCCGCTCGGCGCCTAACGGCATTAAACGCGACGGGCTGCAAGCCATTGATAATATAAACACGGCCCGCTGCCATGATGCGCGGGCCGTTTTGCTGTTTGAGATGATGATTGATGCAGAAGGGAAGGATCAGGCAAAGGCCGTTGCCAGATTGTGCCAATAGGCCCCGATCTGATCGCCATATTGTTCAAAAATCAGTTTGATCGAAATGGCGATGGACACAAAAACCAGAAGCGGGCGGACCAGCCGGGCCCCGACCTTCATCACCATATGCGAGCCCAGTGTGGCCCCGATCACCTGGCCGACAGCCATTGCCAGGCCAATTTCCCACACCACTTCGCCGCCCACAATAAAGGTGGCCAGCGATGCGACATTGGCGGTGAAATTTAAAACCTTGGTGTGCGCGGTGGCCTTGGTCAGGTTGTAGCCCAGCAGGGCGACAAAGGCGATGGAGAAGAAAGACCCCGTGCCGGGCCCAAAAAAGCCGTCGTAAAAACCAATGCCAAAACCGGCGGTAAAGGCAAACAGGGTTTTGCCGATTTTTTGTTGGGCATCAATGTCGCTGGCGCGCGGGGAAAACAGGAAATAAAGGGCAATCGCAATCAAAAGGCCGGGCAGCAACGTCATGAGCAGGCTGGGGTCCAGCATCTGAATCAGGGTGGTGCCCAAAACGGCGCCCAGCAATGTCAGGATAATGGCCAAAACCATTTCGCGTGGATTGACCAACCCGCGCCGGGCGAAATTAAGCGCGGCGGAAAAACTGCCACAACTGCTTTGTAATTTGTTGGTCGCCAGGGCCTGGGTTGGGGTGATGCCGGCCCATAGCAGGGCGGGAATGCAAATAAGACCGCCGCCGCCGGCAATTGAATCGACAAAACCGGCAATAAGGGCCACGGCAAACATGATCATTAAAAGATCGATACCAAATTCCATGCGTATATTCCGCTAATGATATGCAATAACTTTTGAAACGACAGCAGCATAAACCATTCTGTTTTCGGTGCTATTCATAATTTGTCACCGTAACAATGTGGCATTTGCCGCCGTTGCCGACTACATACTGTTTCCGATTGCCCCCCAACGCCGTTACGAGGTTGTGATGCCTGAATTGCCAGAAGTCGAAACAGTTTGTCGGGGCCTTGCCCCGGTTATGGAAGGGCGGGTTCTGGCCACGGTCGTGCAGCGTCGCCCCAATCTGCGCACCCCGTTTCCTGAGGATTTTGTCGCAAAGCTGACAGGGCGGCGTGTGGACCAGCTGACCCGGCGGGCCAAATATGTGATGGCTTATCTGGATGACGGGCAGGTGTTGCTGATCCATTTGGGGATGTCGGGCCGCATGACGGTAATTGAACCGCAAAAGGACAGCCCCCTTCCCGATGCAGGCAAGCATGACCATGTCGATTTCGTTATGGATAGCGGGGTGCTCGTACGATTCAATGATCCGCGCCGGTTTGGTTTGATGGCGTTAACCGATATTGATGCATTGCCAAATCATCCCATGCTGGTCGGTATTGGCCCGGAACCTTTGGGCAACCAGTTTAATACCACCATGCTGGCCGAGGCCCTGGCCAAACGCAAAAGCCCGATCAAAACCACGCTTTTGGATCAGCGGCTGGTGGCAGGGCTTGGCAATATATATGTGTGCGAGGCGCTGTTTCGGTCCCGGATTGATCCGTTGCGCCTGGCCAACAGCTTGGAACGCCCTGAAATTGACCTGCTCTATCGCGAAATTCGCGCGGTGCTGGAAGATGCCATTCGCGCCGGCGGATCATCCCTGCGCGATCATCGCCAGGCCAATGGTGAACTGGGCTATTTCCAGCATAATTTCCGTATTTATGGCCGCGAGGGCGAACCCTGCATCACCCCGGATTGTGACGGCACCGTGGGGCGCCTGGTGCAAGGTGGACGTTCGACCTTTTATTGCCCGGTTTGCCAGCACTAAGGGTTTTGGTCGCTGATCCGCGCCGCGCCGCGCCGTACTTTGCCGTGCCGTGTATTCCGCATTCCGCTTTATCGGGTGATGTGCGGTGTTCCCTTTCCCGGCGGCATCCCTGGCGATGGCTTTGTCACATGATTTTGCCCAAGGGGTTTGTGGGGTGTTCCTTGCTTGATGCGGGTAAAATCGGTAAAACAGTATGCAATTATGGTTTCAGGCGATGGGCCGATAAAAACGGTCGAAACATCGTAAATTGAAAAGGATCTTCCATGACTTACGAAAATATCGTGGCCGAAGTTAAGGGCAATGTCGGTTTGATCACGTTGAACCGTCCCAAAGCATTGAATGCCCTGTGTGATGCCCTGATTGCCGATTTGGCCGCCGCCCTTGACGAATTTGAAAATGACGAATCGGTACGTGCCATTGTCATTACCGGGTCGGAAAAGGCCTTTGCCGCTGGTGCCGACATCAAGGAAATGGTCGATCGCGATTATATGGATGTTTATAAATCCGATTTCATCACCAAGGGCTGGACCCGGATGGCGGCGTGTCGCAAGCCGACCATTGCCGCCGTCAGCGGATTCGCCCTGGGCGGTGGCTGCGAGCTTGCCATGAGCTGCGATATCATGCTTGCCGCGGACACGGCCAAGTTTGGCCAGCCGGAAATTACCATTGGCACGATTCCCGGTGCGGGCGGGACCCAGCGTTTGACCCGCGCCATTGGCAAGGCCAAGGCCATGGAAATGTGCCTGACCGGACGCATGATGGATGCCGAGGAAGCCGAGCGTTCCGGCCTTGTCGCGCGTGTTGTGCCTGCCGACTCGCTGATGGATGAAGCGATGAAGCTGGCTGACAAGATCGCCTCGTTCTCAGGCCCGGTGGCGATGAAGGTGAAGGAAAGTGTGAATAAGGCGTTTGAAATGACCCTGGCCGAAGGCCTGATGTTTGAACGTCGCGAGTTTCATTCGACCTTTGCCCTGGAAGATCGTGCCGAGGGCATGAAGGCGTTTGGCGAAAAACGCAAACCCGAATTCAAGCATCGCTAAGGTCTGTTTGCCGCGCGTTTTGGTCAATCGACTCGGAAAGCGCGGAAAAACGCGGATAATAGCGGTATCGGGGGTTGACGGCTTATCGGCAGAGAGCTATAAGCCGCGCTCCGAATTACGTAACATTTTTGTTTTAAGAGACAGGTTCGCAATGGCTCATCATAAATCGGCCAAGAAGCGCATTCGCCGGAATGAAACACGCGCCGCAGTTAACGGTGCGCGTATCAGCCGCATTCGTACCTTCGTCAAGAAGGTCGAAACCGCGCTGCAAGCTGGCGACAAGGATGCCGCTCTGGCTGCGTTTAAAGTAGCCGAGCCGGAACTGGCGCGTGGTGCGCAGCTCGGTGTTTTGCATAAAAACACCGTTGCTCGCAAAGTTTCGCGTTTGTCCGCTCGCGTCAAAGCGCTTTAATTTTATCCTTCGGGATGGCGAGTCGAAGGCCGCGTTTCGTGCGCGGCCTTTTCGCTGCCGGAATTCCAGGAATTCACCTTTCGTTCTTTGGTTGCGAAAGTGAAAAAGTCCCGCAATTCCGCGAACGTTTTGGGGCCGAAACCCTTTTAACGTTCTGTTAAAGATCGCCTTGCCTGATGTGAAACGCATCAGTACAGTGTTTCGACTTCGATCGCGATTCCATATCGCGACCAATGAAGAATGAAAAACAAGGGCGCGAGTACGCTTTCATTTTCTTGTAGCAAGACGGGCGTGTTGGTCAATTTTGGTCAACGCGGCAAAGCTTTGTATTTTGTCGCATCCGGTCTTGTGTTGGAAAGCTGGCGTCGGAATTTTAGTCAATAGCGGGGAAAGGTCTTGAAAGTGCAGCACGCCTTACGGGGAGCACCATTTGGCGCTGATACCACCGAGAGCAAGACTCCCGGTCGCCAGCAGGCCGCACTCGAAGATCATGTAATGACGACCTGGAAGATTGTTCGCGAAAAACTGCGTAGCGAGTTTGGCGCTACGGCATATCGTTACTGGTTGGATCCGGTTGCTTTGATCACGGTTGAGGCGGGTGTGGCCCGTCTTGGCGCGCCCAATCGGGCGATGCGCGACTGGGTATCACAGCATTATCTGGATCGCATTCAGGCCTTTTGGCATGCCGAAGATCCCAATGTTCACTTTGTCGAGGTGGTGGTTGCCGCCCCGGAAACAACGGGTGATTCTTCTGCATCCTCTTCCGCTTCCTCCTCTTCCACCAATTCGGCGTCGTCGCGTTCGGCATCTGGTTCGGGTGGGGGCAGTGCCCCGGCCTATAATCAACCGGCAAAGCAGCATCCGCGTTACAC
This sequence comes from Thalassospira sp., assembly GCA_050299455.1. Taxonomy (GTDB): domain Bacteria; phylum Pseudomonadota; class Alphaproteobacteria; order Rhodospirillales; family Thalassospiraceae; genus Thalassospira. The sequence goes on from JBNKVZ010000094.1 coordinate 11,034, forward strand.
CGCCGAAAATTATGACGCCCCTGGCAGCCGCAAGGCGCCGTGCCATCCAGCCCCGGTTGCCGGCAATTTTCAGGCATCATCCTCTGCCGGGCGGGGCAGCATTGGCAGCATGTCCGATGATGGCATCAGTGCAGCGCTGGACCCGCGCTACACCTTTGATAATTTCGTGATCGGCAAGCCGAACGAATTTGCCTATGCCGCGGCCCGCCGTCTGGCCGAGGCCGAGTCTGTCCCGTTTAATCCGCTGTTTTTGTATGGTGGCGTCGGTTTGGGTAAAACCCACCTGATGCACGCCATTGCCTGGCATATTCGCCGCACCCAGCCGCACCGCACGGTGATTTACCTGTCGGCTGAAAAGTTCATGTATCGTTTTATTCGGGCATTGCGCGATAAAAACACCGTGGATTTCAAGGATCAGTTCCGCTCGGTCGATGTGCTGATGGTCGATGACGTTCAGTTCATTTCCGGCAAGGATTCCACCCAGGAAGAATTTTTCCATACCTTCAATGCGCTGGTCGATCAGGGTCGGCAGATCATTGTCTCGGCCGATAAATCGCCTTCTGACCTTGAAGATATTGAAGAACGTCTGCGCTCGCGCCTGGGGTCGGGCCTGGTGGCCGATATCCATGCCACCACCTATGAGCTGCGTTTGGGCATTCTTGAATCCAAGGCAGAGCGCCAGCGCGTGGAACTGCCGCAGCGTGTGATGGAATTTCTTGCTCACAAGATCACGGCCAATGTGCGTGAACTTGAAGGCGCGCTGAACCGCGTGATTGCCCATTCCCAGCTTGTCGGTCGCGAGATCGGCCTGGAGATGGTGCAGGATGTTTTGCACGATGTGCTGCGCGCTTCTGAACGCCGCGTGACGATCGAGGAAATCCAGAAGCGTGTGGCCGAGCATTTTAATATCAAGGTTTCCGACATGCATTCTGCCCGCCGCGCCCGTGCGGTGGCCCGCCCGCGCCAGGTGGCGATGTATTTGTCAAAGCAGTTAACCACCCATTCCCTGCCGGAAATTGGCCGCAAATTTGGCGGGCGCGACCATACCACCGTGATGCACGCGGTACGCAAGGTCGAGGAACTGCACAAAACAGATCCGTCCCTGTCGGAAGACATTGATCTTTTGCGCCGCATGCTCGAAAGCTGATCGCATATTGCGAACAGGATTCGCTTAAAAAACGGCAATTGGCCAGATTGTGCTGATTGCCGTTTTTGTTTGGGCGATTCCGGCGGTGATATTGCGCTTTTGCACAGTTCTCGCTGTAAATTTTGGTCGGATTTATTGGGCTGTGACGGGCTGAAAACCGCAGAAAACCGGGGCTGTGATTTCCGGGCGTTTTTTATGGCTCGACTCCGTTCAATCGCTTGGTTTTTTGCACTAAAAATCCTTCGGTTTTGGGACTGCCATGTTATAATGCGCCCAACCCAGCCAAAAGGGGTGGGGGTAAGTCGAAAAAATGAATAAAAATCAATTCATTAAATAACTGCAGACAGACGGATAGGACGGGCATGAAGCTGACCATCGAACGCGCGGCTCTGTTAAAATCTCTCACACATGTTCAAAGTGTGGTCGAACGGCGCAATACCATTCCGATTCTGTCCAATATCCTGCTGCGGGCCGAAGAAAATACCCTGTCGCTGACCGCAACCGATATGGACCTGGAAGTTATCGAAACCACCACGGCGGAAGTTTCCGAACCCGGTGCAACGACAACACCTGCGCATACGCTCTATGAGATCGTGCGCAAACTGCCCGAAGGGTCCCAGGTGCAGATCGTGCTGGAACCCGGTGCAGGCCGCCTGACATTGTCGGCTGGCCGTTCGAAATTTAATCTTGCCGTGCTGCCGGTCGATGATTTCCCGGTCATGTCAGGGGGCGACCTTCCGGTCAGCTTTGGTCTCGCTGCTGCCGAATTGCGCGGTTTGATTGACCGTGCCGAATTTGCCATTTCCACCGAAGAAACCCGCTATTACCTGAACGGGATTTACTTCCATGCCGCCGATGCCGAAGGTACCAAAATTTTGCGTGCCGTTGCCACCGACGGGCACCGCCTGGCCCGCATCGAAGCACCGCTGCCCGATGGCGCGGAAAACATGCCCGGCGTGATTGTGCCGCGTAAAACCGTTGGCGAATTGCGCAAGCTGATTGATGAAACCGGCGAAGCGGTGGATATTGCCCTGTCGGATACCAAAATCCGCTTTGGGTTTGGCAAGGCCGTTTTGACCTCCAAGCTGATTGACGGCACCTTCCCGGATTATGAACGTGTTATCCCGGCCGGGAATGACAAAAGTCTGGATCTGGAATGCAAACCCTTTGCCGATGCGGTTGACCGTGTTTCCGCCATTTCGATTGAAAAATCCCGGGCGGTCAAAGTTGTTATGTCCGGCAATACCCTGACCCTGTCGGCCTCCAGCCCGGAACATGGGACGGCGTCGGAAGAACTGGAAATCAATTACGATTCCGATGACATCGAAATTGGCTTTAATTCCCGTTACCTTCTCGACATTGCCAAGCAGGTCAAGGGCGATACGCTGAACCTGTTAATGTCTGACGGGCAGTCGCCGACCATTCTGCGCGATACCGATGACCTGTCGGCATTGTATGTTCTGATGCCGATGCGCGTCTGACCCGCGATTTCCTTGTTGTGGCTTTCCTTGCCCATAATCATGACAGGCAAGACGGTGTGGATATGACAAACCGTCTTGCTGTTTCCCGTCTCGATCTTGGCGATTTTCGCTGTTATGCGCGCCTGCGCCTGGATATCGACGCCGGGCCGGTGGTGCTGACCGGGCCGAACGGGGCGGGGAAAACCAACCTTTTGGAAGCCGTGTCGCTTTTGGCACCGGGAAGCGGGTTGCGCCGGGCGAAACTGGGCGAGATCAGCCGCAATGTTCCGCCCACCGATGATGGTGCGGTGCGGGCCTGGGCGGTCAGTGCCCAGCTCGAAACGCCCGATGGGCCCTATCAGGTGGGCTCGGGCCTGGACCCGCAAGCCTTGCGCCAGGGTCGCGAACGACGTGCCGTTAAAATTGATGGTGAAGCCCAGCGCGGGCAGGCCTCGCTTGGCCGGGTTTGTGCCGCTGTTTGGCTGACACCACAAATGGACCGCCTGTTTTTGGATGGGCCTTCGGCGCGCCGGCGGTTTTTAGACCGGCTGGTTTATGGCCTGGACCCGGACCATAGCAGCCGGGTTGCTGCCTTTGAACATGGCCTGCGCAGCCGGGCCAAGCTTTTGAAGGCGGGCAAGGCGGATGATAAATGGCTTAACGCCATCGAAGATTCGATGGTGCGCCACGGCATTGCTGTTGTGGTGGCCCGTGCGGACCTTTTGGAACGATTGGTACGGGCCGGAACAATGGCGGTCGGGGCGTTTCCGGCAGCGCGACTGGCGCTGGCGGGGGACCTTGAAAACTGGCTGGAGGAACTTCCGGCGATTGAGGTTGAAGACCGCATGCGGGCGGCCCTGCGCGACGGGCGTGAACGCGATGCGATGTATGGAGGTGCCGCTGTCGGGCCGCAAAGAAGCGACCTGATGGTGTGGCACGAAGCGAAAAACCAGCCCGCGGCTCAATGCTCGACGGGGGAACAAAAGGCGCTTTTGCTGTCAATCGTGATGGCAAATACGCGCCTGCAAAGCCGGGCCCGGGGTGCGGGTCCGCTTTTGTTGCTAGATGAAGTGGTCGCCCATCTTGATGCCGAAAGGCGGGGGCACCTCTTTGACGAAATCGTGGCGCTTGGCGTTCAGGCCTGGATGACAGGTACGGACCGGGCGCTTTTTAATGGTCTGATTGGGCGAGCACAGTTTTTCAGGGTCGAAGAGGCCCGTGTTGCGCCCGATGAGATGTGATCTGTGACTGCCGAGGTTGTGACGCTATGACCAACGAAACAGAAGCCCCGATTGCTGCCGGAATAGACCCGGAAGAATACGGTGCCGAATCCATCAAGGTCCTGAAGGGCCTGGAAGCGGTGCGTAAGCGACCGGGCATGTATATCGGGGATACCGATGACGGAACCGGTCTGCATCACATGATCTATGAGGTGGTCGATAACGCCATCGATGAATCCCTGGCCGGTCATTGTGACCTGGTGCTGGTGCAGTTGAATGGTGATGGATCGGCAACGATTCGTGACAATGGCCGTGGTATTCCGACCGATATTCACCGGGAAGAAGGTGTTTCGGCCGCCGAGGTCATCATGACCCAGCTGCATGCCGGTGGTAAGTTCGACCAGAATTCCTATAAGGTTTCCGGTGGTTTGCACGGTGTGGGTATTTCGGTGGTGAATGCCCTGTCGACCTTGCTGAAATTGCGCATCTGGCGCAATGGCAAGGAACATTACATGGAATTTTCGGGCGGGGATGCGGTTAAACCGCTTGAAGTGGTGGGCGATGCGCCGATCATGGAAGACGGTAAACCGCTGACGGGGACGGAAGTTACCTTCTATCCTGATGCCGAAATTTTCACCATGACCGAGTTTAATTTGCCCACCCTTGAGCATCGCTTGCGGGAACTGGCATTTTTGAATTCCGGTGTGTTTCTGACATTGCGGGATGAACGCGGCAGCGAACCGACCGAAACCAACCTGCATTATGAAGGCGGCATTCGGGCGTTTGTTGAATATCTTGATCGCTCCAAAGCCCGCCAGATCGAAGAACCGATCACCATTGTGGGCGAGCGTGAAGGCATCACCGTCGAGGTTTCGCTGCAGTGGAATGACAGCTATCACGAAACCACGCTGTGCTTTACCAACAACATTCCCCAGCGCGATGGCGGTACGCATATGGCCGGTTTCCGTGCTGCGCTGACCCGCCAGATCAATAGTTACGCCCAGGAAAGCGGGATCGCGAAAAAGGAAAAGGTTGCCCTGTCGGGCGATGATGCGCGTGAAGGCCTGACCTGTGTGATCTCGGTAAAGGTGCCGGACCCCAAATTCTCGTCCCAGACCAAGGACAAGCTGGTATCGTCCGAAGTGCGCCCGGTTGTGGAAAATGTCGTTAACGACAAGCTGTCGCAATGGCTGGAAGAACATCCGCAGGATGCCCGCAAGATTGTTGGCAAGGTTGTCGAGGCGGCAACCGCGCGTGAGGCTGCCCGTAAGGCCCGCGAACTGACCCGCCGTAAAGGGGCGCTGGATATTTCGTCTCTTCCCGGCAAACTTGCCGATTGCCAGGAACGAGATGCGTCCAAAGCTGAATTGTTCATCGTGGAGGGTGATTCCGCAGGGGGCTCGGCCAAGCAGGGACGTGAACGTGGTTTTCAGGCGATTTTGCCCTTGCGCGGTAAAATCCTGAATGTGGAACGTGCGCGTTTTGACAAAATGCTGTCGAGCCAGGAAATCGGCACGCTGATTACCGCCCTGGGCACTGGCATTGGCCGCGATGATTTTAATATCGACAAAATCCGCTACCATAAAATCATCATCATGACGGACGCCGACGTCGATGGTGCGCATATTCGTACGCTGCTATTGACGTTTTTCTATCGTCAGATGCCGGAATTGATTGAACGCGGATATCTTTATATCGCCCAGCCGCCGCTTTATCGCTCCAAGCGGGGCAATTCTGTTCAGTATCTTAAGGGCGACCGCGAGATGGAACAGTATCTGACCGCGCAGGGCACCGAGGATGCGGTTTTGACCCTTGCCAATGGCACGCAATATGCTGCCGCGGACCTTATTCGTATTGTCGAACTGGCCCGTAAGGCAAAGGGGCTGCTTGAGCCGTTGTCCCTGAAACTGCCAATTTCGGTTTTGGAACAGGCGGTGCTTGCGGGTGCGCTGAACCCGGCGTTGCTTGATGATGACCAGAAACGTCTTGAATCGGCTCAAACCCTGGCAACCCATCTTGATACCCTGGCCGAAGATTTTGACCGGGGCTGGAAAGGCGAAGCGCCGCTCGATCAGTTGGTGGTTTGGCGGATGTTGCGGGGTGTTGAAGAACGCTATGTGATTGATGCCAATATCCTGCGTTCTGCCGAAAGCCGTGCTTTGGCCGGTTTGATTGGTGATCTGCGCGAGGTCTTTGAAGAAGGGTCGCAATTTGGCGCCAAAGACAAGGTCTGGAAAATCCACGGCCCGGTCGATCTGGTCAATGCGGTGATGGAATATGGCCGGCGCGGCATTACCGTGCAGCGCTATAAAGGTCTGGGTGAAATGAACCCGGATCAGCTGTGGGAAACCACATTGGACCCCCATGTCCGCTCGCTGTTGCAGGTGAAGGTCGAACATGCCGATCAGGCCGAAGAGGTTTTCTCTACCCTGATGGGTGACATCGTTGAACCGCGTCGCGATTTCATTCAGGCAAATGCCTTGAAAGTCGCCAATCTCGACGTGTGATGGGTGTTTTTCGTGTGAATTGACGCATAAAAC
>JBNKVZ010000095.1:0-17244 GCA_050299455.1 Thalassospira sp.
GATCCGCCCTTCATATTTGGAAAAGACGTTGGTGATGCGGGGCGTAACCACAAAACCGGACCCGGTAATCTCACGAGGCGCGAGGGTGCCGGTTTGGCGGGGGGCTGGTTCATCAAGCCGTTGATCGGCCAATGTCCGCGATGTGGCAAGCGACGCACTCTTGGCTGTGGCTGACACATCGCTTAGCCCGGAAGTCGGGCCTTGCAGGGGCAGAAGACGGGCAAGGTCCTCGTGGAATGTGAAAAACCCGGCTGCCATGGCAATAATGCCTGCGCTGGTGGCAAGGGCCAGTTTGGGCAGGCGTTTTGCATGCCGGGGGGCATCGGCCACAGGCTCGAATGACAGGGATTTGAGCGTGGTGGCAACTTTGTCGTTGTGATCGGTAAATGTGGTCATGTCGGCAACCTTGCAATTCTGAGCAATGATTGTGGTGATGCCGACAGCATGCAGGATGGGCTGAAATGCGAGACCTGAAACGCCTTTCAGGCCGTCCTGAATCGCGATTTAGGTCAAAATCCTCTTTAAGGGGGGTCTTTTATAACCTGCTGTTGGGTGTGGTTTGTTTTTTACGCCATTCAAGCGGTGACATGTCTGTCACGCGGCGAAATTCCCTGTTGAAGTTCGATTTGGTCTGAAACCCGACCTCGAACATGATTTCGGTGACAGGGGTGGTGGTGTCCACAAGCAGGCTGCAGGCCTCGCCAATGCGGTATTCATTCACATATTGCGATACGTTTTTGCCCGTCGTCCGGTTAATCGCCGCGGAGATTTGACGCGATGGCATGGTCAGTTTTCGCGACAGGCGGTCAAGGTTAAGGTCCGGGTCACGATAGACATGCCGGTCTTCCATCAAGGCCTGCAAGGCAAGGATTGTCTCCTTGTCTTCGGCCAGTTTGGGTTGAGGTGCGGTTTCCGGTGTTTCATCGGGCACGTGGCTGCTGCTGGCAACACCGGCGGCAATGGCAAGAATGATCAGGGTGCCAAGATTGCCAATGGTGATGACCTGCACGGCAAGCCTGCCATCTTTCCACAGGAAATCCAGGAAAATAAGGGTATCGAGAATGGCCGACAGCGTCAGGGCAAGGGCGGCGAACAGAATGGCATGATAGGTTGATGTTGCCCCGTCAAACGGGACCAGACGCAGGGCATCCGTGCCGTGCCGCATCAGCAATAATATCGCTGCGGCATATCCCAGGAATGTCAGGATCAGCACGATATCGATTGCCGAACGGTGGGTTGCCATACAACCCAGCACAATGATGGCCGGCAAAAGGTGAACAGTCTGCCGCGAAAGCGCCTTGGGCCTGTTTTTACCCACTAATTGGCACACCCCAAGATAGGTGAGGGGCGGTATGAAAGCGGCGGTAACCGGGGTGATAAACATTATTGCCTTAACGTCATATCCCCAGTGCAATCCTGAAAGAATTGATTGCAGCGCACTGACCAAAATCAGCGCAAGAAAGGGCCGGTTGGCAGCCGTTTCGGTATCCCGTCTGATCACTGCGACAAACAGAATAAGCAGCAACAGAGACACAACGAACGGAAGGGGAATAAACAGCATTTTAGCCTCGGACGTCCGGCATGGAAATAATCGCCTGATTTTGCAGAAAATAACGGTCAGGAGCGACCTTAATCACGATTAAGGTCGTAATTTGCGATTAAAGGCCATGTCAAAACTCTGCCACGCCTTTTGGATGTCGCCTGTGGCGATGGGGCCTGTCGCATCTTTCCGCTCTTCCCGATCTTGGATAAAAGGCTGCACCTTTCGCGCAAAGCGCTGCTTTGGGCCGGGTACTTGCTTGCTACCCTGGCGGCTTCGGGCTATAGCCGGGGGGCAATTTTTATTTTGGAGTGTGTGAAAGCGCACAGGCGTGCAGCACGGAGGAACATGATGCGCGGTTATTTCGGGATCGGGATTGAAGGTGCCAGCAAACCTTTGAATGTTGGCACACTGTTTCGGTCAGCCCATGCCTTTGGTGCCAGCTTTGCCTTTACGGTTGATGCCGATTTTCAAACCGAAGAAGCACATGCAACCGACACCTCCAAGGCGTCCGAGCAAATGCCCTATTATCATTTCCCCAATCTCGACAATATGATGCTGCCCACCGGCTGCACCTTGGTGGGTGTGGAACTGACCCCTGATGCCATTGAACTTCCAAGTTTCAAGCATCCGGCGCGTGCGGCGTATGTTTTTGGCCCCGAACGGGGTGATCTGTCGCCCGAAACCCAGGAACATTGTGAATTCATCCTGAAAATCCCGATGAAATTTTGCATCAATGTCGCCATTGCCGCCAATATCGTGATGTATGACCGCCTGATCACCCTGGGCCGGTTTGCGCCGCGTCCGGTTCGTGCCGGTGGCCCGATTGAGGAAAAACCGGTGCCATTTCATGGTCGCCAGCTGTTTCGCACCCTTCGCGATAAAAAGAAGGGCAACCCGGATGCCTTCCGCCGGACCCCGCCGCCTGATTACAGCGTGGTCGATGGCACCCTGGGCGATGACGAGGATTGAGAAGGTAAAAAAAACGACCACACCTTTGGGTATGGCCGTTTAAGTGACCACCGGATTTTCAGGGGGCAACCCGGTGGTTTGCGGAGGTCATCCTGTGATGCTTCAGCAAGGTTTCAAAAGCCGCGCGTTGCCGTTATGCGGCTTCATCGGCTTTAACTGCTTTACCGGCTTCGCTTGCTTCACCAGCCTTCTGTGCATCATCCACTTCCTTGCCGCCGGGGCGGCCAAGGGGGTTGCGCAACAGGTTGGCAATCATGTGCATGCCGGCGTCACCCTGTAGGGTCAAAAGGCTTTCGGGGTGGAACTGCACCGCGCTGATCGGTAGCGATTTGTGACGCAGGCCCATAATCACGCCATCGCTGCTTTTGGCGGTGACGATAAGGTCGGAAGGCAGGGTGTGCGGGTCGGCAAACAGGGAATGATACCGCCCGACGACCACATTTTCCGGCAAGCCGGCAAAAAGCGGGTCGCTGGTTTGCAAATGCACCTTTGAGGGTTTGCCGTGCATCGGCGTATCAAGCTGCCCCAATGCGCCACCAAAAAACTCGACAATGCCCTGCAGGCCAAGGCACACGCCAAAAACCGGCAGGCCATGTGCCAGGGCGCGTTCAATATTGCCGCGCAGGCCGTAATCATCCGGCCGGCCCGGCCCGGGCGATAAAAACACCAGGTCGGGTTTGAAGTCGTCAAAGACCGCATCGGGGAAGCCGGGGCGCATGGTCAGGGTTTCCGCCCCCGTAGCGCGAATGTAACTGGCAAGGTTCTGAACAAAGCTGTCTTCGTGATCGACGAGCAACACCCGCTTGCCAATGCCCGAACGGGTCGGATCATCGATGTTTTGCTCGCTGTCGGGCCGGGTGATGGCATCAATCATTGCCGATGCCTTGAGCACGGTTTCGGCTTCCTCGGCGGTTGATTGCGAATCATACAGCAAGGTTGCCCCGGCGCGCACTTCGGCAATGCCCTGTTTCAGGCGCACGGTGCGTAATGTCAGGCCGGTATTAAGGTCGCCATTGCATAAAACCGCGCCAATTGCCCCGCCATACCAGGCGCGCGGGCTGCGTTCGACATTTTCAATATGGGTCATGGCGGCCCGCTTGGGCGCGCCGGTCACGGTTACGGCCCAGCAATGGGTCAAAAACGCATCCAGGGCATCAAACCCCTGGCGCAGGCGGCCTTCGACATGGTCAACCGTATGGATCAGGCGGGAATACATTTCGATCTGACGGCGGCCAATAATACGTATCGACCCGGGATTACACACCCGTGCCTTGTCGTTACGGTCGACATCGGTGCACATGGTCAGTTCGGATTCTTCCTTGGCCGAATTTAGCAATGTGCGGATATTTTCGGCATCCTCAATCGCATCACGGCCGCGCGCAATGGTGCCCGAAATCGGGCAGGTTTCCACCCGCTTGCCGGTGACACGCACATACATTTCGGGCGATGCGCCAATCAAATGTTCCCCATGCCCCAGATTGATCAAAAAGCCATAAGGGGCCGGGTTGCGTCGTTTCAGGCGGCGGAAAATTTCCGAGGGCGCGGTGCTGCACGCGGTGCGAAACACCCGCGATGGCACTACTTCAAACAATTCGCCCCGGGCAAAGCGCGGTTTGGCATCCTCTACGATGGCGGCATATTCGCCCTCCGCCATGTCATTTTGGGCGGCCTGGTTGGCCCCGCGAGACGGCGGATGGGCCGCCCCCTTGCGTTCCAGGCCCTGTGTACTTTGGGTGCTTTGGGTGCTGTCGCCGCTGGCAATGGTAAATTCGTAATCCAGGCGCACGGCCCGGCGGGCCGCGTGATCCACGGTAATAAGGCTATCGGGCAGGTAAAGATGCAGGTCTTTATGGTCGGTCGGGCGGTCCTGTTTCAGGGCGATTTGTTCAAATTGCAGCGCCAGGTCATAGCCAAAACTGCCATACAGCCCCAACCGTTCGTCACCGGTATGGGCAAACAGGTCGCGCAGGATGCGGACGACGGAAAACAGGCTGGGCTGCTGGCTGCGTTCTTCCTCGGCAAACCATTTGGCCGGTTGGCCGACCGTGCCAAAAATGCTGTCTTCGCCCAGGGTCAGCCCGTCGATATGGGGGTGATTTTCCAAAATCGGGGCGATGGCGGGCAGCAATATCTGACCGCGTTCATTGAGCGCATGAAGGGCAAAACCGCGATCCCGCCCGGTCAGTTCCAGCGGGGGCTGGGAAAACCCCATGTCCCAGCGTGAATAACGCCCCGGAAACTCATAGGATGAAGACAGCAAAACACCCTTCGTCGTATCCAGGCTTTCAATCAGCCCGGCGGTGGCATTTTCATAGACAATTTCGGTCTGGCGGCGCGACACATGGATGCCGCCATTGGTGACATAATGATAATCGACCGGGGTTTCATCATCCTGATGCGATCGGGGCGACAGGCGGGTTGGCTGGGTCGGGGTGGTCACGGGTCGTCTCCTGTTGTGGGGCACTGCCACAGACGGAGATCAATTTTCAGAAGGGGAAATACAAGTCTGAAAACAAAAAACCGCCTGCAAAATCAGGCGGCCGGTAAAATGATCAAGACATGGGTTGGCCGCCCGCTTTAAGCGCGCCACCACCAACGATTTGCAATGCGGTTTGGGGTCATGTCTTGTGTTTTCATGGGCAAACTATGCGCGGGCTTTTTCATAAGGTCAAGGCTTTTGGATGCTTTATTGGGGGGCTGCCCCTAATAAAGCCGTTTAACGGTTGCGTATGCGGTCAGAAACCTCGATCCGCAAGGGTTTGCGGCAATGGGGGCAAAAAAGGGTGTCATCGATAATATGGCCGCGATGTACCTCGCGCACATCATTGATAATCATTTCCGCCTGTTCATCGGTCAGGCCCAATTCTTCCTGATGGTTTTGCAAACGTTCCCGCATGGCATCGGTCAGGTGCAGGCCACCCTGCATGTGTTGGCTGGCGGTTTGACGATAGGTTTCTTCGCGGCGGCGCAATTCAGCGCTAAAGGCCGATGCCAGCACACCGGCAGGCACGGCAACCATGACAATGCCGCTGAGCGCGATGAAAGCCGCCAGAATTTTACCGCCAACCGTAATTGGCACCACATCGCCATAGCCCACGGTAGTTAGGGTAATGATCGACCAATACAGGGTTTTGGGCAAATTACCGAATGTTTCGGGCTGTATCTGGTGTTCGAGCAGATAAATCGCCCCGGAGCTGAAAATCAGAAAGCAGGCCAGGGCGGTGCTGGCAGCCCCCAACATGCCGATTTGTTGGCGCAAAACCGTTGTAAGCAGGTCCATCCCGTGGGAATAGCGGGTAAATTTCAATAGACGCAGCAACCGCATGATGCGTATGAAACGCAAATCGATGCTGGTCAGCAACAGCAGGAAGACCGGTAAAATCGAGACCAGATCCACAAGCGCCATCGGGCTTGTGATATAGCGTAACCGTCCGAAGCGACCGGCAAACCGTTCGTCATCGGGCGCACTCCAGATGCGCAGCAAATATTCCAGGGTAAAGGCCGAACTACACACAATTTCAATGCCCCAGAACCAGTCGATATGGTTGCGGGCAAAGGGTTCGACGGTATCCATCACCACCGATGCAACATTGATCACAATCAGCAGCGACAATGCCCCATGCACGGCCATCGTGACCGGTTCGCGGCGATCTTTGGCACGCAAAATATCCGAACAGCGTTGGCGCAGGGTTTGGCTCATCCAGAAAGGCTCCGTCTATGACTTTGATGTTGCACCAAAATGTGATCAGGTCGTCATAGTGCGCATCGCTACTTCAGGAAACATTAATTTACCAATGATGGCAATGACCTGCATTGTATATCAATAAAAAACCGCGCCGGGGCCTTGTGGGGCCAGGGCACGGTTTTGTCTGGTTGGCGGTTTAACCCGATTTTAGTATCCCTTTTTAGTACCCCTTGGCCGCCCGAATAAAGGCATTGATCTTGCGCGCATCCTTGACGCCGCGTGTGCGCTCGACACCCGATGAAACATCGACCCACGGTGCTTTGGAAATTTCAACGGCTTCGGCAACATTGTCGGGGTCCAGGCCACCGGCCAGCATCCAGTTGCTTTTCCAGTCGCGACCGGCCAGCAACGTCCAGTCAAAGCTAACCGCATTGCCACCGGGCAGGGTGCTGTCTTTGGGTGGCTTGGCATCAAACAGCAGAAAATCGGCAATGCCGTCATAGGTGTTGGCTGCCTGATCGAGGTCTTCGGCGGTGCTCACGGAAATCGCCTTCATCACGCGCAGGCCGAAAACATCCTGTACTTCTTTGATGCGGTCCGGGGTTTCGCGGCCATGCAATTGAATCACATCGAGGTTGCCGGCCTTGACCGCATTGGAAATGGCTTCATTGCCCGCTTCAACAAACAGGCCAACCTTTAAAATGCTATTAGGGACGCGTTCGGTCAGGGTGGCGGCACCTTTTAGGGAAATGTGCCGCGGGCTGGGCGGAAAAAACACATAACCAAGGGCATCGGCCCCTGCACTCATGGCTGCAATAACAGCGTCTTCGCTGTTTATTCCGCATATTTTGACCATACAGCTCATGGCAGATCCTGTTTGTGATGATTTTATATAGCAAGGTAACGTTATTTTTCCTTAGCAGAAACATCCTTGCTTCAACAGGATATTTCTAAAAAGTGCCGCTTTCCTCTGGCGGGCGAGCGGTTGCTGCGCTATTTTCCCGCCATGAGCAAGCATCAAGGCCCAGCCGCGGGCGAAACCGGCGAAAAAACAACCCACTTTGGTTTCCGCGATGTGCCGGAAAACCAGAAAGCATCCATGGTGCGCGAGGTGTTTGACACGGTCGCGTCCAAATATGATGTGATGAATGATCTGATGAGCGGTGGCATCCATCGCTTGTGGAAAGACAGTTTTATCAATGAACTGAAACCGCGCCCTGACATGCATCTGATCGATGTGGCCGGTGGCACGGGCGATATTGCCTTTCGGTTCCTTAAAAATGGCGGCGGTGCCGTGACGGTGTGCGACATTAATTATGAAATGTTGCATGTCGGCCGGGATCGTGCGGCCAATCATGGCCTGTTGAAAAATATCGACTGGATGGTGGGCGATGCGCAAAAATTGCCGCTGCCCGATCAGTCGATGGATGCCTATACCATTGCCTTTGGCATTCGCAACGTCACCCGCGTGGACGAGGCCCTGCGCGAAGCCTACCGTGTTCTCAAGCCGGGCGGGCGTTTCCTGTGCCTTGAATTTTCCAAGGTCGTCATGCCGGGCTTTGACAAGATCTATGATCTTTATTCGTTCAAGCTGCTGCCTGAAATTGGTCGGTTTGTTGCGGGCAACCGCGAGGCTTATCAGTATCTGGCCGAAAGTATCCGCCAGTTTCCCGATCAGGAAACCTTTGCCCAGATGATCCGCGATGCCGGATTTGGTCGGGTGCGCTATCGCAATCTGTCTGGCGGGATCGCCGCTATTCATTCCGGCTGGCGAATCTGAGGTTCTGGTTAAATGATCCGCTTTGTTCGTAACAGCTTCCGCCTGATTGGCATGGCGCGCACTTTGGCACGCCACGATGCTTTGTTCCCGCTTGACCTGGTGCCAGGGGGCAAATTTCTGGCGGTCCTTGCCCGGTTAACCGCGCCGTTTTCGGGTGGTTCCAGCCTGCCGCCGGGCAAAAGGCTTGCCCGCGCGCTCGAGGAACTGGGCCCGGCTTTTATCAAGCTGGGGCAAACCCTGGCCACCCGTGCCGATCTGATCGGCGAGGATGTGGCGGCGGATCTGTCCTCGCTTCAGGACCGGCTGCCGCCTTTTTCGGCCGATATCGCCAAACGTTTGATTTCCCGGCAACTTGAGGCGCCTTTTGCCACCCTGTTTGCCGAATTTGACGAAAAACCGGTGGCCGCGGCCTCGATTGCCCAAGTGCATTTCGCCACAACACCCGATGGTCGCGAAGTCGCGGTCAAGGTATTGCGCCCGGATATCGAACGGCGCTTTGGCCGCGATCTGGACCTGTTTTACTGGGTTGCCGAAATTGTTGAATGGACGCAACCGCGTTTGCGCCGTTTAAAGCCGGTTGAAACCATCAAAACGCTGGAAGACAGCGTTAAAATGGAAATGGATTTCCGTTTCGAGGCCGCTGCTGCGTCGGAATTTCGAGAAAACTTCCAGGATGATCCAACCTATTATATCCCGGAAATTGATTGGGAACGGACCGCCCAGCATGTGCTGACAATGGAACGGGTGCGTGGTGTGCGCATCGATAATGTCGAAGCACTTGATAATATGGGCATTAACCGGACGGAATTGCTGGCAAAGGCGGCGGCTGCCTTTTTCCAGCAGGTTTTCCGTGACGGTTTTTTCCATGCGGATATGCATCCGGGCAATTTGTTTGTCGATGAGAGCGGGCGCGTCAGCGTTGTCGATTTTGGCATTATGGGCCGGGTGGACCGGCAAACGCGCTTGTACCTCGCCGAAATGCTGTTGGGCTTTTTGACCCGCGATTATCGCCGGGTGGCTGAAATCCATTTTGAGGCCGGTTATGTGCCGCGTCACCAGTCGCTGGAAAATTTCCAGCAGGTTTGCCGGTCGATTGGCGAGCCGATTCTGGGCAAGGAACTGGCCGATATTTCGGTCGGGCGTTTGTTGGGGCAGCTTTTTCAGGTCACGGAAACCTTTGGCATGGAAACCCAGCCCCAGCTTTTGATGCTGCAAAAAACCATGATCGTGGCCGAGGGGCTGTCGCGTATTCTGAGCCCCAACGAAAATATGTGGAACCTGTCGCGCCCGTTAATCGAAGAATGGATGCGCGAGAATTTGGGCCCCGAAGCCAAAATTGCCGAAGCCACCCGCCAGGCTGGCACCATGTTGCGCCGTCTTCCTCGCGTGATCGAGGCGGCAGAACGGGCATCGGGTGTGCTTACCGAACAGGGCCTTAAATTGCACCCCGATACTGTGGCCTCCATGCGCAGCCGGGGCAAAGGCATTGGCGTATCGCTTAATGGTCTTTTGTTATGGGCGGCGGTTATTGGTCTTGCGGTGGCGCTGGTTTTAAAATAAGGCGCGGCCGTCAGGCGGGTTGTGTGAAGTGCCGTTTGTAAAACGCATGCAGGGCAGCTTTATGGAACAGGCATCCGACATCGAAATCACCTGCGCGCAAGATCGCGTTGATATTGACTATTGTTATGGCTTTATCGGCCAGTCTTACTGGGCGATGAACCGCACGCGCGGCGAATTTGAAAATGCGGTGCAAAAGTCTTTGTGCGCCAGTGCCTTTTGTGACGGACGACAGGTGGGTTTTGCCCGTGTTGTTACCGATAATGTGGCCGTGGGATATGTCGCCGATGTTTTTGTCGATGAACATTATCGCCGCCGGGGCATTGCGCTAAAACTGGTGGCGGCCCTGCATGATCATCTCGATATGCAACGCGTGCGCCGCTGGCTGCTGGCAACACGGGACATGCAGCCGGTTTATCGCAAGCTGGGTTATGTCGAACTGGATGACACATTGATGATGCGAATCAATGCTGGGGCGCCAACGCATCCGCCCTTGCGATAAGGCGCGTTGACCTACCCAATCCGAGTATTTGGCCGGTCATATATGGATCAATTAAAGGCACCCCGTTTTCTTCAGGGTGCCTTTAATCATTTTTGGTCTCGGGTCGATTGGCGGGTCGTTGTCAGCTTTCGCGCACATCTTGCAGGAAATTGCTGACCTCGCTGCGCAACGTGCCCGATTGTGAACCCAGTTTTTCCGACGCATCCAGAACCTGCCGGGCGGCCTGACCGGTCTGGTTGGCGGCATCCTGCATTTCCCGGATATGGGCGGTGACTTCCTGGGTGCTGGTTACGGCCTGTTGGACCGAGTTGGAAATTTCGTTGGTGGCACTGCCCTGTTGATGCACGGCAGCGGCAACCTCGCTTGAAATTTCATTAAGCTGGTTGATGATGCGGGTAATGTCATCAATGGCCCCGACGGTATTTTGGGTCGACCCCTGAATTTCCGAAATCTGGGCGGAAATGTCTTCGGTGGCCCGGGCCGTCTGGTTGGCAAGGTTTTTAACCTCGTTGGCGACCACGGCAAAGCCTTTGCCGGCATCCCCCGCGCGGGCCGCTTCGATGGTGGCATTCAGGGCCAACAGGTTGGTTTGTTCGGCAATGGCCTGAATGATCTGCACCACTTCGCCCACTTTTTGCGCCGAAACATCCAGTCCCTGAACCATTTCGTTGGCGCGGTTGGCTTCGGTTGTGGCCCGTTCGGTAATATTGGAGGTATCGCTGACCCGCGTACTGATTTCCTGGATCGAGCGTGCCAGTTCCTCGGCCGCGCTGGCCACGGTTTCGACACTGCGATTGGCCTGGTCCACGGCGGCAACAACCGCTTGTGAGCCGGCTTCATTTTGGTGAACGGCGGCCACCATGCTTTGCGCAACCTGCTGCATTTCGTTTGATGCGCCCGAAACCCCGTCAACCACGCCCAAAACGGTATGTTCAAACCGTCCGGCCAGGCTGTGCATTGCCTCCTGGCGTTGCTGTTCGGCACGCTGGCGTTCGTTTTCTCGTTCCCGGTCCAGCTGGCTGACCCGAACGGCGTTTTTCTTGAACACTTCGACCGATCCGGCCATTTCGCCAATTTCATCGCGGCGTTGCAGGCCGGGAATGTCAATTTGCAGGTTGCCATGGGCCAGTTCGGTCATGACGGCATTTATTTTCCGCAACGGGATCAGGATCTGCCGTCGTAAAACAAACCATGTCGCTCCCAGCAGAACGATCAGAATGATGGCCGCTAGGGCCAACTGCATGATGACGGCTTTTGTCACCGACGCCCTTACATTTTCCAGGCTCCAGGCGGTTAACAGCATGCCGCGAAAAACGTCTTCATCCTTGCGTTTGGAATATTTGGTAATCGGGGCTGCCACAATAACAGCGCCATCGGTTACAAAACTGACGACTTCCTTGTTTTCCAGTTTGGGCAGGTACGGTTCGATCAGCGCCTTTAAGTCATAGGTTTGCATATTTTCGGCCTGAAACTGCGCAATATTCGCGCCATCAGGCATGTTGGCCTGCAAGCTGGCCAGTGCGTTATCAGGGCTGTCTGTTAATTTGCGAAATTCTTTTTCAATCGAATTGGCATCCATTGCAATAAAACCGGCCTGTACAGCCGTGGACAGCATTTCGGTTTTTTTGACGGATTCACGATACATCAAGTCGATCATGGCATCGCGTTGCGATACCGCCTGGATGCTCATCATTGCGGCAAATCCCACTACCAGCAATGCCACAAGCACCAGAATCACTTTGCGTCCGACAGATGCGCCGGACTTTCCCTTTGCGGCCATAGATGTCTCCCGGTCCATTAAGCCTCGTCTGTTTTTGTTTCCTCCCCATCGGAATTCGATCATGCCGGTTGTTTTTTTCCGGTTCAGACCTGCCTTCCGGGGTCATTTGTTTGTTACCCCTGTTGTCGGGGTTTTGTGTGCCGGCTGTGAAACCGGCTTATGATCATGCAGTCTGCGTTCTTTTCGGATCGCGCAGGAGTTGCATATTCTCTCACCCTTAAGAGTAAAGCTATCTGATGGTTCCCAATAACTGAACTGTTTAAAACGAACTTTCCGAAAATAGTTTGAAAGCCCGTCTTCAGGCGATTTTGCCCTGAAATTAACGCCCCGGACCGATATTTATGCGGTAAAACCGGTTTGGCGGGGCGGGCCCGGCGAATCGGGATACAGGTTTTTACGTTGTTATCTCGTTTGCGTTGGGCGCCAGACCGGGTATTTTGTCCCGGTTGAAAATCGATCGGGGGAGCCGGGGCACCGGCGTGACGGGGAATTGGGGAATGGCGAAATCTAAATCAAAGGCGCGCAAGCGGATGCGCAGTGACGTAAAGTCCGTTGCGTCCGATCAAAAGGGGACGGCATCACTATCTGCGTCCAATCCGCCGCTTGCCGAAAACATGACGACATCACCGTCCGCTGCGGCGCAGGGCACGAACGATTTGCCCGAGACAACTGCCATGCCAACCGCCGCCCCTGATCCTGCCGTCCGTGCGCCTGTTGTGGCAGAAGGCACTGCCACGCCGCCAGCTCCCGCGCCAGCTCCGGTCACGAACTCTGCCGCGCCGCGCAAGCTGACGGTGCATCGCAACGGCGCTGCGGGTGATAATCTGTTTGCCCGTGCCGTGGCCGCGCATCGGGCCGGTCGGCTGGAAGAAGCCATTACCCTGTATGGGGCGATTTTGCGTACCCGCCCGGACCAGCCCGATATTCTGAATAATCTTGGTGTTGCCCTGCGCCGGACCAAACAGTTCGATGCCGCGATGGTGGCGTATCGTCGCTCGGCGGCTTTGCGGCCCGATAATGCCGGGCTGTGGTCCAATATGGGCAATTGCCTGCGCGAAATGATGCGCTTTGACGCGGCACGCGCCGCCCACGAACAATCGATGGCGCGCGATCAGAATGATAAATCCCACCTGTTTAATGCCGGGCTGGTGTATCGCGACCTTAACCGCTTTGCCGAGGCGATAGAGTATTTTAACAAGGCCCTGGCGATTGACCCTGATTATATCGAAGCCTTGTGGGACCGATCATTGGCCTATCTGGCGCTGGGTCATTATGACATGGGCTGGAAGGCCTATGAGGTGCGTCGTCGCCTGGCCGACAACCCCATTCGTCCGCTTCCTGATGTGCCCGAATGGGATGGCAAGGCGGATTTGCGGGGCAAAACCCTGCTGTTGCGGGCCGAACAGGGCTTTGGCGATATGATCCAGTTTGCCCGTTTCATTCCCTGGGTGGCGAAAAAGGCGGCCCATGTGATTGTGGAATGCCGCAAGGAAATGCTGGGCATCATGCAAACCGTGCCCGGTGTGGGCCAGGTGATTGAAAAGGGCGCCAAACCCCCGAAATTTGACCTGCACGCCCCGCTGCTGAGCCTGCCTTATCTGCTCAATATCGGCTCGCGTGAATTGTTTCAGGCCTCGGCCAGCCCCTATATCAAACCGCCCCGTAAAATGGCTTTGAATGGCATTGCCGGTGATATCGTGTTGAAGGTCGGCATTATTTGGGCGGGTAAATTGAACCCGCGTGACCGGTCCTGCCCGCTGGAAAAATTCATGGGGCTGATGGGCCAGCCCGGGGCGGCCTTTTTCAGTTTCCAGATCGATGACCGTCGGGCTGATATTGCCCGGCTGGGCGCATCGGCCTTTATTCATGATCTGGGCGACCGCATTGGCGATTTTGGCGATAGTGCCGCGCTGATGAGTGAAATGGACCTGATCATTACCATCGATAGTGCGCCGGCCCATCTTGCGGGGGCCTTGGGGCTGCCGGTCTGGATGTTGCAGCTTTTCACCACCGACTGGCGCTGGATGGTGGATCGTGCCGATAGCCCCTGGTACCCGACCATGCGAATTTATCGCCAACAGCAGCCCAATGACTGGGAGGCGCCGTTTGCCGCCCTGAAACAGGATTTTGATAATCTGTTGGCCGCACGAACAGGTGCCACAAAATAACCGGGGCGGCGGGGCCGAATAACTAGGGCCGAATAACCTGGACCGGTCTGCTGAAGTGCCGATTTGCCCCCGTGTTTGACGGTACCAAGATGGATCATGCCCGACGCCAAATGGCGTCGGCACAGCAGGTGATGTCAAAAGCACTACGGTTCAGGAAAAGGCTACCAGTATTTCGCCATTAATTCGGCAACCCATTCGGGTTGATAAAAGTCACCGCGCGCCTGAAATTCACGCATGACCGGTTTGACATCGATAATGGGGGTACCATCAATGGCATCCAGGCCTTCGACATGAAGCTTTGTGCCCTCAACCGCCAAAATCCGGCAAATTGTGACACCAAGACGATTGGGGCGGTTTTTACCACGTTGCGCAAAGATACCCGTCAGGGGCCAATCTTGCCTTCCCCGCGGATGGCGTGCGCCCTTCTCGATTTTTTCGGGTGCGACGCGGTCGAACAGAAAGATTATTTCAGCATGACTGAAGGCATCCAGCCCGGCAAAAGCCTCAGGACCATAAAGCGCCGTGTCTAGCGCGATGACGGACTGACTGGGGCCCCAATCATCATCGACCGGCTCTGTCCTGCCGCCACGCACATATCCGATAGGTTCAATCGTGTATGTCACTGGTTGTGCCCCCTTTGCTGGCCGATCATTCATGAATAGCTCGTCTCCTTTGCCATGTCCATGATGCCGGCACATATGGGACGGTCGGGATGGCGTGATGGAGGTGTTTTGGGATGCTGATGAGACAAGGGCAATGGGTAACAGCGGATGCGATGTTAGCGATCGTTCAATCTGTCGTAAGAAACAGGGCGGGGACATGATGAGAAAACTGAAATGGTCCTTGCGAGGGGCGGTGATGCTGCTTTTGGCCGAGGATTGTTAAAAATCCCGGTGAAATGGCCTATCTACAATTCCGAAGGCTTGTGTTTCAATCGGACAAGGCGTAGGAAAGCGCCTTGTCATTTTTGGGTGTTTGCCTGGCCATGTGCGCCAAGGGCTGACACAGTGGTTTTTGCAGGAGAAACGTTGTGAGCGAAGCCGCATACAACAAGGGATTCCCGGTTTCCTGGGAGCAAATGCACCGTGATGCACGTGCCCTGGCGTGGCGCTTGCTGGAAAAGGGCCCGTATAAGGGCATCGTCGCCATTACGCGGGGCGGGCTTGTGCCTGCTGCGATCATTGCACGCGAACTTGATATCCGTTTGATTGATACTGTTTGCGTTCGCAGTTATTCTGACAAAAGCCGTGGCGACCTGGAATGGCTGAAAGATGTTGAAGGAGATGGCGAAGACATGCTGATCATCGACGATCTTGTCGATACCGGCAAAACCGCCAAAGCCGTGCGCGAAAAGCTGCCCAAGGCGCATTTTGCCACCGTCTATGCCAAACCGCAGGGCCGCGAAGTGGTGGACAGCTTTGTTACCGAAGTTTCCCAGGATACCTGGATTTATTTCCCCTGGGATATGGAACTGTCGGTCAACGCACCGATTTCCGAACGCGCCCGTTAATCGGCCCGGCGGTTTTTCTCCGGGCCCCGCGCCCAAAGGAGAAAACCATGCCGCGCACGATGCGATTTCGCCCGTTTTCACGTCCTTTTTGGCCGCATGTCCGCCCAAGGGGGCGTGAAAGCGGGCATTTTTTATCACGATTATTGCAAAAATCCGCTCTCGTCAGATGGCGGCGCGCCGGATTTGTCATGTTGCCCTTGCTGGGATTTTTTCTGGTAAATTCGCCATTTTCACATGCTTTTGCCGATGAAAAGACAGATCAGCTGGAAAAAATCGCCTCACGCTTAAAAGTTGCCGATGGCTATGACCTGTCGGTTTTTGCGGTCGTGCCCAATGCCCGCTCTATGGCGCTTGCCCCCGATCAGGGCGGGATCTTTGTTGGTACACGCGGGCGCAATTTGTATTTTGTGCCAGTAGACGGGCAGGGAAAAGCCGGGCCAGCGCGTAATATTGCGTCGGATTTTACCTCGGCCAATGGGGTGGCTTACCAACAGGGTACGCTGTTTATTGCCGATCAGGATCGTGTTGTTTCGTTTGATCTTGCTAAATTTGATGGCAAAAAAATCGATAAGCCATCAAATATCCTGTTTGATGATTTACCCGATAAAAGCCACCACGGCTGGCGCTATGCCGCCCTGTCACCCGATGGTGAAAAGCTGTTTGTGGCGGTGGGGGCCCCTTGCAATATCTGCAAGGTATCTGGCCTGGAAGGCACCATCATTACCCTGCCGGTCGCCGGTGGTGCACCGGAAATTTATGCTTCGGGCATTCGCAATTCGGTTGGGCTGACCTTTGACCCCGACAGCGGTGATTTGTGGTTTACCGATAATGGCGGCGATCGTTTGGGTGACAATGTGCCGCGCGAAGAGCTGAACCATGCCAGCGGGCCGGGCGGCTTTTATGGTTATCCGTGGTTTGCAGGCAATGGCACGCGCGCGCCGGATTTCGAAAACGAGGAACCGCCGCAAAAAGTAACCTTTCCGGCCTTCACCTTTAATGCCCATAACGCGCCGCTTGGGCTGCATTTTTACCAGGGCGACCTTTTGGTGGCCCTGCATGGCTCGTGGAATCGCACCGTACCTGATGGGTATGAAGTGGTGCGGGTAAAATTCACCGCTGGTAAACCACAAACCGCCCGTCCGTTCCTGTCGGGCTTTTTGCGCGATAATGGCGCGGTTTTGGGGCGGCCGGTGGATATCAAGCCCTTTGGCGAGGATGGATCGGTATTGATATCGGATGATCATGCCGGGGTGATCTGGAAGATGACGCCGCGTTCGTAACAGGCAAAATTATTTGCGGGGCCATATGCGTGATTGTCTTGCACAGCCGGGACAGTCAGGCTATAAAGCGTGCCGCAAAGCGGGTGTAGCTCAATGGTAGAGCAGAAGCTTCCCAAGCTTACGACGAGGGTTCGATTCCCTTCACCCGCTCCAGCGCCCAGGGCGGAACCATGTCGCCTGTGCTGGCTTGGGGAGGCACAATGAACAAGATTGATCTTGAAGGGCAGGTCGCTGTTGTGACCGGTGGCGCACAGGGTATCGGCTTTGCTGTCGCCAAGCGCCTGCAACTCTCTGGCGCCAATATCTCGCTTTGGGATCGCGATCAATCCGTGCTCGAAGCGACGAAGACAGCGCTTGGAGGTGATGTTGATATACGGGTGGTCGATGTTACCGATCTAGAGGGGCTTGCGGCAGCTCATGCCGCCACTGAAGCCGCGCTTGGTCCGGTCTCGATCCTGGTCAATTCGGCC
>JBNKVZ010000096.1:0-17212 GCA_050299455.1 Thalassospira sp.
GTTATGCCAACTGGCGCAATGTCGCGTTTGGACACCCAAGAGAGAATGACTGTGTTGTGAAACGGTGATGTTGTGGCGCCATCGCAGGCTGATATGTGCCAAATCTGGCCGCGTTTTGCCGGTTTCCGACCGATTAGTGATTGTATGTTCGGAATGATCCGATGAATGAACACAGCGTCCCAGGATAGCGATCCTCATTCCGTCATGATGACATGTCAGGGATCTTTAATCGTGAGGGTCAGAAGGCCTGTCTTTACGGTTAGATAGGTAAAGGGAATGGAGGGTTCCCACAAAAGACAGCACGAAAATTTATGAAGCATTTTCGTAACGTCCTTGGCATAACCACTACCTACGTATCGCCAATGAAGTGCGAAGTACAAGTTGGCATGTCCAGGAGGGGAGGGGATGGCGCCGTTTCGATCAATTGCCGTGTTTTATTATGTTGCGACGTTAAATTCCGTTGCTGCCGCAGCGGAACAGCTCAATGTGACGTCTTCTGCTGTGAGCCAGCAATTGCGCGCCCTGGAAACCCAGATCGGCACATCGCTGTTTGTCCGGGTTGGTCGCAAGATTAAACTGACAGAAGCCGGGGAGAGGTATTTTGATCTGATTTCCCAGCATGTCGAAGACATCATCAAGGCAACCGACCTGATACAGGGCAATAGCACATCGGCCTTGTTAACCATTCGTGCCACGCCAACGGTGTCAACCAAATGGTTGTTGCCGCGTTTGCCACGTTTTCTGGACGCCAATCCCGATATTGATATTCGCCTTGATGGTACGAATGAACCGACCGATTTTAACCGCGATCTGGTTGATATGGAAATTCGGCATGGGGCGGGGCGCTGGCCGGGATTGCATGTGGAGGGATTGGTCGAGGAACGGTTTATTCCCGTTTGTGCGCCGTCTTTACTGTCGGATAAGGGGCTGGTGGCGGATGATTTGTTGCAGCACCGCTTAATCCACTCGGTCAAGGCGCAAATTCAGTGGAAAACCTGGTTTGCCGAACAGGGCATCAATGATGATGCATCGTCAAAACGGCTTTATTTCGACCGCTCTCATATGGCGGTTGATGCGGCGGTTTTGGGCATGGGCATGGCGCTGGAAAGTACCCTGATGATGGAGCAGGAATTGCGGTCGCGGCAATTGGTCCCGGCCATTGAAAATGCCCCGGATATGCCCATTACCACCCAATGGATTGTGTGCCCCTATAGCCATTTGCGCCGCAGCCGGGTCAAACGGTTCATCCAATGGATCAAGCGCGAAGCGCAGATCTGGTTTAATCAGGACCGTGCGATAATTGGTTAGATATACTTAACAAACAAACATAAAAAGTAAATTGATCTTCGTCGTCCCGAGATCAAAGATCGGTGTGCTCGAAAACAAATAACAGGGCACGCCGGGAGGATCTGCAAATTCGTCATTCGTAACCTTGCCATCAGGGCAGGTTTGGCGGGACCTCAGCTTTATTCTTCCTTGCGCTGCCGGACGGCCTGATGGGCCGTAAGATGGAGATTTGCAAGATGAACCTTTACTCAATGCTCGCGGAAAGAAATGCCCAGGGTCGCCCCATTCGTGTTGGCCTGATCGGCGCGGGCAAGTTTGGCTCGATGGTTCTGGCACAGGCACGTAAAATTGCCGGTTATCACATTGTTGCCGTTGCTGATCTCGATATTGGCAAGGCGCGCGGGTCGCTTAAACGTACCGGTTGGCAGGAAGACGAATATTATGCCACATCGTTTTCCGATGCGATGGATAGTGGCAAAACCTTTGTCACCGATGATGCCGCCGGCATGTGCGCCTTTGATGGCATTGAATGTATCATCGAGGCAACCGGCCACCCGATTGCCGGGACACGTCATGCCCTGATGGCGATTGATGGCATGAAGCACATCGTTATGGTCAATGTTGAGGCCGATGTGATGTGCGGGCCTATTTTGGCGGCGAAAGCGCGCAAAAATGGCCTGGTTTATTCAATGGCCTATGGGGATCAGCCTGCCTTTATTTGTGAATTGGTGGATTGGGCGCGTTCCTGCGGCTTTGAGGTGACCGCGGCCGGCAAGGGCATGAATTTCCAGCCTGAATATCGTTATTCCACCCCGGATACGGTTTGGGGTTATTTCGGCTGGAGCGAGGAATTTGTCGCCAAGGGTGACTTTAACCCGAAAATGTATAATTCCTTTACCGATGGCACCAAGGCGGCGATTGAAATGGCGGCTGTTGCCAATGGCACCGGGCTTGATTGCCCGGATGATGGTTTGGCGTTTTATCCGTCTGGCCTGCAAGACCTGGCCTCGGTCTTTAAACCCCAATCCGAGGGTGGTCGCCTGCCCAAGAAAGGCTTGGTTGATATCGCAGCCAGCCAGGAGCCTGACGGTCGCGAAGTACTGAACAACATTCGCTACGGCATGTTTGTGACCTTCCGTGCGCCCGATGAATATACCCGTGGCTGCTTTGAACAATATGGGCTGTTGACCGATAAATCCGGTTGGTATGGCTCGATGTGGCGCCCGTTCCACCTGATTGGCCTTGAAACCTCGGTTTCCGTCCTTTCGGCGGTCTTGCGCGGTGAACCGACCGGGTCGTCAAAGGAATATCGCGGTGATGCCGTTGCCACGGCCAAGAGTGATTTCAAAGCAGGCGACATGCTGGATGGTGAAGGTGGATATGCGGTTTGGGCCAAAGCCATCCCGGCCACCATTGCGAGCGATGTTGATGCCCTGCCGATTGGCCTGGCCCATAATGTCAAACTCAAGAACCCGATCAAACGTGATCAGATTGTCCGCATGTCGGATGTTGAACTGGTCGATGACCTGGATGTTGTCAATCTGCGCCGCGAGCAGGTGAAAACGATGGGCCCGGACAGCGGAGCAGGCAAATGAGCCTCGTTGTTTTACCGGAATTTCTGGTCAAAGCAGAGAACCTGGACGCCTTTTTAAAGGCGGCCAGGGACGATGCCGAGGCATCCCGGGCGAACGAGCCGGGCTGCCAGCAGTTTGATGTGATCGTCGATATCGAGACAAAACCGTTCAAGGTGATGTTCTACGAAGTTTACGATGATCGCGCGGCATTTGATTTCCATTTGCAAACGCCGCATCTGGCACGTTTCCGGGCTGCATTGCATTTGGTTGACGAAGGGCCGGTGCGGTTTTTTGAACGTGTTGTGGCCTCGTGATGAGCAGCTTGAATACACAAAAAATCGCCTTTATCGGCACCGGGCTGATGGGCGCACCAATGGCAGCCAATCTGTTGGCGGCGGGTTTTGATGTCACGGTGTGGAACCGCACGCCAAAAAAGGCTGCCACCTTGGCCGCCAAAGGGGCGATTGTTGCCACAAACCCGACAGATGCCGTTCGCGATGCGGATGTTGTGGTGGTGATGCTGTCATCCGGGCCGGTTTGTGCGGACATTCTGTTTGGTCCCAATGGCGTGGCCCCGTTGATGAAAAAGGCCGCCTTTTTGGTGGTGATGTCATCAATCGGTATGGCCGAAGCCAAGGAAATGGCGGCAAAATCGGTCGAGCTGGGTATTCGCTGGCTTGATGCCCCGGTTTCGGGCGGAACACCGGCTGCGACCGACGGTACCCTGTCGATTATGGCGGGTGGCGAGCTTGGCGATGTTCGCGCTGTCAGCCCGGTTTTGTCGGCAATGGGGCGCGTGGTGCATATCGGCCCGGCGGGCACGGGTATGCTGGCAAAACTGGTGAATCAGTTGCTGGTTGCAAGCACGATTGCTGCTGTTTCCGAAGGGTTGCTTCTGGCCGAAGCAGGCGGTGCCAACCCGGCAAAAGTCCGCGAGGCCCTTTTGGGCGGTTTTGCCAATTCGCGCATATTGGACCTGCATGGCCAAAAGATGATTGCAGGGCTGTTTGAACCCGGTGGACCTGCCAAATATCAGATCAAAGATACCGGGGCAGCCCTGGATGCTGCGCGGGAACTGGACCTTGATTTGCCGGTTCTCGGGCTTGTGGACCAGCTGTTTTCATCGCTGGTTGCACATGGCGGCGGGGACCTTGATCACGCCGCACTGATTCTTGAATTAAAACGTCTCAACGGAAGACTGCCAGAAGGCAGCCCCTTAAAACCCTGAACACTGTTTATATGGGAGGAAACCTATGAAAAAGAGTTTTAACACAACGCGTCGGGGACTATTACGTGTCGCCTTGCTTGGGGCGGTTGCGATTGGTGGCCTGGCGGGCATGCGCCCGGCCCAGGCACAAACATCCCTGATGTTGGCCGTGCCCGACCCGATTGAAAGTTCGGTTGGGCGTGCCGCGACCCGGTTTGCCGAACTGGTAAAAGAAAAAACCGATGGCCAGGTGACCTTCCAGGTTTTTCCGGATGGCGTGCTGTTTGGACGTGACCAGAATTCGGCGATTAACCAGCTGGGTGCCGGCGCACTTGACGGTTTGATCCTGGCATCGTCGGTTTATGCGTCGTTTGAACCGAAAATGAATGCCATTTCCCTGCCGTATCTGTTTGCCAATTATGATCAGCTTAAGGCCTATCTGCATGGCAAACCGGGCCAGGAACTGATTGCGTCGCTAAAGCGCATGAATATCAAGGGGCTGGGTTTCTTCCTGCGGACATTCCGCGATGTAACAACCCGTGATCGTCCGATCACCAAGGCTTCGGATTTCAAGGGGCTGACGCTGCGGACCCCCAATAATCCCCTGTTCGTCAAACTGTTTGAGGCATTGGGTGCCAACCCGACGCCTATGGCCTTTTCCGAGGTGTATTCCGCCTTGCAGCTGCAGGTGATTGAAGGGCAGGAAAACCCGGTTGAAGTGCCCTATAACAACAAATTTTCCGAAGTGCAGGGCCAGCTTAATATGACCCAGCATATTGCTGATAGCTTCCTTTTGGGCCTGTCATCCAAGGCGTGGGGGCGTATTCCCGAAAAATATCAGGGTGCGGTGATGGACGCAGCCCAGCAGATGATCAAGGAGCATGACGCCCAGGAGATTCAGCAAGAACAGGAAATTATTGATAAACTCAAGCAGCAGGGTATGCAGGTAAACTATTTTGCGGATGGTGAACTTGCAAAGGTTCAAAAAATCGCCCGTGGTATTTACGGCGAATTTGAAAACCAGATTGGTGCCGATTTCACCAAGGAAAGCATCGATTTCGTCAATGCGCATTGATTTTCCAACGGAGCCTGCATTGGCAGGCTCCGGTCTTTTGGGAGGAAGTTAAATGCAGCTTATCGACAAAATCGTCTGGCGGATTGTCGATGCGATCATTTTACTGGCCGTGCTGAGCATGGTGATCTTGATTGCGATACAGGTTACTTCCCGGTTTGCCGGGCATTCTGTGGCCTGGACCGAGGAATTGGCCCGCTTTTTGTTTATCTGGACGGTTTGGCTCGGCCTGGCTGTCGGGTTTCGCAATGGTCAGCATCCCGCCCTGAATTTTCTGATTGTTCTGATCCCGCAATCGGTGCGCTGGATTTATCGTCTTATTCCGGCCGTTTGCGCCATGCTGCTTTTTGGGGTTGCCTGCTGGCAGGGCTGGAACCTGATGGTGCAGCAAATCAATTTCAATGAACGTTCTGCCACCCTTCAGGTGGGTATGTGGCTGGCAACATTGCCGCTGGTGATTGGTTCTGGCCTGGCGATTTTTGGCGCCGCGCTCAATGCGCTATTTGCCCAGGACGATTTTGCCACACCCGTTGACATGGGTGATGAACAGCAGGAAACCACGTCATGAGCCTTACTCTTATTGTGATTTTTGTCGTCCTGGCTGTTCTTGATGTGCCTTTATCCGTGGCACTTGGCCTGGCATCGGCCGGGACCATTTGGTGGTTTGGCTTGCCATTGACAATGGTGACGCAGTCCATGGCAACGTCGATCAATTCATTTCTGCTGATTGCCGTGCCGCTCTTTATT
Organism: Thalassospira sp.; assembly: GCA_050299455.1. Taxonomy (GTDB): domain Bacteria; phylum Pseudomonadota; class Alphaproteobacteria; order Rhodospirillales; family Thalassospiraceae; genus Thalassospira. Next base: position 5,888 of record JBNKVZ010000096.1, read on the forward strand.
CTTGCCGGGCAAATTATGGAGCGCGGCGGGCTGTCGGAACGTATTTTTGATGCCGCCGAAGCCCTGGTTGGCCGCCTGCCGGGCGGGGTTGGGCATGTCAATATTGTCTCAAGTTTCATTTTTGGCGGTATTTCGGGCTCGTCCGTGGCCGATATTGCCAGTTTGGGGCCGATCACCATAAAATCCATGACGTCGCGCGGTTATCCCAAACCCTATGCGGCCGCGTTAACACTGATAACATCGACCTTGGCAACATTGGTGCCGCCCTCGATTTTGATCATCGTTGCCGCGGCGTCCTCCGGCCAGTCGGTGGGGGCGGCCCTGGCGGGTGGCTTGGGGCCGGGGGTGTTACTGGCCCTGGCATTGGCGGTTTATAATACCTTTATTGCCCGCAAAAATGGCTATGGACAGATCACATCCTTCAGCATTTCGCGATCTGTGCGCGCACTGGTCCGCGCAGCCCCGGCCATTGGTGCGCCGATTATCATTCTGACCGGGATGTTTTCCGGTATCGTCACCCCGACCGAGGCGGCAGGTTTGGCCGTGCTTTATACCCTGTTGGTGGCCGGTGCGGTCTATCGGCAGATCGGGTTTAAGGATGTGCTGGTTTTAACCATACGTTCGGGGCAGTTGGCTGGGTCGGTCTTGCTGATTTTGATGGTCGCCAATGTGGCAACCTTTGTTTTCACCGTCGATATGCTGCCGCAAAAGGCATCGGGCTTTTTGTCACTGTTTGCCGGGTCGGGTTTTGGCACCTTGATGCTGATGGGGGTTATTTTCATCATTGTTGGCATGATGATGGATATTGTCGCCGCCGCATTGATGTTGATCCCGGTTTTGATGCCCGCCGCGATTAGTGCCGGGGTGCATCCGATGCATTTCCTGATTTATATGGTGACCTGCCTGGCTGTTGGCCTTGCCACGCCGCCGGTTGGCACTTGTCTGTTTGCCACCGCCTATGTATCGAAGGTGCCAACGCCACAGCTGATCAAGGCGGCACTACCGTTTTATATAGTCAATTTGGTGGTCATTGTGTTGGTTGCGGCATTCCCGCAGATTGTGATGTATCCGATTTCCTGGTTGACGTGAATGAAGCTGCGTATTGTTGTGATGGGTGTCGCCGGTTGCGGGAAATCGACAATCGGCGAACAATTGGCTCAGTTTTTGTCCCTACCTTTTATCGAGGGAGATCATTTTCATCCGCAAACCAATGTCGACTGGATGGCGCAGGGGCGTCCGTTAACGGATGATATGCGCCGCCCGTGGCTCGATTGCATTGCAGAGCAAATAAAAGCCGCGCCAGATGATGGAATTGTTGTGTCCTGTTCGGCGTTAAAGCGATCCTACAGGGATCGGTTACGGAAGGCAGGCGATGTCTTTTTTGTTCATGTTGCCGTGCCGCGTGCGGTTTTGGCGCAGAGAATGACCGGACGGCAACATTTCATGCCGGTATCCCTGCTCGATAGCCAGCTTGCCACCCTGGAGCCGCTTGAACCCGATGAAAATGGCATCGTGATTGATGGGCAATTGCCAATTGATCAAATGGTTGAAAAAGTGGCGGCAATGCTGCCGATCGGATCGCCCACCATTGCATGACAACCCGTAACGGTGCGTTGCAGGCTGGCTGGTTGCCTTTTGTTTAACGGGTCATTCAGACGCGCCGTTTTCGTCTTCCGTCCAGCGTTTGACAACAGGCAGGTGAATGCCCAGCAGGTCCAATGCCCGGCCGGTGGTTTGTGTGACCATTTCATCAATGCTTTGCGGGCGGCTGTAAAAGGCCGGGACAGGCGGCATGATGATGGCCCCGTTTTGGGTTGCCTGGGCCATCAGGTTGATGTGCCCTGCATGATAGGGCGTTTCGCGCAATAACAGCACAACCCGGCGGCGCTCCTTCAGGCAGACATCGGCAGCCCGGACAATCAGCTCTTCATTATAGCAATTGGCAATGCCGCTCAGCGTTTTTATGGAACACGGCGCGACCAGCATGCCTTCCGTTTGAAAGGAGCCCGATGAAATGGCAGCCCCGATATCGCGATAATTATAAACGATATCGGCATAAGACCGGATTTCATCGGCATCTATATCCAGTTCGGCCTTTGCCGTGCGCAAGGCGGAGGGCGAGATGACGGCATGGGTTTCGATATCGGCCATGTCCCGCAACAATTGCAGGGCGCGGACACCATAAATAACGCCCGATGCCCCGGTAATGGCGATGATCACCCGCTTCATATCATGCTCTTTTCATTTGTGCCGAAATTCTGCCCCGCAATATGCAGGCCAACCTTTTACGCCTGCAGTTTTGGCATGGATTATCCCGGTTTCAACCATTTTCTTGCCCAATCTGAAAACCGCTGTGATCCGCCAACGCCATTAACCGGCGTTATGGGGCGCTTTCATCAAACGGTCAAAGGTGAAGGCCGCAATCGGCAGGTCGGTCTCGCCCTGAATGGCGAGGTCGGCCAGAATTTCCCCTATGACACTGGTGAATTTAAACCCGTGGCCCGAGCAGGGCGAGGCGACAATGATCCTGTCCTCGCCCGGTAAATGGTCCAGCAGGAAATCTTCGCCGGGCAGCATGGTATAGCGGCAGGTAACAGCATTGACCCGTCGGCCATTCATACCCGGAAGGCGACGGGCGGCAAATTCGTCAAGCAAGGCCAAATCCCGTTCATTGACCGGGGCGTTGGGTTGGTCGGGATCGATGCTTTCCATAAAATGGGCATGGCGACCAATTTTAACGCCGTCAGGGCCAATTTCGGGAAAGCCGAAAAAGGTGCCATTGTCGGTGTCATCGCGCAAAAATGCCGGCATGCGAACCGGGTTGGTGACAAAGCCGTTTTCTGGCCGATACCAGGCCACCACCTGGCGGATCGGATTTGCCAATGCCTGAAGGCCAGGAATTAAATGGGATATCCAGGCACCGGTTGCGACAATCACCTTCGCCGCCCGATATGTTTGCCCGCCTGCCGAAATGCTGACGCCATTATCGGCGGGTGAAAGGCCATCCACCTTTTCGCCGATATGCAGTTTTGCACCATTGGCGGCTGCCAGGCGCAAATATCCCCAAATGGCGGCTTCGGGTTTTAACCAGCCGCCATTTGGGTCAAGTACAGCAATTTCAGTATCGTCCAAGCCAAAAACCGGAAATCGTTTGCGCGTTTCGGCGGCATCAAATGTTTGATGGGGCAGGTTGTGCATGTCACACGATGCGAGGGTGCCGGTGACAATGTCGCTGTCAGGCAGGCCGACCTGCAAAACGCCGGTGACGTTCAGGATCGTTTCGCGCAACTGGTTTTCCAATGCGCGCCAGTTGTCATAGGCGCGGTGCAGCAGGGGCACATAGCTGGGATCTTCAAAATATCCCAGCCGGATCAACCGGCTGTCACCGTGTGACGAGCCCAGACCATGTGCCGGGCTTGCCGCTTCAAACCCGATCACCCGAACGCCGCGTGCCGCCAGAAACGAGATGGCGGCACTGCCCATTGCACCAAGACCGATTACAGCGACATCATATTGGTTGGACATGGGGCGATCCTTGTTTGTTTGGGGTGGCGGCGTGACAATCGCGGGTTTGGCACCGTTTGGCGCCCTTTGGCACCGTTGGGGCGGGTCAAACCCGGTTGATATCTGATATGGGCGGCCTGCTTAGGGGATGGGGGCGGGTTCCTCGCTGGCGATCAGGTTGCGCAGGGTTTCCAGATCGATGGCAAGGGCGTGATCATCCCCATAGGCAGGCAGCAAATGACGAACTTGTTGATAAATGACATTGGTGCCCGATGCACGCATTTTCATGCCTTCATCCGGGTTAATGGCAATTAAATCAGAGGCCTGGACCGCGGCAAGAAGCTCGATGGCAAGCACCTGTTCGGTATTGTCCAGCACCTGCAAAAGCTTGTTGGCCGCTGCTGTGGGATGGGCCAGGTAATCTTCTTGCAGGGCGGATGTGATGCCGCCATCCAGGCTGGCCGGGGCGCCAAGGCGGCGGTTTTCTGCGGCCAGGGCGGCGGCAGTATATTGGGCAATCATTAACCCGGACCCCACACCGGGATCATTGGTTAAAAAGGGTGGCAGGCCGCTCACCAGTGGGTTAACCAGCCGGTCCAAACGCCGTTCGGACAGCATGGAAAGTTGCGAAATGGCAATGGCCAATCCATCCAGCGCCAATGCCAGGGCCGGGGCCACGGCATGGGCCTCGGAGGCGACCTTGGGGTCCGAAGCAGAGCCATGAACAATTGGATTGTCGGTAACAGATGCCAGTTCCTGATTAACGACAATGGCCGTATTATCAAACACATCGCGCACCGCCCCATGTGCGTGCGGTGTTGCCCGCAGGCTGAGCGCATCCTGGGTGCGTTTGGCAAAGGATTGGTCGATATGGCGGCTTCCGGCCAAGCGGGCGCGCAGGGTGGCACCAACCTTTTGAATTCCCGCCGATTTGCGCAAGGCCAGAATATCGGCATCGAAGGCGGCCATTTGCGCGCCTGATGATTCAAGGGTCATGGCGGCAACGGCATCGGCCCAGTCCGCCAGGCGGTGCGCGCGGGCCAGGGCAAAGGCCCCCAACCCGGCAGAACAGGAGGTGCCATTCACCAGGCTCAGCCCTTCTTTGGCTTGCAGCACCAGCGGCGTTTGGCCGATTTTTGCCAGCGCATCTGCCCCCGAAAGCATCTGCCCCGCAAGTGTCGCCCGCCCTTCGCCAAGCAGCACCAGGGCAATATGCGCCATATGGACCAAATAGCCGGCTGATCCCTTGGACGGGACCGCCGGAATGCAATCATGGTTGAGCAGGGCCTGCATCAAGGCCACTGTTTCCGGGCGAATGCCGGAATAACCGTGGGTGAAATTGTTGATTTGCGCGGCAATAATGGCGCGGACAGCCGGTGCGGGCAGCAACGGACCGGTGCCACAGGCATGGCTGAGGATAATGTTGCGCGAAAGCTGTGCCTGGGCGCTGCGGTCCACCACTGTATCGGCAAGGGCACCGACGCCGGTGGTAATGCCATAGGCGCGAATGCCGCGATCCACCAGCGCATCAACGATTTTGCGGCCCCGATCAATGCGCTTGTTGGGCGCATCAGACAGGGTCAGCCGGGCACCATGGGCAATGGCGGCGACTTCGCGCCAGGTTAAACCGACATCCAGAACAATATCAGGCTGCGTCATTTTCGGTTTCCATATGGCGGATGAATTGCTGAAAATAGGGGGAGCCCTGGCCGCCAAACATTTCGTTCGGGGTGCCTTCACAGTCAATCATGCCTTCGCGCATAAAGATCACGCGGTTCGATACATTGCGCGCAAAGCCCATTTCATGGGTCACGACCAGCATGGTCATTTTCTCTGCCGCCAGATCGCGCATCACATGCAGCACTTCGCCCACCAGTTCGGGGTCAAGGGCGGATGTTGGTTCGTCAAACAAAATGACCTTTGGCCGCATGGCCAGCGAGCGGGCGATGGCGGCACGCTGTTTTTGCCCGCCAGAAAGATGGGCCGGGTAATAATCCTTGCGATCAGCAATGCCGACTTTTTCCAACAGGGCTTCGGCCTCGGCAATACAATCGGCGCGGGGGCGCTTTTGCACATGAACCGGGCCTTCAATAATGTTTTCCAAAATGGTCATGTGTGACCACAGGTTAAAGGATTGGAAAACCATGCCCAATTCGGTGCGAATACGGTCCAGCTGCTTGCGGTTGGCGGCCCCGCGTCCCTGGTGGGTGGTTTTCATGGTGATTTCTTCACCACTGACAATCACATCCCCTTCATCTGCGGTTTCAAGCATGTTGATACAGCGCAGAAAGGTGGATTTGCCAGAGCCGCTGGCCCCCAATACGCTAATGACATCGCCGTCATGGGCATCAAGGGAAATGCCGCGCAGCACTTCATGGGCGCCAAAACTTTTGCGGATATTACGAACGGAAAGCCGGGGGGAGGCGGACATGAGACGATCCTTTTAATGAAAAGGGCCTAAACACAGCCCGGTTACGGGCGGGCACCAAAAAGGGCATTTTTGACGGAAGATTTACGGTCCGACGGGCGGTGATGATGGCGGTTTAACCGGTTTTCCAGCAAAGACAGTGCTTGCAGGATGATGAAATTCAGCAGCAGATAAAGGGCCGCTGCACACAGGAAGACTTCCATCGTGCGATAGGTTTGCGAAATCAGCCGCTGGGCTACCCCGGTAATTTCCCAAACCGTGACCAGGCTTGCCAGCGCGGTTGATTTGACCATCAGGACAATTTCGGTTGAATAAGCAGGCAGGGCATGGCGCAGGGCAATGGGCGCAATGATGCGACGCAGCAGCAAAAAGCCCGACATACCGGCCGCACGCGCGGCTTCTACTTCCCCTGTGGGAACGGCGCGAAGGCCACTTCTGAATATTTCCGCCGAATAACCCGCCGTGCACAAGGCAAGGGATAAAACCGCGCAAACAAAGGGTTCACGCAAGGCAGGCCAGACAAAACTGTGGCGGATCACGCCAAATTGTCCCAGCCCGTAAAAGACCAGAAACATCTGGATCAAAAGCGGGGAGCCACGAAAAACGAAGATATAGCCCTTGGCGAAATTACGGGCGACAATATTGTTGCTGACCCGCATGGTGACAATCAGCAGGGCCAACAGGCAGCCAAAAAACACCGATAGCGAAAACAGCCCAAGGGTGGTGGGTGTCGCGGCAAGCAGCGCCTTCATGGTTGAATAGAGAAATGCAAAATCCATGATCGGCCCTCAAACCTGACCCATGCCGCGCGGCATGGATTTGTTGCTGCGGCGTTCGGCACTGTTAAAAATGCGTTCGGAAAAGCTGGTCAGCACCAGGTACAAGATCCCGCCGACGATATAGAACAGGAAATACTGGCGGGTGGAGCCGGCGGCAACCTGGGTGGTGCGCATCAGCTCGGCCAGGCCCGTAACCGAGATCAGGGCGGAATCCTTTAGCGAAAGCTGCCAGACATTGTTCAGCCCGGGAATGGCGAAACGCAAAATTTGCGGCAAAATAATCCGTCGCACACAGCGAAGCGGCGGCATGCCGATTGAGGCGGCGGCCTCGATCTCGCCGCGCGGAATGGCGCGATAGGCCCCGCGATAAACCTCGGCCTGATAGGCCCCCGAAATCAGCCCAACGGCCAGCGCACCGGCCAAAAAGGACGGCATACCCAAAAAGCCCTGGATCCCCATCGCCTGACCAATGGCGGTAACGGCGGTCGAGCCACCAAAATAGATAAGGTAAATGATCAGAAGTTCGGGCACGCCGCGAAAAATGGTGGTGTAGGTCGTGCCAATCGCGCGCAGCCACCAGAAGTTCGATAATTTGGCAGTTGCGATCAATCCACCAACAAGGGCACCAATCGCAAGGGAGGCCAGCGTGACACATAATGTCAGCAACATGCCGGTCAGGATCAGTGCGCCCCAGCCATTGGCACCAAAGCCGAGAAGTTCAAAGATTTCCATTTGCCAGGCCTTCGTGGTTCGGACGGGCTTGGGAATGTTGCTGTCGTCAGGGGGAAGACCCGGCACAGTAACTGCGAGAGAAAAACGGGGGGAAGCCGCGTTCAGACAAACAAACAGCGGGCTTCCCGCCCGTCGGGAGGCGTGTTATTCGGGGGTGACGTCGGTGCCAAACCACTTCATTGACAGCTTTTTGATGGTGCCGTCGGCAAGGGCGGCCTTGATGGCATCATCAAACATGGCCTTCAATTCGGTATCTTCCTTGCGCAGGCCAACACCTTCACCAATGCCAAAAACAGTCCCGGCAATTTCCGGGCCGGTGATTGCCATTGCTTCATCCGATGTTTTGAACGAGGCCAGCAGGTTGGTGGTATCGTCAAACCCAACGTCGATACGACCGGTTTGCAGGTCCAGGTCGCGTTCGGCACCGGTTTTATATTCGCGGATGGTCGCAACATCCTGGAAATTGTCATAGATGAATTTGGCATAAACCGTTGCGGCCTGAATACCGATGGTCGCACCATCAAATGCCTTGCGCAGGGCATCAATCTGTTTTTTACCGCCAGAATAATCCGGCGCCATTTTTACAACTTCGCCGGTGCCAGGTGCCTGGGCATAGTCACTCTCGGTGGGGGCGGCAAAGGCGGCATGGGTATTGGCATAGGGGATGGAAAAGGCGATGACTTTCTGGCGTTCGGGCGTAATCGACAGCGCGTCCATGATCGCGTCAAATTTGCCCGCATTGAGGCTGGTGATCATGCTGTCCCAGTCCGAGGCAACCAGCGTGCATTTCACCTTCATGTGGTCGCACAGATATTTCGCCAGTTCCGGTTCAAACCCGCCCAGCGATCCGTCGGGGTTGGTTTTGTTCCACGGGGCATAGGCGCCTTCAAGGGTAATGGTTACATTTTTCCATTCCTTGGCCTGTGCTGGTGATGGCGACGTGGTGAAGATGGCACATAATGCGGCGGCAGCCACAAGAATTGACTTGAACTTCATTGAGAGGTCTCCTTGCAACGAATGAAGCGATTTGGCCCTGATAAATTCGGCCACACCCTGCTTGTTTTTATATTGCGCGATATTGGGGGCGAGTGGCAGAAATTGTTTTGTCTTTGGTTGTATAGGTAACATATGACACTTTTTTACGCTCATCAAATAAAAAGTGTATTATATATGCAATGCAAAAATGATGCGGAAACGGGTTAAAAATGACAAAAAACAACGGATTACGGCCAGCCCGGCAAAAACAGGAAGGTACAATTTTTTCTGGCGAGACGTTGCGAAGGGAGCGCGACGGCAGCGGACCTTTGTATCTGGAGGTCAAACAGATGATCCTGGATCGCATTTATCGCGGAGAATGGAAGCCCAATCACCGGATTCCCTCTGAAAACGAGCTGGTTTCAGAGCTTGGCATCAGCAAAATGACGATAAACCGGGCCTTGCGCGAGTTGGCGCATGAGGGCGAATTGGTGCGTGTTCAAGGAGTCGGCTCGTTTGTTGCGCAGAAAAAGGGCTATTCCGCGCTTTTTGAGGTGCGCAATATTGCCGAGGAAATTACCGAGCGCGGCCATGTTCATTCTGCATCCGTGATTGTGCTGGCCGATCAGGCTGCATCGCCCGATGTGGCGGATGCGCTGGATATCCCGATTGGGGCACCGGTTTTTCACTCGCTTATTGTGCATCATGAAAATGAGGTTCCGGTCCAGATCGAGGATCGTTTTGTTAATCCAGCACTGGCGCCCAATTATTTGTCGCAGGATTTTTTGGCAATTACGCCAAATGTTTACCTCTCCCAGATCGCGCCGCTTACCGGCTCCGAACATGTTGTCGAGTCGGTTTTGGCGCAGCCGTGGGAGGCCAAGTTATTGGTAATATTACACAATGAACCCTGTTTGATGATCCGTCGCCGCACATGGTCAAGCGGCGGTATCGTCTCTCTTGCCCGGTTGATTTACCCCGGCACACGCTATCGGCTGGAAAGCCGGCACGGAAAAACAACCTGATGTTATAGGCGCTTAAATAAGGGTCAGGTTGCATATACAACTAAAAGGCAGAGGCTTTTCCTGTCGGGTCGGTTGGGGTAAACCGCGCCACCAGGGTATGGCGATCCCCGGGATAAGTCAGTCGCACATGGGTGACGGGGCCGTTATGGCTCCAGGTGCGGCGCTCAATCACAAGGCAGGCCGTTCCCTTGGCAATGTCAAGGGCCTGGGCATAATGTTCGTTGGCACCAATCGATTTGATCATATGTTCCGCCGTTGTCCAGGGAACCCGGCTGGTCAACCATGGGCCGGGCGCGGTTTCGATAAAATCTTCGTCGCGGGCTTCGGGCACAACGGACAAATTGATCAGGCGTTCTTCCAGGCAAAAAACACGCGGACCGGCAAGGTGCTTGCCAATAACTTCCAGAATGTCTTCGCTGGCTGAAAGCTCCAGGCTTTTCATATCATCCGGCGTTGCCTTACGGGGGGATCGGGCAAGACGGTGATATTCGTAAGGCAGCCCCAAGGACTGCACTTCCAGTTTGATATCGTGAATTTCCAGGATTGCCGATTGCGCCTGGGGTTGTGTAACAAAACTGCCGGATTTTTTGCGCCGTTCAATCAAATTGGCCTTGGCGAGCTGGCTTAGCGCTTTGTTCACCGTCATGCGCGAACAGTTATAATGCTGTGCCAGGTCCAGTTCGTTGGCAATGCGATGGCCCGGGGGCCATTCACCTGACAGAATATATCCTTCGATATCGTTTATAATCTGCTGGTGCAGGGTAGGTGCCTTTTTCGCCCGCATGGATAACGCTTTGTTCCTGTGTTGCCAATTAACGACCCTTGTAGCCGATCCCGCAGGGGAAAGGGAAACAAACTCGTTATCGCGGGGCGGCTATTTCGCCAGCAGGTTTTTCATTGTTTGCTGGAATTTCGGCGCGATGTCGTCCCGTGCAATATGGCGACCGTTCGTCACCACCTTGCGGCCCCGCACCCAAACATTATCAACCGTAACGGTTTCGGCAAAGATCCAGGCATCCAGAATATGATCCTGCGACAAATAAGATGCCTCATCTGTATTCAGCGAGACGAAATTGGCCGTTTTGCCGTTGGCAATGCCATGATCGGTTGCCAGGGCGCGTGCGCCGCCCTTTAACGCATGATCAAAAAGCGTTCGCCCGGTGGAGGACGACACATTGGCAATGGCATTGCGCGAATTGTGGTGCAGGCGCTGGGAATATTCCAACTGGCGCAATTCCGATGGAATGCTGATTTGCACATTGGAATCCGACCCGATGCCAAACTGACCGCCATTGGCCAAAAATGTATCGGCCGGGAAGGTACCATCCCCCAAATTGCCCTCGGTAATCGGGCACAGGCCGGCAATTGCGCCAGAGCGCGCCATACGGATGGTTTCATCTTCGGTCATATGGGTGGCATGAACCAGGCACCACTGGTTTGTCAGGTCAAAATGGTCCAGCAGCCATTCAACCGGGCGTTGGCCGGACCATTTGATGCAATCATTGACCTCTAATAATTGTTCGGCAATGTGGATATGGATGGGGTTGGTGCCGACCATTTGGGTCACATGTGACAGTTCGTCTGGGGTGGCTGCGCGCAGGCTGTGCGGGGCAACACCAACAATCATGCCATCATGGTTTTTGGCCGTTTCATTGCAGGCGGCAATCAGTTTTTCAAACTGCGCGACCGAATTAATAAAGCGGCGCTGGCCCGCGGTTGGGGCGGTGCCGCCAAACCCGGCATGGGCATAAAAAACCGGCAGCAGGGTCAGATCAATGCCGGTGGCAGCCGCCGCACTGGCAACACGGTCGGCCATCTCGCCCATATTGGCATACGGGGTGCCGTCATGGTCATGGTGCAGGTAATGAAATTCGCCCACGCG
>JBNKVZ010000097.1:0-17024 GCA_050299455.1 Thalassospira sp.
AAGCGACGAATAAGGGTCCTGAAAAATCGGCTGAATACGCCGCGCCAGATAGGACCGATCCTGGGTTTCGATATTTTTGCCATCCACCAGCACTTCGCCCGCCGTCGGCTTTTCAAGACCCAACAAAATCCGCGCAAGCGTACTTTTCCCGCAACCGGATTCCCCAACAAGACCCAGCACTTCGCCCTTATTCAGGCGAATATCAACCTCGTTTACCGCACGCAGGGGTTTGGGTTTGCCAAACATGCCCTGCTTGATGGAAAAAACCTTGGAGACGTTTTTAAGTTCAAGGACGGGAGATGTCATGGCCGACCCTCACTTTGAATGGTATCCGCGCTCGGCTGTCCGCCGTCATGAACGCACCGATACATATGGCCGCTTTCGCTAATACGCTTGGGAACATCCTGGGCACAGCGATCCAGTGCCACCTCGCAGCGCCCGCGAAAGGCGCAGCCCTGTGTCTCGCCAATCAGCGACGGCACAATACCGGGAATAGACCCCAAATGTTCACCGGGCTTGGTTTTGCCCGGCACGGGAATGCAGCGCAACAAGCCACGTGTGTAAGGATGCTGGGGCGCGTTAAACACATCTTCGGATCGTCCCGCTTCAACCACCTCGCCGGCATACATAATGGCCACTTTGTCGGCAACGCGTGCGACCACGCCCAAATCATGGGTGATCAAAATCATCGCCATGTTCATTTCCCGCTGAAGATCGACCAGCAGGCGCAGAATTTGCGCCTGAATCGTCACATCCAGGGCGGTTGTCGGTTCGTCCGCGATAATCAATTCAGGTTCACCCATCAGGGCCATCGCAATCATCACACGCTGACGCAAACCACCGGATAATTGGTGCGGATATTGCCCCAGGCGGCTGGCTGCGGCGGTAATCCCTACCTTTTCGAGCAATTCAACGGCCCTGGCCTCCGCCGCCTTTTTTCCCACCTTACGATGCAGCAAAAGGGCTTCGGTCAATTGATCGCCAATGGTGTAAGCCGGGTTCAGCGATGTCATCGGTTCCTGAAAAATCATTGAAATGCGATCGCCGCGCAAACTGCGCATCTGGCGATTTTTCATTTTCAACAAATCGATGTCGGAAAATTCAAGCTTGTCCGCCCGGCATTGTGCCATTTTGGGCAAAAGCCCCATAATCGCCAATGATGTCAGTGATTTACCACTGCCGGACTCCCCGACGATACACAGGGTTTCCCCGCGTTCAAGGTCAAAATCGATGCCGCGCACCGCGTGTAACACGCCACCTGCCAGCGGGATATCCACCTTCAGGTCCCGCACAGAGAGAATATTGCTCATGGTTTCTCTCCTTTCCTAATTCCGGTTTTCCGGTGCCGACACATCGCGCAGGCCATCGCCCAGCAAGTTGATCGCCAACACCAAAACAAACAGGGCAATCCCGGGAATGGTGATCAGCCACGGTTCAAACAACAGCATCTTTTTCCCTTCGGAAATCATCAACCCCCAAGACGGGGTCGGCGGTTGCACACCCAGGCCCAGAAACGACAATGCCGCTTCCAGCAAAATCGCATGCGCCATTTCCAGGGTCACAACCACAATCAGATTGTTCAGGATATTGGGCATGATCTCGCTAAAGATGATGCGCCGGGTCGAACACCCGATGGCCCGTGCCGCATTCACATATTCGGCCGAACGCAATTGCTGGGTGGAAGAGCGCATCACCACGGCAAAGCGGTCCCACAGCAAAAAGCCCAACACAAGAATGACAACCTCAAGCGAGCCGCCAAACACCGCAACAATCGCCAATGCCACCAGAACCACCGGCATCGCCAGGCGCACATTGATCACAAAGGTCACAATGCTATCGACCTTGCCACCAAAATAACCGGCCGCAACCCCCATAAAGGTGCCGATCAGCCCGGAAATCAGCGCGGCAAAGCCACCAATCAACAGTGAAATGCGCGCGCCATATAACAAACGCGACAGATAATCCCGGCCCAGATGGTCGGTTCCCAACGGATGGTTCCAGGTTCCCTTGTCAAACCACACAGGTGGCTTCATACGGGCCATAAGGTCCTGGGCATAAGGATCATGCGGGGCAATAACCGGCGCCAGAATAGCAATGAAAAAGACCGCCAGCAGGACGATACTGCCAAACATCAATCCGCGATGACCAAAAATGCGGTTACGCAAAATCTGGCCGGGTGTCGGACCGCTGAGCGCGGCTTCAACAGTTTCAATTGTTTTTGCCATGTGTCAGCCCACCCTCATACGCGGGTCAAGCCACGCATTCAACAAATCGGAAAGGAAGGTAAAAACGATATAGAACAGCGAAAAAATCAGGATCAGGGCCTGCACGGTTGGCAGGTCATTGCGACCAATTGATTCCCACGCCAAATAACCGGCCCCATGCAGGGCGAAGATTGATTCAACAACAATCGAGCCCCCCAACATAAAGCCCATTTGCACCGCAGAAAGACTGACCACCGGAATAATCGCATTACGCAGGGCATGTTTGAACATGACCCGCATTTCCCCCGCCCCTTTGGCGCGGGCGGTACGCACATAATCGGCACCTAAAACATCCAGCATCCCGGCACGCGTCAAACGCATGATGGCAGGCATCGCGTAATAGCCCAGCACCACGGTTGGCATGACAAAATTTTCCCAGCTTTTGGTGCCCGAGGGCGGCAAAATCTGAAATTTGATACTGAAAATAACAACCAGAACCAGGCCAAACCAAAAACTTGGCATGGCCTGGCCGACGACCGAGACAAACAACGCAACCCGGTCAACAAGGCTGTTGGGACGGACGGCAGCAGCAACACCCAAAGGCACAGCCATCAGCAAAGCAAAGGAAATGCCGCAGATACCCAGCGTCATCGTGATCGACAAGCGGTCTCCGATCAGCTGTGCGACAGGCAACTGGAAGTAATAACTCTCGCCAAAATCACCCCTTAGCGCCCTGAACAGCCAATCGGCATATTGCAGGATCAAAGGCTTATCAAAGCCGTAAAAGGCCCGAATGGCAGCGATATCAGCGTCCGTTGCGCCTTCACCCGCAATCGCGGATGCCGGATCGCCTGACAGATGCAACAAGGTGAAACTCAGCATCGAAACGGCAAGGGCGACCAGCAAGGCCAGCCCCAGCCTTTTAAGTGTGTAAACCAACACCGTCCGTTACCCCATTTCTGGTTCTCGAAAAATTATTTCCAGGTCATCTGGAAGAACCGCGGAATAGCGTCCGTGGTTGGCGTAAATTCGAGATCTTTGGTAAAGACATAGTTGGAATTATAAGAGAACAGCGGCGCCCAATATGCCTCTTTGGCAATCCGTTGCAGTGCTTTCTTGTAATATTCCTTGCGCTCTTCCGGGTCGATCGAGGAGTCTGCAATATCCAACCATTCCTTGACCTGTTCGTCACGTGCAGAATCAAGCGACCCAAATTTGAAGAATTCACTGGTAATCGCCGAAACGTCGTTGATCGAATAAGAACCCCAGGTCTGGAACGACATGGGCACGCCCTTCGACATGCGGGTCTCACGCAAGGCCGAATATTGCAGGAATTTGAAGTTGGTATTGATGCCGACCGCATTGAGATAGCCCATAATGGCTTCCGCATATTCGCGGTCACGATAGGCATAAAAATCGACATCGAAGCCGTCAGGATACCCCGCCTCGGCCAAAAGTTCTTTGGCCTTTTTAGGATCATAACCATATTTGGTCACGTCATCCGTGCAGCCAAACTGCGACGGGAAGCAGGCGGCATTCACCACCTTAGACTTGCCTTTCAGCATGACCTTCACCATCGCATTGCGATCGATGGCATAATTAATCGCCTGGCGAACCTTGAGCTTCGTCATCGGGTTGTCTTTACCCGTGCGACCAGCCGCGTCCATTTCAAGATAGCCAATACGCATGGTGCTTTCATTGGCAATGGTAAACTGGTCCATCGCCTTCAGGCTTTCGGCCTGATCGGCCGGCACCTGCCAAATCCAGTCCAGCCCGCCACTGAACAATTCAGCAACCTGGGTATTGATGTCGGGAATGGTGCGAATATCAAGATGGCCGATTGTCGGCTGCCCCTTGGGGCTATCCTTGAAATAGCCATCGAATTTCTCAAGCACGAAATGCTTGCCAGGTTCGATCGAAACAACCTTGTAAGGGCCGGTACCAATCGGATGTTGCCCCATGCCACTCGGCCCGACCTTGGCATAATATTCATGCGGGTAAATCGGCACCGGACCGGAAAGATATTCAAATGCAGCCGGGAAAGGCGCCTTCAAATGCAAACGGACCTTATAAGGGCCAAGCTTTTCCGCACTTTTCATCCAGTTGACGTTACGTTGGGTTTTGACCCCGTGTGACGGATCCGCCACCCAGTTCACGGTGTAAACCACATCGTCGGCGGTAAAATCGGCACCGTTATGGAACTTCACACCTTTGCGCAGGGTGAAATCAAGGGTGACATCGTCCACCCATTTCCAATCGGTCGCAAGATTGCCTTCATATTCGCCCGTTTTCGGATCGCGATACAACAGACTGTCCCAGACAGTACGCTGCATGATCACACCTTCACGGGCTGAATTGAAATAGCCGTCGAAGTTTTCAAGCTCTTTGGTAAAGGCGATATTGAGGGTGTCGTCAGATTTGCCCGCCAGAGCGGGCGTTGCCGCAGCCAGCAGGGTCAGGGCGAAGAGACTCGCCCCCGTAAGAACCGTCTTCATGATGCCTCCATGACATTTTTCTGATTTAAGCCACAACGTTTTTCGCCGTGATATTTTGTATTATATTTTAATACAGAATACTGTATATCAATTAACGATAAGTGGCATTGATGGGCCTGTCAACAAGGCAGAACAATTCAAACGACAAAACGGGAAACATCCAAAAAATGACCAACCCTGAAAAACCGCGACAGAACACGCTCTATGTCTCGTCATTGGCAAAAGGGTTGCGCATTATGGAAGTCTTCTCGGAAGACAAGCTTGAGCTTGGCCTTTCCGAGATCGCCCGGGAAACCGGACTGGACAAAAGTGCGGCACAGCGGCTGGTCAACACACTGCATCAATTGGGTTATCTCGAAAAAAATGCCGAAACCCGGCGTTACCGCCCGGCCCTGAAATATCTTGATATGGCCTATGCCTATTTATGGTCTGATAATCTGGTGCAATTGGCAATGCCCCGGCTAATCGAACTTAGCCGTCAGCTTCAGCAAACCATCAATCTGGCCCGCCCGATTGATCAGCACATCATGTATGTGGTGCGCCTGCCGGGCTATCGGACAAGCTATGGCGCCTCCATCATCGGACGCCGCGTTCCCGCACTTGTCGCGTCATCGGGGCGCGTTATCCTCAGCCGTCAGGATGACGAGACAATCCACAGATGCGTCAATGAATGGCAGCTTAAAAAATATACGGGCACAACCACGCTTGACCGCCAGAAAATATTGGAAAGCATCCTGCTTGCGCGTGAAGAAGGGTATTGCATGACCGAACGCGAAGCCCTGCCCGACGAAATAAACGTTGCCGCCCCGATTTGCACACATGATGGCAAACCGGTTGCCGCCATTCACTGTTCGCTGCCCGTCATTCGCTGGACACAGGAAAAGGCCAAACAGGAAATCGTTCCCCATATCGTCGAAACCGCCCGCTCTATTTCCCCGCCGCGATAAGCTTGAGGCTTGAGGCTTGCGACCATCTCAAGGAAAAACAGTTGCCGAGATACTTTCCTGTCTGAAGATTTAGGCGACAAAACCGAATTTGACTCTCTTGTAACGCGGTCGCTATATCCTGCGTAACCTAGGCCAATTCAAACCGAATATCCTGCGCACCTTCCCAAAGCGTCATTTTGCCCAGCTTCACCACATCATCGATATTGCTGGTGATGGTGATAAAATGATTACCGGCAAGCTGGCCGACCTTGGAGGCAAAATGAACGCCGCCATAGGCCAGCAGAATTTCGGTTTCGCTGATCCCGCCGGGATAAAGAATGATCTGGCCCGGTGCGGGGTAACTGGTGTGGTTTTCATAATCGACACCAAACTGATAATCCCCTAAAGGCATCCACACGCCCTCGCCGCTCCAACGGACATGAACAACCTTGCTGATGAATGGCAGGCGTTCAACAAAGGCGGCACAGGTTTTGGGCGCGGCTTTGGTTTCCAGCCTGGCATCAAACACAAACGGGCCTGCGGTGATTTTCAGTTTGCTCATATCCTGTGTTCCAGTCTCTTAAAGCGCATCATCTTTTCGGCGGTCATCAGGGCCGGGCGATAGCGGCAGTGTTGCAATCATTTCCGGCTTTGGCGTAACTCAGCCACCCCAATTGCCAACCGGTTTTATCGGAAACAGGGTAATGTTCGTAACAAATATCGGGGTCCGTCGATTTGGGCGGAGGATATGGCGTTGGCGTATAGGCAGGCCCCGGCAAATTAACCGGCATATCCTGGCGAAATAAAACCGGTTTGCTTTTCCCTCCCGGGTCACTCAGGCACCGCATATAACTGCCGGTTTCGCCCATCATATCAATCACGATTTGCCCGTCGCTGTTTGTTCCGGCGGCCACCACGCGCGCGGGCGGCGAGGGGTCCGCGTTCAAACATCCGGCAACCTGATTATAAATCTTTGGCAATTCATCCGACCAGTCATTGGCCATTGCGGGGCGATCCGGCATCACCAAAGCAAGCGGCAAACGATCCGGGCTTTCCATGATTTCGGGTTGCCCGACCGTTTGGCAGCCCGCGACACCAACCAGCATTACCGCCATAACCGCAACCTGGACTCTGGAACTTTTCTTGCCGTCAGTCATAAAATTTTACCCTGGGTTGACCGCCAAAGACCTGTCAGAACACATAAACCATGATGAAGGACGATAATGTGACCTGTTTCAAATGGCTTTGCAATATGCCTGTCGCCCGCAGCAGTTGCGAAAAAAACGGCCTATTTTCCGATAGTTGAGAAATTGAAAATCACGCCAGAAACCAAGGGGATATCTGGCGGTTTTGGGTCATGACAAAAAACATCTCGCAGCGTGAAAAAAACCGCTTGCTCCAAATAAAAAACAGGCGTAAATCCCGGCTTGCCCAAAGTCGCACGTGCCTGTGGTGGTCCTGACCAGGAACCCTGTAGGACTTACTTAAAGCAACGACGGTGTAGGGCTTTTTTGGTCTCCGGCGGTTGTCCAAATACCGCAGACACTAAAGAGGCACACCATCATTGCCCGCCGTGCGGAATGGCATCTTCCCATTCTTATATCGAGGCAAAATTCGCGAACCGGATGATCCGTGTTCACGTTTGGCATACCGATAGACCGCATTCTGCGCCTCCACCGCGTCAGGATGCATCAGGTGTCGCTATGTCGATTTTATAGTGGAATGGGAGAACGCCCCCATGGCAACGCAGCGTATTATTGATTTCCTGGCCCAGAACCGACCGGAAGGTCCGTGCCTTGTTGTTGACCTTGACGTGGTTCAGCGCAACTACGAAACCTTTACCCGATCCCTGCCGGATTCCCGCATTTTCTATGCAGTCAAAGCAAACCCGGCACCGGAAGTTCTGAGCCTTCTGGCCGACCTTGGCAGCAATTTCGACACCGCATCCGTACCGGAAATCGAAATGGCAATGGCCGCTGGCGCCACGCCGGACCGCATTTCCTTTGGCAATACCATCAAAAAAGAACGCGACATTGCCCGTGCCTATGCGCTGGGTGTGCGCCTGTTCGCCGTTGACTGCGTTGAAGAAGTTGAAAAGATTGCCCGTGTTGCCCCGGCATCACGCGTGTTCTGCCGTATTTTGACCGACGGTTTTGGGGCCGAATGGCCGCTGTCGCGCAAATTTGGGTGCGCACCGGCAATGGCGCTTGATGTATTGCAGCATGCCCATCACCTTGGCCTTGATGCCTATGGTGTTTCCTTCCATGTTGGGTCGCAGCAATGCAACCTGGATGCCTGGAACACCGCCCTTGCCGAAGCCTCGATGATTTTCCGCAGCCTGGCCGAAAAAGGCATCAATCTGCGCATGGTCAATATGGGCGGCGGTTTCCCGACCCGTTACCTGCGCGACATTCCGGCCACCGAAGCCTATGGTGCAGCCATCATTGATGCCCTGCACAATCATTTTGGCAACCACATGCCCGAAACCATTATCGAACCGGGCCGTGGCATGGTGGGTGATGCTGGCGTGATCAAAGCCGAAGTCGTGCTGATTTCGCGCAAACACGATGATGACCCGGTACGCTGGGTGTATCTTGATATTGGTAAATTCGGTGGTTTGGCCGAAACGATGGATGAAGCCATTCGTTACCCCATCACCACCATCCATGATGGCGGCGATGTCGCCCCGTGTGTATTGGCCGGACCAACCTGCGATTCAGCCGATGTGATGTACGAAAAGAACCCCTATGATCTGCCGATTGCCCTGACGATTGGTGACGAGGTTCTGATCGAAGCGACCGGGGCCTATACCACAACCTATGCGTCGGTGGCGTTTAACGGCTTTTCGCCGCTCGCTGCCTATATCATCTAGGCCCCCATCAATGATCGTGATTGATCGCGAAGGTGCTTATTCCCACATCGACCGGGAAAAGCTGCTGGATCGCGTGATGGGAGCGGACCGGTTTAAAAAATCGTCCGAGGTAATCCGGGCGGGCCGCCGCCCGGCAGACGGCCTGGCCTTTGTTGCCCATGACGGCAAACACATGATCGGCACTGTCCGGTTGTGGAATGTCGATGCGGGCAATGGGGGTTCGGCCCTGATGCTGGGTCCGCTTGCGGTAGAAAAGGCTTATAATGGTTCGGGTGTCGGGGCGGGTTTGATGTACGCTGCCATCAATGCCGCCTATGATCGCGGCCATCGGGCCATTCTACTGGTTGGCGACCCTAAATATTATGCCCGGTTCGGCTTTCATGCCGCACCGGCGGCGGGCCTTGAAATGCCCGGTTATTTTGACCGGCACCATTTTTTGGGGCTGAACCTGAATGAAGATGTTCTGGCCGGAAGCAGTGGCGTTCTGCGCCCGACCGGACATTATCAGGCCCATTAAAGCGCTTTGCCTTTAAACCAACCTCAAAACCTGCATTGCCCTGCCACACACGACAAAGCCCCGTCCGATAATGACGGGGCTTTGTCCATTTTAATCAGGTGCCATCAAAGGACGCTATGAACGGCACTCACTTCTTAGCTTTCACAAGCATTGCGTGACAGCCAGCCAATGAAAACGCCCTTTTTCATCAGTTTTTTATGCTGATAACAATCATCCGCCGGGTAAGCACCCGCCGCCGGGGTGAACAGAACATCCCGTTCGCCGGGCAAAACATTGGTTGCCCCTTCAACGGCTTCAACATGGATGTCCCCCAATCCGGTCGAGGGGGCCAGGCAATCATACCGCCCGCCATTAATGTTAACGGTGCGAACACCCACCATCCCGTGATTCATCGGCCATGCCTTTAATACCGATGGCAAATCCCCCACCGGGCGCGCCAGACAGGCCTTGATGGCTGGCATCAAATCATCGAAATAACGGGTCCATTCACTGTTTCCGCTTTGCATCAATGATTTGACCGTAACTGTCGGGAAATCCCCCGGGGCCAAAGCCAGCCCGGCAATTTGGGCCGATACGGTACAGCCGGTTTTTTTGCCATTGGTCAAATCCCGCCAGGTGGCGTTCTTGCCTTTGCCCTGCAGCTCGTAATTGTCATTGGCGTAAAGAAAGCCCGATGCCGACCGTTTTTGAGGCAGGAAAATCGGCTCGCGGCCCAAAAACTCGATCCGAACCTGGTCCTTGTCATTATCAAAGGTCGCATAAAACCGGGACTGGTTATCACACACAAATGTCTGTCGTCCCTCCGGCTCGGCCATTGCGGTTGCCGCAAGCTCGGTTTTAAGGCGGGTCTGCACCAGTTTGGCCTGGGTTTCGGCACTGCTGATTTCGTGTTTATCGGGCGCGCTGACCTTACCGTTAATCCGCTTTTCGCCGGTTTTATACTTCCCTTTGGCAAAATCCAGCACCAGGCGATAATCGATACCGTCTGATTTTGCAGCGGCCGTCTTGCCTGTCACGCCAAAAACGTCACGCGTCGCTTTTTCGTCAAATCGCAGCAAAGCCCCCTTGCTGAAATAAAACGAAACATCCGAGGTGCCGTAATTGTCCAAATCCCGCTTTTGGCGGATCAAAACCGGGGTGCCATCCTCAGAAACATAGGCGTCAAAACCACCTGCACCGTCAGCCTTGGCATGTTTGCCGACAACATGGCGATATTGCCCCAGGCTTTGATCAATTTTCGCCACCCGTTTATCGGTTATCGATTTTTGCTTTTTATGTGCTGCGTCCAACGGGGCCAGTTGGGGCAAACGAACCACTTCGATGCTAACGGCGTCGGGGTTGCCTTGGGTCAAGACCGGATAGGATACCTCGTTGCGAAACAGCTTTTTGCCTTTGCCATTTGAAATAACCGCCTCAAGCACATAACGATGCGCGGCATCAATTTCATCGGACTGATAGGGCAATTTAAATGTCATTGGCGGGGCTGCGGCCGGCTGAGACACCACCGAAACCTGACTGGCCGGAGCATCGGCGCGCGAGACATCAAGCAACCTTACCGTCATCATCCAGGAAGGTTCGGTTGCCACCGTTTCCCGATAGGAAACCGTTCCGACAACTGTTTCTGTGTGTGGCATTGAAAATGCACAGGCGGCAACCGATGACAGGGCCGCCAGCACCATAACAACGCGCACCTTCCCCCAACGAAAAGGTGAGATCTTCATTTTTTTCCTCGGATTTGCTCGTTCTTTTAGACCCGCCCCTTATGGTGATCGCAAAAGAGCAGAAAACCAAGGCTAAAAAAGCGAAATTTCATAACTTTTCTAAAACATTACAAAAGTGCCACGAACCGGCCCCGAACCCCTTCTGAACCGTCGCCGCACACGAAAACAACCCATCACAAACTTCAATCTATCCGGCAAATCGCTGGCAAGGTGCCCCGACAATTCCGGTTTCAATGGCAAGAACCGCCCCTTCAAGCGGGCGGGTTCCATCCGTATCATCCGCAGCCGACGTAATATACAATGTTTTCATATCCGGGCCGCCAAAAACACAGCTTGTCGGGTTCGTCACAGGCAAATCAATGATGCGGTCCACATTCCCCTCCGGGTTAAAACGGATGATGCAGGAACCACCATAGCGCGCATTCCAGATAAACCCGTCACAATCCACTGCCGAACCATCCATACCGCCCCGTCCCTCGACCGAACAAAACAGTTTAGGGTTGCTGGGCGTACCGCTTGCCATGTCAAAATCATAAACATCCATGCGGTTGGCAAGCGTATCGCCAAAATACATTTTGCTGCCATCAGCCGACCATAACATCGTATTGGAAATGCCAATATTTTCGCCAAACCGTGTCGTGGTGCCATCGGCATCAACACGGTTTAGCGTGCCGCTATGTTCGGTAATGGCAACGGCTTCGCCCTTCGGGCCAATATTGTTTTGCATGGTGCCCAGCCAAAACCGCCCCGCCGGGTCCACACGCGCCTCGTTCGAGCGGTTTTGCGCATGGTCGCCATCCGGGGTGACAAAAGGCGTTACGTTACCCGTCTCCGGGTCAAAAAATGCCAGTTCACCATGCAAGGCCACCAAAAACCCGCCGCCTTGCCGGGGCACAATTGCCGAAATCAGGCTGTCAAACGTCCATTTCTGCAAATCATTTTGCGCCGGTTTCCAGGAAAACGCCGATTTGCCAATAATATCAACCCAATAAAGGGTTTGGCTTTGCTGGTCCCAAAACGGCCCTTCACCCAGTTGGCAACGCAAATCGGGCAATGGCGTTTGAATTTCGGTCATGACGTTCCCCTGATTTCTCATTTTATAAGGCAGCACAGCTTCGCATCATCGCAGGGCGACACGCCCGCCTTGCAAGGCAATGGTGCTGTACAATCCATTACCATCATTGCTAGCGCGGCGATGCCGGGATGAAAACCATAAAATAAGATAAAGCCGGGTTTTCGCCAGCTATCCATTTGGACAAACGGATCGCAAACGACACTATGGCCGCTTTCCGGCCTCTAAGCCCTCAACGCATGCGCAACATCCTGCTTCCTGAAAAGATGCCTGTGACTTAACCGCGCACGACCTTGTTGATTTTGGCCGTTATCCTAACCAAGACAGCGCAGCGCAATACAGCCCCATTTGCCCGTCGGACGCGAAAGGCGATGATTACTCCCGGGAACGGGCACGAAAATCAGAACGCATCACGCATGATGCTGCCCCAGGGCCACCAACCCTTCGGCATCACTTACAACAATATGTTTACGGCGGCTTTTCACCAGCCCCTTCTTTTCCCAGGCACTCAGCAAACGACTGATGGTGTGAAGGGTGGTTGCCGTCATTTCCGAAAGGTCCTGGCGGGTGATGGAAAAATCCACCTCAACCCCGTCCTTAACCTTGCGCCCGGTCTGATCCACCAGGCGCAACAAGGTATTGGCAACACGCTGTTCAACCTGCTGGGTGGCCATTTCCACCACGCGCATATTCATCTCGCCCATCCGCTGACCCACAACCTTATAGGTTTCTGACGAGAACCCTTCATATTCACGGACAAAATGGTCCCAAAGGGTGGTCGGCCAGCTTAAAATAATCGCTTCTGATGCCGTTACGGCCGTTGCCGGGTAAGTATCGCGGCCCAGCGCCCGGGCAATGCCAAATAACTGCCCGCTGGGAATATGCAGCGATATCACCTGATCCCCCGCCGGGGTAATGCGCAGCACCCGAATATAACCATCGAGCAACATATAAAACCGGTCTGCCCTTTCGCCCTCGCCAAAAACGGTCACACCTGCCGTGCAACGCCGGGTCGTTGCATGATGCAGTATTTCCCGGATCTGCAAATTCGTCAGACGTGAAAAAGGCGGGACATGCGTTAACAGGCTTTCATCAAGCCTTGTCAGTGCCTTGTGTTCACTATGGTTGTCCATCTCCCGGCCGGTCCTCTTGCCTTTTTCCCCATATCCTTCGCGCAAACCTTTCAGGACAACTCATTATCATCCTCCCCCCGGTTTCATACGGAAGGTTGCGCTATCGCAAAGTTTACATCGTACGGTCGCGTATTTTCACCCACACAAATCAAAAAGTTGAAAGGGGATTGAAAATGTTCCGGACAATCGCATCGGCACTGGTTCTTGCTACCCTGTTTGGCACAACCGCAATGGCCGAAACATTTGAAGTCAAAATGCTCAATAAAAGCGGCAATCAGACGATGGTTTTTGAACCGGACCACCTGCGGATTGCCCCGGGCGACAGCGTTAAATTTGTCCCCACCGACAAGGGCCATAATGCCCAAACGGTCAAAGACCGCATCCCCGAAGGGGCCGAACCCTTTGCCGGCAGAATAGGCAAGGAAATCGACGTCACCTTCGATACCAAGGGTTTCTATGCCATTGAATGCAAACCGCATTACGCAATGGGCATGGTCATGACCATTGTTGTCGGCGATGCGCCCAAAGCCCCTGAAAGCTTTCTGGAAGGCCGCATCCCGCCCAAGGCCAAAGCCCGTTTTGAAGAACAACTCTCAAAACTTTGAACCCGCGATCATCCCAAACTGAACTGAAGTTCAGAGCATCTTTAAAAACGCAAAACACGAGGCAATAATGCGTAACAAGTTCGATATAGACGACCTTAAACTCAACCGGCGCAACATCCTGCGCGGCAGCGTCCTTGCCGGTGCCGCCGCTGCAACCCTGGGGGCTGTCACCGCACAGGCCCATCCCGTTTCCGCCCGTCCCAAGGTCGTGACCCCGCGCAAACTGCCAATCCAGCATGCCAGCGCACAGGCCGACACCCAACCCAAGGCCCAACCGGCGGACCTGACGGGCTATAGCCGTGTCAAACAGGAACTGGTGATGCCGCCCTTTGTGCCCAAACATGACCAGGTTGCCAAAGGCGGGCCCAAAATCATCGAAGTCACCATGGAAATTGAAGAAAAACTTCTGACCGTCGATGAAGATACCGGTGCCAGCATCTGGGCCCTGACCTATAACGGGTCCGTCCCCGGCCCGATGATTATCGCCCATCAGGACGATTATATCGAACTGACCCTGCGGAACCCCGCCAGCAATACGATGGAACATAATATCGACTTCCACGCATCCACCGGTGCGCTGGGCGGCGGTGGCCTGACCCATATTTATCCGGGCGAAGAAACCGTTCTGCGCTTCAAGGCCATCAAACCTGGCGTCTTTACCTATCACTGCGCACCGGGCGGGGCGATGATTCCCTATCATGTCACACATGGCATGAATGGCGCGGTCATGATCCTGCCGCGCGACGGCCTTAAGGACCGCGATGGCAAGGCCCTGCGCTATGACAACGTTGCCTATATCGGCGAACAGGATTTTTATCTGCCGCGCGATGAAAACGGCGATTACAAAACCTATCAGGCCGCCGGCGAAGATTATGCCGACAGCATGGACGCCATGCGCACCTTGGTCCCGACCCATTCGGTGTTTAACGGGTCGGTCGGGGCGCTGACTGGCGACAATGCCTTAAAGGCCAAGGTCGGGGAAACCGTCCTTATGATCCATAACCAGGCCAACCGCGACACCCGCCCGCACCTGATTGGCGGTCATGGCGATTATGTCTGGGAAACCGGATCATTTGGCGATGCCCCGCAAACCGGCCTGGAAACCTGGTTCATTCGCGGTGGCAGCGCCGGGGCGGCCATGTATACCTTCAAACAGCCCGGCGTCTACGCCTATGTGAATCACAACCTGATCGAAGCTGCCCTGTTGGGGGCCACGGCACATTTTGTTGTCGACGGTGCCTGGAATAACAGCCTGATGGAACAGGTTGCTGCCCCGCGCCCGATTGCGAAATAACAGGAGACCGAGAATGCGTGCCGCCTGTCAGACTGGTTATCGCACGAAGATATTCGTCGTTGCCGCTCTGCTGGCGGCATCGTTATCGGGGCTATCTGCCTGCGACAAACCATATGCCAATTTTGCCTATATCCCCAAACTGGCAGAACATGCCGTAACCCTGCCCGATGGCCATAAGATTTTTGTCCAAAAATTTGAAGTCACCATCGCGCAATGGAATGCCTGCCACAATGACGGTGCCTGCACCTTAAAATTACGCACACCCGCCGGTCGCAATGCCGCCCATGTCCCGGCAACCGGCCTTAATTTCTCCGATGTGTCGGAATATCTGGGCTGGATCAACCAGAAATCCCACCATCCCTTCCGTCTGCCCACATCGCAGGAATGGGCCTTTATGGCAAAGCCAGTCCTGCCAAAAAAACCCGAGCCTATCTTTACCGATCCCGACTTGCGTTGGGCATCGACCTATCTGACCCAGGGGCTTGGCCCCCGCGCCCTAAAAGACCAGGGGGCATTTTCAACCAGCCCGGCCGGCATTGTTGACCTGGATGGCAGCGTTTGGGAATGGACAAGCGACTGTTATGCCGGAAGCGACACCGCGTCAAACCCGGCACGATGCCCGGCCTATTATGTTGCTGGTGAACATATGGCCGTTATTCCCTATCTTGTCCGCGACCCGGCACGCGGCGGCTGCGCGGTTGGCACCCCGCCCGCCCATCTGGGCTTTCGCCTGGTCACCGATCAAAAACCTTCATAGATATTTGGCATAACATCAACCTCATCCTGCCCACCCGACAGGCCAATATCGGTATTTTTGCATGGCATTGATTTGGCGATATCGTTAAATCATGGCTTGCCTTAACGGGGCTGCCCGAAATTTGCGGTCGGGCAACAATTCACCTGTTCGCAACAGGGCCAAAAACCCAGATAAAGAGACTTCATGACCCACTCCGCCGCGCACCAGACCGAACGTCGCATATCCCTGACCGAAAAGGTCATTTCCAGCCTGCGCGACGACATTGAAACCGGCAATTTCACACCGGGCACAAAACTGCCAACCGAACCGGTCCTGACAAAACAGTTTGGGGTCAGCCGCACCGTCCTGCGCGAGGCCATTGCCGTTCTTAAGGCCGACGGTTTGTTGGAGCCCCGTCAGGGGGCAGGTGTGTTTGTGTTAGGCCCAGCCCCACAACAAAATAGCGGATCGGTCTTTGATGTTAAATCGGCCCAGATTTCCGATGTGCTGGAAATTCTTGAACTGCGCATGGCGGTCGAGATCGAGGCCGCAGGCCTGGCCTGTATGCGAAGCTCCGCTGCCCAACAGGCCAAAATTTACGAGGCCCTGCGCGACATGGAAAGACAGGCGAAACGCGGCAATCCGGCGCAAAACGCCGATTATGAATTTCATTGCGCGATTGCAGATGCGACAAACAACAGTCGCTATGGCACATTTCTGGAATATCTGGGCGACAAAACCATTCCCCGCGCCCAACCGGACCAACACGCATCGGCAATTGAGCAGCAACTTGCCCATAGTGATCGCATTCTGGCCGAACATCACCGCATCTATGATGCGATTGCGATGCGCGATGCGGATGACGCCCGCAAGGCAATGCGCGATCATCTTGTAAAAAGCCAGGCACGCTATCAAACCCTGCTGCGCACGCGCTGATCCGTCATTCACCCCGCAAAAGATCATCCATGCCCATGTCCCTTTCCCCTGCCCTTAAAGAAAATCAGCTCCCGCTGCCCGACGCGAAGCTTGTTTGGACGCGAGAAGGCAATGCCAACGGCCCGACAATCGTTTGGGCACATGGGCTGATGTCGGACAGCTACTCGCTGGAAGATAAAGGAATTTACGACTTCGCCCCGATCTGTGCGGCAGGCACATTGATCCGCTATGATGCGCGCGGGCATGGCCGTTCACAGGCCCTTCCTGTTCCCGAACGCTTCACTTGGTCCTGTCTGGCGGATGACCTTCTGGCCCTTGCCAGGGTCGCGGCACCCAATGGCCCGATGATGGGTATGGGCTGTTCGATGGGCACGGCAACCCTGCTGCATGCGGCCCTGAAAGCCCCGAAGAGTTTTACAAAGCTGGTTTTAACCGCGCCGCCAACGGCGTGGAAAACGCGCCGGGCGCACAAGTTGGTTTATCAACAATCAGCCCGCACCATCGAACGGGACG
>JBNKVZ010000098.1:0-16935 GCA_050299455.1 Thalassospira sp.
GTACCACCTCGGCCATGCCAGAAAAACTTTCAACATCGTACACATGATGAAGTCTTTGAACTTCAGGGGGCAAGTGCGCCCAGCGGCCC
The DNA here is from genome assembly GCA_050299455.1 of Thalassospira sp. Classification (GTDB taxonomy): domain Bacteria; phylum Pseudomonadota; class Alphaproteobacteria; order Rhodospirillales; family Thalassospiraceae; genus Thalassospira. The sequence continues at coordinate 90 of JBNKVZ010000098.1, forward strand.
AAAAGGATGGACTGGAACAGCGTCGGGCACGGCCCCTCGTCGTAATATGTGGAAACGGCAAGATCTGTCATCGCGTTTTCCACATCCGTTCGGGAGACCTCGGCCAGGCAAGGCCGCGCACCGGGTAAAACCTGCGTGAGATTGCGGATCACCGCACGCGCACATATAGCAGGAATATAAGGCCCCTCGCCCGCGACCGCGATCAGGCACCATTCGCGCCGGATCACTGTGTTGCCGTGCCTGCCAACCACCGCAACCCGCATACCGCCCCGGTCCGTGCCAAACGGCAAAAACAAATTGGCAAGAACCCAGAAAAATGCTGCCCGGCGCGCTGTTATGCCAAACGGCCAATAGCGACGTAATGCCGCCACACCGCACATGGCCACGTTTAGTAAACGCAGCTCCATCCCGGCGCGAAATATCACCGACTTTGCCCGAAAAAATTCCGGAAAGAGCGCAACATCCGGAACTTCGATAAATCGTGCGGATCGAACAAGATCAGATGAAAGCCTGATCTTTCGGGCATCCCCCCAACAATGCTGGTCCCGCCAAACACCACCGCGCCAAACCCGCGCGGTTTGCCCCAATTGCCCAAGGATGCTCGCCATCACGGATTTACCACGCGGGGCACGATTGCCGGGCAAAATCGCCGTATCAATCAGTAAAACATCATCCAACCCGGCACAAAGGTCTGCTGCAATGGCAGAGGAAATGCCCGGCACGCTCGATGTGCCCGAGAGCAACCGGCAATTCCGTTTTCGGGCCGCGGCATCAAGCGCCCCAAGCCCGACGGTAAAGGCGGCATCATCGGAAAGATCAAGATAATCAGCACCATGTTCAAGGCACAGACGCGGGATCACATAAGGGTCGTTCTGATAATCCTGAAACGGCCCTGCCGCATCGATGACAATATCGGGCGATATATCAAATACCGCCTCGGGCGCTGCACGATGATCGACGGCAATTGCGTTACAGCCCAGCTCGTTTGCCAGCATTTCCGACTTGCGTCTGTTGCGCCCGGCAATCGTCACATCATGACCATCACGGGTCAAAAGCCGTACCAGCCGTGACCCGAATACGCCATAGCCGCCCAGAACAACAATCTTCATTCCAGCAACCTTGCCCGCAATGCCGGGTCGGGGATTTCGCACATTTCTGTGCGCCCGAACAAACGATAGCGATTGCGCGCAATACGCCGATAAAGCCAGTCCTGCATAAAACGGGGTAAAATCCGGAGCGGTTGTAAAACCAGCCCGACCCCGCCAACACGACGCCCGGCACGTATGATGGCATCGAGCGAGCTATAGGCCTTGCCACCCTCAAGATAAAGCCAGCTTTCCGGGTCATCAGCTGCCAGGCCATAATGCGATAACAGCGCCCGGCCAAGGGCGGTTTGGGACCGGCAAATGCGAAATTCGTGCGCCCTGTCATAGCGCGCAATCATCCGCGCGCCAAACGAACACAAAACACATTCGCCATCCATCACCGTTATGGGCCCGGCATCGTCAAACGGCGGAACCGCCGGGTCTGCGCGATAACTATATGCTGCCATTGACCGCAAGCCCTGCATGACCAATCCTTATATATTATCACATTGGACCGGCAGGCTTTTCAGTTCCTGGCCATCAGGCGACGCTGCCGTCCTTACGCCCGCCAATTAAAAATTCAACATTGCCTTCGGGCCCGGTGATCGGGCTGGTGGCAATGCCCAGCACCCGCCAGCCGGGCAGATTTGCCAACCAGTCGGAAATGGTATCGCATACTTCCTGATGTAGCTCTGGTTCGCGAACCACACCTTTTTTACCAACGCGGTCTTTGCCCACCTCGAATTGCGGTTTGATCAAAGCAACCAGATAGCAGCCCGGTTTAAGGCGCGCCATACTGGCAGGCAAAACCGTGCGCAGGCCAATGAAACTGGCATCACACACCACAATATCGACTGGATCGGGAATCATTTCTTCTGTCACATGGCGGGCATTGGTTTTTTCCATCACCACCACGCGATCATCATTGCGCAGTTTCCAGTCAAGCTGGCCCTGCCCGACATCAATGGCATAAACCTTGGCTGCCCCCTTTTGCAGCAAAACATCGGTAAAGCCGCCGGTCGAACAACCGACATCAATGCCGGTAAAACCGGTGACATCGATGTCAAATTCAGCCAGCCCCTTTTCCAGTTTCAGCCCCCCGCGCGACACCCACGGGTGCGGCTGCCCACGCAGGGTCAGCGAGATATCATCGCGCACCTGCATGCCGGGTTTATCGAGGCGCTGCTCGCGGGTAAAGACATCCCCGGCCATGATATGGGCCTGGGCTTTTGCAAGGCTTTCGACCATGCCCCGGTCGACAAGCATCTGATCCAAACGTTGTTTTTTTGCCATGCCGGTTTGTACCCCACCTGACAATAAAAATCACGCCCGGTTTTTAAAAACCAGGTTGGCAGGGGGCAACAAAATGCCAAGCATTAACTTGCCAATGGCTCCAGAAAGGCACGCGGCACCATTGCCAGTAAATCGGTCAGGGCCTCGCCCTGAACCGCAAGATGCGCCCGCATCAAATCGGCCGCAATATCCGCCTTGCCCGTGGCAATGGCATCAAGGATTTCGGCATGTTCATTATTGGATTTATCCACCCGGCCCGGACGATGCAATTGCAAGCGACGATAAGGGGAAAGACGATTGCGCACCGTTTGGGTCTGTTTTTCCAGATAGGAATTCCGGGCACCGGCATAGATCGCCTCGTGAAAGCGAACATTGGCCGCATAATAAGCATCAGCATCGACCTGCCCGCGCAGGGCATCACATTCGGCGGATAATTCATAAAGCCGGTCAATATCGGCCTTTGCCATGCGGCGTGCTGCCAAGCGGGCACACATGGCCTCAAGCTCCGCCATGACCTCGAACATTTCTATCAAATCGGCAATGGTAATGGAGGCCACCACTGTTCCGCGCCGTGGCAGGGTGGCAACAAGCCCGCTTCGCGCCAAAGACTGCAAGGCTTCGCGGACCGGGGTGCGCGACACATTGAACCGTTCGCTCAGGCCGCGTTCATCCAATCGATCACCAGGTTGAAGCACACCCGTTACGATATCGCGTTCCAACGCCTGAACCAGGTCTTCTGCCAGTTTACCATTTCGCGCCATGCGGCACCCTCCATAAAAGCCCTAGCGTGGTATACCAGAACACATCTTTCGGTATGTTTCAAAGAAATTCCACCCCAAAAAATCAACCTTTCGCGCTGCATTGCAAAATATGAAAGCGCACAAAACCGCCACTTACAGTGTTTCAGCCCACCTTCCGCATGTGGCATTGCAAAAGGTCAATCTGGTATACAAAAAGCGATAGACAGCATGCCAGGAATCTGCAACGCTTTCTCATATGGCGAAGAAAGCCACAATAAAAAGCGCGTAACGCGCATATGCGATTTTATGAAACGCAGCTTCATCCGGGAGGAATTGATGAAGATTTTTAGCTCGTCTTTGAAAGCATCTGTCGCTGCCCTTGCAATGGCGGCAACAGCCTTTGGCATGTCCAGCATTGCCTCGGCCACCACGCTTAAACTGTCGCACCAATGGTCCACCAGCGATGTGCGCAACAAGGTGGCTGAAATCCTTGCCAAAGAGGTCAAAGCCGCCGATGTGGATCTGAACATCCAGATTTTCCCGTCCGGTTCCCTGTTCAAGGCCAAAGAACAATGGACGCCGTTAGAACGCGGTCAGCTTGATATGATCGTTTACCCGCTGGCATATGCCGGGGGCCGTCATCCTGAATTCAACCTGACCCTGATGCCCGCCCTGATCAAAAACCACGATCATGCCAACCGAATGAACAAATCCGAATTCATGGCACGACTGGAAAAAATCCTGAATGACAGTGGCGTTGTCACCGTGGTGCATGGCTGGCTGGCCGGTGGTTTTGCCTCGACCAAGGGCTGCATTCGCACCCCCGACGACGTAAAGGGCCTGCAGGTTCGCGCTGCCGGTAAATCCTTTGAGCAAATGTTGCAGGGTGCTGGTGCCTCGATTGCCGCCATGCCGAGTTCGGAAATTTATCCGGCCATGCAAACCGGCGTTCTCGATGCGGCCAATACCAGTTCATCCAGCTTTGTATCCTATCGCCTTTATGAACAGGTGAAATGCTATACCCCGGCAGGTGCCAATGCGCTGTGGTTTATGTATCAGCCGGTTTTGATGTCGAAGAAAAGCTATGATGCACTAAACGATGATCAAAAGGCTGCGCTGGCCGCAGCTGCCAAAAAGGCCGAAGCCTATTATGACGCGGAAGGCCGCAAGGAAGACCAAACCAGTGTGGATGTCTTTAAGAAAAACGGCGTTGAAATCGCCGATTTGACCGAAGAAGACTTCCAGAAATGGCAGGATCTGGCGAAGAAAACCTCTTATGCCGAATTCGTCAAGGAAACCCCCGGGGGTCAGGAACTTCTTGATCTGGCGCTGTCGGTAAAATGATGTGGCCCCGGCGCCGCGCGCAAACGCGGCGCCGGTCTTCGACTTAATCTTGCATAAGGAGGCCACGCGTGAGCAACGCCGCCCCCCATTCCCCGTCACTTCCGATTGACATGCCCGAACATTACGGGAGTACCCGGATTGTGCAGACCCAGTCATCAAATTCGCCTTTTCCACCCCCACCTGATGTTGAACCGCTGCCGACAGACCCCACGGCGCGCAACGAACAGGTTCCGCCATCCCCCAAGGAGGGCGTAGGTGCCTTCATTCATGGCGTTCACATGCTTTCCAAAGTATGCGGTGCTGCCTCTGCTGCCATGTTCACCATTGCCATGCTGATCATTTGTCAGCTGGTTTACATGCGCTATGTGCTTAATGCCTCGACCGTCTGGCAAACCGAAGCGGTCATTTTCCTCATGATCGGCGCAACCCTGATCGGGTTGCCTTATGTGCAAATGATCCGCGGCCATGTGAATGTCGATCTGCTGCCGATGTATCTGAAACGCCGCAACCGCAGGATCCTGGCGATTATCATTCTGTTATTCGGGCTGGCGATCAGCGGTTTGTTTGCTTTCTATGGCCTTGAACTGGTTATTGATTCCTATACCGGCGGCTGGCGTTCCGAAACAGTATGGGGCGTTTCGCTGTGGAAACCTTACAGCACCCTTCCCATCGGTTTTGGCCTGCTGTTTTTGCAGTTCCTGGCCGATCTGCTAGGGCTCCTGACAAACCGCACCACCCCGTTCGACATCCCCGAAGACGCCGTATAAGGAGAGCACCTGATGGACCCCTTGCTTCTTGCTGCCCTTGTCGGCATTGCAACCACCCTTGTTCTTTTCTCCGGCATTCCGGTGGGCATTGGCCTTCTGGTGATCAGTGTCGGCTTTATCATGATATTTGACGGCGTCGGATCGCTGCCGCTGCTGCCCGAAATCCTGTTTGGCAAACTTGAAAGTTTTGAAGTTCTCGCCATTCCCATGTTTATTTTGATGGGGGCGGTTGTTGCCTCCTCGCGCGCCGGGGGCGACCTTTATTCCGCCCTCGATCGCTGGTTAACCCGCGTTCCGGGCGGCCTGGTCATTTCCAATCTGGGGGCCTGCGCCATTTTTTCGGCCCTGTCGGGTTCATCGCCGGCCACCTGTGCCGCCATTGGCAAAATGGGCATTCCCGCCATGCGCGAACGCGGTTTCCCCGATACCGTGGCTTCGGGTTCGATCGCGGCGGGCGGCACACTTGGCATTCTGATCCCGCCCAGTGTCACCATGATCATTTATGGCATTTCCACCGAAACATCGATTGGTCGCCTGTTTCTGGCCGGTTTGCTGCCGGGCCTGATGGTTACGGTGCTGTTCATGGCATGGTCGCTTTATTCCACCTGGCAGCAGGGCCATGCGGGCACGGCACTGGCATCGGTTTCCTATAGCTGGAAAGAAAAATTTGAAATTCTGCCGCGCATTCTGCCGTTTCTGGTCATTATTGCCGCGGTACTGTTCGCGCTTTATGGCGGGGTGGCAACGCCCTCGGAAACTGCTGGTGTCGGCGCGCTTTTCTGCCTGCTGACAGCGGTTGTTGTCTATCGTATGTGGCAACCTTCCAAGCTGTGGCACATCCTGCGCGATACCACCCGTGAATCCGTCATGATCCTGCTGATCATTGGGGCGGCGGGCCTGTTTAGCTATATGCTGTCCAGCCTGTTCATCACACAATCCATCGCGCACTGGATTTCGGACCTTGATGTCAATCGCTGGGTCTTGATGGCGTTTATCAATCTGTTCTTGCTGGTTTGCGGTTTCTTCCTGCCGCCGGTCGCCGTGATCCTGATGTCCGCCCCGATCCTGCTGCCTGTTATCATCAATGCCGGTTTTGACCCTTACTGGTTTGCCGTGATCCTGACGATCAATATGGAAATCGGCCTGATCACCCCGCCTGTGGGCCTCAATCTGTATGTGATTAACGGCATCGCACCGGACATCCGCCTGCAAACCATCCTGAAAGGGGCCATGCCCTATGTGGCCTGCATGTTTATTGCCATCATCATCCTGTGCATTTTCCCCGAAATTGCCACCTGGTTGCCCAATGCCATGATCGGAGGAGGCCGCTAATGTCTGGAATGTCTGTTCGCAACTGGATTTCCTCTATCGCGGATCGCGGGCGCGAGCTTTTGGACCTGCCGCTAAGCGCCCCGCAGGACCCGTTCCTGCGCCTGGCAACCCTGTGCCATGACCTGGTGTCGCAAAAAGGCGAAGCCCGTGGCACCGCCCTCGCCCGTGAAGTGGTACGCGGTTGGGAAAACCTGGCGGAAAATGAGCATCTGCGTTTTTTTGAAATGATGCAGAACGAATTTTCCGCCGACCGCACGGCTGTTATTGCCGCAGCGGAGGCCTATAAAACCGACCCTAATGAAAGCAACCTTGCCACATTAACCCAGGCATCCGAACCCGCCCGCCAGGAATTGCTGCGCCGTATCAATATGGCACCGGGCGGCACACGCGCCATTGTCGATATGCGCAATTCGCTGCTGAAGGTGATGAAGGAAAACCGCCATCTAGAACCCCTAAATGCTGACATGCAGCATTTGCTGACCAGCTGGTTTAACCGTGGTTTTCTTGAACTGCGCCATATTGACTGGGAAACATCGGCATCGATCCTGGAAAAACTGATCCGCTATGAAGCGGTTCATGAAATTCAGGGCTGGGATGATTTACGCCGCCGCCTGGCCGATGACCGCAAATGTTTCGCCTTTTTCCACCCCGCCATGCCCGACGACCCGTTAATTTTTGTCGAGGTCGCCCTGGTGAATGGCCTGGCCGATAGCGTGCAGGCCCTGCTGGCCCCGGAAATTGATGAAAACGCCCAATCCAAGGCCAATACCGCCATTTTCTATTCCATCAGCAATTGCCAGACCGGGCTGCGCGGCATTTCCTTTGGCAACTTCCTGATCAAACAGGTGGTCGAGGAACTCAAACGCGAATTTCCCAAGCTGGAACAGTTTGCCACCCTGTCGCCCATTCCCGGTTTCATGGGCTGGTTACGCACGCGGCAAAAATCCGACAGTGACGATGCCAAACAGGCCGCTGAAATCCTGTTGGCGATGGAAGATGACAGCTGGGTCAGCGATGCGACCCGTGCCGAAGCCCTGAAAAAACCCACCATGCAGCTTTGCGCGCGCTATCTGGCCCATGCCAAGCGCGGCAAATTCCCGCTGGACCCAACGGCCCGTTTCCATCTGGGCAATGGGGCACGGCTTGAACGCCTGAACTGGATGGGGGATACATCAACCAAGGGGTTGCGCCAGTCGGGTGGATTGATGGTGAATTACGCCTATCATCTGAATGATATTGAACGAAACCACGAATCACTGGTTAATGACGGCAAAATCGCGGTCTCGCGTGCCGTTTCACAGCTTGCCGGAAATCAAGGATAGCCTGCCATGTCACAAAACCTGCTTTTAGAATTCATCAAACGGTTCCCGGCCGATCGTTCGCGCCCGTTTCTGGTCGAATATGATGGCTCCGAAGTCAGCTTTGAAAAGCTGCTGGACCTTACCGGCCGCTATGCCAGTGTTCTGGCGTCTCACGGTGTAATCAAGGGCGACCGTGTCGCTGTTCAGGTTGATAAATCGTCCGACGTGATTGCGCTTTATCTGGCCTGTTTGCAGCTGGGCGCCATTCATTTACCGCTAAATACCGCCTATACCGGCGATGAAATTGCCTATTTCCTCGGCGATGCCGCGCCGCGTGTTTTTGTGTGCCGCCCGGACCGGTTTGAAACATCACAGGAGCTTGCCAGCAACAATAACGTTGCCGCCGTTCTGACCCTGGGCACCAAGGGCGATGGCACGCTTAATGACGAAGCCGCCACCACCACCGCGCATTCCGAAATTGCCGATGTCACCAGTGATGATATTGCCGCGATCCTTTACACATCGGGCACAACGGGCCGGTCAAAGGGGGCGATGCTTAGTCATGGCAACCTGACATCAAACGCCCTGACCCTGCATAAGGCCTGGGGTTTCCAGCCTGATGATGTTTTGCTGCATGCCCTGCCGCTGTTTCACACTCACGGGCTGTTTGTTGCGGTTAATATCATGTTGCTTAATGGCGGCAAGATCATTTTGCTGTCCAAATTCGATGCCGACGACGTGATTGAACGCCTGCCAAAATCCACCGTGTTAATGGGCGTTCCCACCTTTTATACCCGCCTTCTCGCCCATCCCGGTTTTACCCGCGATGTTGTGTCGAACATGCGGTTGTTTGTTTCGGGCTCCGCGCCGCTTTTGGCCGAAACACATGACCAGTTCTTTGAACGGACCGGTCTTAAAATTCTTGAACGATACGGCATGACCGAAACCTGCATGAACACGTCGAACCCGCTTGATGGTGAACGCCGCCCCGGTGCGGTTGGCCCCGCCCTGCCCGGCATTGAAGCCCGGGTGTGCGACAAGGAGGGCAACATCCTGCCGCATGGCGAAATTGGCGTTCTCGAAGTGCGTGGCCCCAATGTGTTCAAGGGTTATTGGCAAATGCCGGAGAAAACCGCATCCGAATTTCGCAGCGATGGTTTCTTTATCACCGGCGACCTCGCCACCCTGGGCGAAGACGGCTATGTCACCATTGTCGGTCGTGACAAGGATTTGATCATTTCGGGCGGCTTTAACGTTTATCCCAAAGAGGTCGAAGAAGTGATCGGCGAGTATGACGAAGTTGGCGAAGTCGCCGTCTTTGGCCTGCCGCATCCCGATTTTGGCGAGGCCGTTGCTGCCGTTATCGTGCCTGCCAGTGCCGATGGCTTTGACGAACAGGAACTGATCAAACGCACGCAGGACAAACTGGCAAAATTCAAGGTCCCCAAACGCATTTGGGGCATCAAAGAACTGCCGCGCAACACGATGGGCAAGGTGCAAAAGGCACAGTTGCGCAAGGAACATGCCGATACCTTTACAGGTGGCACAAAATGATCTCCCGGTGATTTTCCGACGGCAGGCATCCCCCCATTGACGGCCCTGCTTGCGGTTAATTGCTTCCTCTACCTGCGCCGGGCGACAATTGCTGTTGTCCGGCGTCTTTTTTGCGCGCAGCCTGTTTGCCAGAAACCTCACGCTGCTTGTGCACACCCGATATTTCCCAAACATCCCCGCCTGAGGAGAAACACATAATGTCCTCTCTTACGGCCCGCCAGATCATGATTGACGCCCATGGCCCGGCCCAAAACATGATCCTTAAAAACAATCCGCTTGCCGCGCCCAGCGCCCACGAAGTCCGCATTCGCCACACCGCCATCGGCTTTAATTTTATCGATATTTATCAGCGCAGCGGCGCCTATCAACTGCCATTGCCCAGCCCGCTGGGCCACGAAGCCGCCGGCGTGATCGAGGCTGTTGGCAGCGATGTCACCGACCTGAAAGTCGGCATGCGTGTCGCCTATATGAATGCGGGCCTTGGGGCCTATGCTGACTTGCGCAATGTCAGCGCGGAAAAACTGGTAGCCCTGCCTGATACTGTGTCAGACGAACAGGCTGCCGCCATTCTGTTCAAAGGAATGACGGCGCAATATTTGCTAAAACACACGTGCCCGGTACAGCCTGGCGACATGGTAATTATCCATGCGGCAGCCGGCGGGGTTGGTCAAATTCTGTCTGGCTGGGCAAAGGCGTTGGGGGCCTTTGTGGTGGGCACGGCGGGTTCGGATGAAAAATGCGCCATCGCGCGTGCGGCCGGCTGCGACATTGCCCTTAATTATGGCGAGGAAAACTGGGCCGAACACCTGCTTGCCGCGACGCAGGGCCGCAAGGCCCGCGTGGTGTATGATTCGGTTGGCAAACACACCTTCTTGCAGTCGCTTGATCTGGCCCAACCATTTGGCATGGTCGTTCTTTTTGGCGCGGCATCCGGTCCGGCACCGGATATTTCCCCGGAAATCCTCAATAAAAAGGGCTGCCTGTTTTTAACCCGGCCCTCGGTTTTCCCGCATAATGCCAGCCCGGAACGTTTCCGCGCCAATGCGAACGATTTGTTTGATGCCATTGCCAGGGGCTTTGTCAAAGTACAAATCGGCGCGCAGTTTGCCCTTGATGACGCAATAGCAGCGCATGAACTGGCTGAAAGCCGGGCGTCAAGCGGGGCGATCCTGCTTGTGCCCTGATCAGGCATGAAGTTCCCACCTCCCCGGCCCGGTTGCTGTTGTGCCAAAAACCATTTTAAAACCGGGATCGGGCTGGCTGTTATCTGCCAAAAGAACTAGGTTCAGGGATGCACCTTCTGGCAACAGGCAGATAAACATGAAGAATTCGGCCCTATGGTATCGGCAGTTTGGCGAGCCGTTAGACGTTCTTGACCTTGAAACAGCGCCGCTGGCACCGCTGGGAAACGGGCTGGTGCGGGTGGAAATGATGGCCGCCCCCGTAAACCCGTCCGACCTGATCCCGGTTACAGGGGCCTATCGCCACCGCATTTCACCACCACAAATTGCCGGTTACGAAGGACTCGGCACCATTGTTGAAAATGCCCAAGGCGCGGCCTGCCCGTTTTCGGTTGGGCAGCGGGTATTGCCCTTACGCGCAACCGGTACCTGGCAAAACTTTATTGATGCGGACCCGGCATGGATGGTTGCCATTCCTGAAAATATCCAAGACGAGATCGCCCTGCGCGGATATATCAATCCGCTGGCCGCATGGTTGATGCTGGATCTTTGGCCGGTGAAGGACAAACATGTGATTGTCACGGCGGCAGGATCCTCTTGTGCCAGCCTGTTAACACAATGGGCCTTGGCACAGGGGGCTGCCTCTGTCACCGGGATTTACCGTAGCACAACACGCAAAGCCGACATTGCGAACCTGGGGGCCACCCCCATCGATATGACCGACGATGCCGCCCTGATCGCGGCGGCAGAAAAGGCCGATATTGTTTTTGATGCTGTCGGTGGCGACCTTGCCCGACAGTTACTGGCCCATATGCCAAAAGGAAGCGTTCTGGTTTCCTATGGCCTGCTTTCGGGGCAGTTATTTGCCCTGCCCGAAAATGGGCAAGCCCGCATTCAACGGTTTCATCTTCGCGACCGGCTGGAAACGGTATCGCCGGTAAAATGGCATAAATGGTTTGATCAGCTCTGGCCGCTTTTACATGATGCCAGCCTGCCGCCAATTGCCGTTTTTGACCTGGCAGACTGGAAAGAAGCCATTACCTTTTTCAATGAGCCAGGCCGTTTGGAAAAGCCGGTTTTGCAATTCTGATCTCGACATCCCCCTCACCCCCCAACAGGACGGTAAATATCATGAATGACATGCAACATCCCCAAGTCGCCTTTGTAACCGGTGGGGCCCAAGGGCTGGGTTTAAGCATCAGCCTGCATCTGCTCGACGCGGGTTGGAAGGTCATGATGTTTGATCGTGACGAGGAAGCAGGCAACGAGGCAATGACCGCCCTTAAGCAGGACAAACAGGAACATTGCCTGTTTTTTGCCGGCGACGTTGCCGATGAAGACGCTGTGGCCCTGGCCGTTCAGCGCACGATTGACCGCTTTGGCCGCATTGACGGGCTGGTCAACAATGCCGGCATTGCCAACCCTGACACCGGGCCCTTTGAGCATCTTGACTGGGAAAAATGGCAACAGGTGATCAATGTTAATCTGGGCGGGGCATTTCTGTCCGCCAAACACGCCACACAGCATTTGCGCAAAACCAACGGGGCCATCGTCAATATCGCCTCAACCCGCGCCTTTCAATCCGAAGCCAATAGCGAAGCCTATGCCGCGACCAAAGGCGGGCTTGTCGCCCTGACCCATGCCATGGCGGTAAGCCTTTCGGGTGCGGTGCGCGTCAATGCCATTGCGCCTGGCTGGATCGAGGTCGGTGACTGGCAAAAATCAGCCAAGCGCAGCACCCCCAACCATAGCGAAACGGATAAAAACCAGCACCCCGCCGGGCGCGTTGGCATCCCGGCCGACATTGCCAAGGCAGTCGCCTTTTTGCTGAATGGCGAAATGTCCGGCTTTATCACCGGCGAAACCCTGCGCATTGATGGCGGCATGACGCATAAAATGATCTATCAGGATTAACCCCGACATCCTGTGACACATCGGCAAGCGCAGTGTTGAAAACACCCCACCCGACTTAGAGCACGCCCCCTTCAAACACACAAAAGGCCGCCCGTTATGCACAGGTGGCCTTTTCAATTTGCCCTGCCAACAGGCAGGTTTACACACCGAAAACAAACAATGTCGTCAATATCGTCACGATCAGCATCATCATTGCCCTTGCGAACAATAACTGCCACGGCATCCAAACCGCATCCACGGGGCGCTGTTCATGCGCGATTGCAACCATCATATAGTCGTCATACCTTCATTTTCGGCGCGGGCAATCGCCTCTTTTAACTGTGCGCCCTGCTTGGGTGCGGCTTCCTGGCTCATTGCGCCACATCCATTACGATCTACCAAAATCGCAAGATCCAGATCTCGGGGATCAATTGCCAAGATGCGTGACCGGGTTTTGCTGCGCACATGGAGCAATGTCGCTGTTCGGCGATAGGCCAGAAAGGAAACCCCTTCTATCAATTCTTCATCCGTTTCGACGTCATAGTCGCCAGCGGGAAAGGTTTCGTCGTAACCGTGCAATTGAAAGGGCCCGGAAAACGCAACCTGCTTGTGTGTTACGCGCGTGATTGACATTCTCGTCACCTTGGGAATACGGAAAAACGTCAGCAAATCGGGGGATAATCCCCCGATCACCGCTTAAGCCTGCGCAAATGCGCGGACTAAACTTTTTTCGATGATTTTGCTTCGGGTTTTGCCTTCGGCACTGCCGCGTCTACCGGATGGGCGACGTTTTTCACATTTGTCGTGGCAGAAGTGGAAGGCTTGTTCTGAGAGGCAGAGAATTTCTGGAAACTCATCATGCTTCCTCCATTTTGAAAGTCAGGAATCTGACTTAAGAAATGAACATTGCGCCTTTTAAATAAAAAAGTCAATTCATTTACAAATAAAGGCAAAGAAATCCCGAAAAATACCCGGTAAATACTTTAACTATTCATCACCCCGCCAAATAAATTTTAAATAAAAAATCAACAGCGACACAATAAAAACAAAAACGCCGCCAAAAACAATTTGGCGGCGTTTTAAACTTTAATTCACTGGCGACCGGGCCAAGCCGGTTTCACGAACCATATCAAGCCCTTGCCTGGGGTTTACCCCATAGATGGCAGGTCTTTACGCCCGTGCCTTGCTTTCATCCAGGCCCAATGCCGTCAATGCCGTGCGTACAATCGCGTTCGCATCCAGGCCGGCCGCAGCATATTGTTTTTCCGGCTTGTCATGATCAAGCAAGGCATCGGGCAAGGTCATGGTCCGAACCTTCAGGCCCAGGTCAAGCAAGCCCTGTCCGGCCATATGCTGCAAGACCAGCGCGCCAAAGCCACAAATAGATCCTTCTTCAATCGTGATCAGGACGTCATGATTGCGCGCCAGCTTTTCAATCAGCTCCGCATCCAGCGGTTTGGCAAAGCGGGCATCGGCAACCGTGGTGGAAAGGCCGCGCGCGGCCAAATCCTCGGCCGCCGAAAGGGATTCCGCAAGGCGGGTCCCATAAGACAGAATGGCAATTTTGCTGCCTTCGCGCAAAATACGGCCCTTGCCAATTTCCAGAACCTGCCCTTCATCGGGCAATTCAACCCCCACACCTTCACCACGCGGATAACGGAACGCAGTAGGGCGGTCATCAATCGCCCAGGCCGTGGTGGTCATATGGACCAGTTCGGCTTCATCCGCCGGGGCCATCAACACGATATTGGGCAAACATCCCAGATAGGCCAAATCATAAGCCCCGGCATGGGTCGCCCCATCCGCGCCAACCAGCCCGGCCCGGTCCAGCGCAAACCGCACCGGCAGGTTTTGAACCACCACATCATGCACCAGCTGGTCATAACCACGTTGCAGAAAGGTGGAATAAATGGTGCAAAACGGCTTGTAGCCTTCGCAGGCCATACCGGCGGCAAAGGTCACGGCATGTTGTTCGGCAATGCCAACATCAAAGGAACGATCCGGGAAGGCATCGGCAAACAGGTTGACCCCGGTGCCCGATGGCATGGCCGCGGTAATCGCCGCAACCTTTTTGTCCTTCTGGCCCAGCTTGACCAGCGTTTCACCATAAACCTTGGTGTAGGACGGCGCATTGGGCGTTGGTTTGGACTGCTTGCCCGTCACCACGTCGAACTTGGCAACACCATGATATTTATCGGTCGCATTTTCCGCCGGGGCATAGCCCTTACCCTTTTGCGTAACCGCATGGATCAATACCGGCCCATCGAGGTCAGCATCACGCACATTTTTCAGTACCGGCAACAAATGATCCAGATTATGCCCGTCAATCGGCCCGACATAGAAGAACCCCATTTCTTCAAACAGGGTGCCGCCAGTCACCATGCCGCGGGTATATTCCTCGATCTTGCGGGCGGCTTCCTCGATCTGGCGGGGTAAATGCTTGGTCAGGCCCTTGGCCGCGTTGCGCAGCCCCTGATAGCTTTTGCCCGAAATCAACCGCGACAAATAACCCGACATGGAGCCCACCGGCGGGGCAATCGACATGTCATTGTCATTCAAAATCACGATCAGGCGCTGATCGGTCGCCGCAGCATTATTCATGGCTTCATAGGCCATGCCCGCACTCATCGCGCCATCCCCAATCACGGCAATGACATTTTTGCGTTTGTCATCCGAAAGCTGGTTGGCAACCGCCATGCCCAACCCTGCCGAAACCGAGGTGGAGCTATGCCCCGCCCCGAACGGATCATATTCGGATTCCGCCCGTTTGGTGAAACCCGAAAGGCCACCGCCCTGGCGCAGGGTGCGAATACGGTCGCGCCGCCCGGTCAGAATTTTATGCGGATAGCATTGATGCCCCACATCCCATATCAGGCGGTCATGCGGGGTCTCGAACAGGTAATGGATGGCAACGGTCAGCTCGACCACACCCAAGCCAGCGCCCAGATGCCCGCCGGTTACCGAAACGGCGTCAATGGTTTCCTGTCGCAATTCATCGGCAAGCTGTCGCAGTTGCGCGGGCTGCAACTTGCGCAGGTCTGACGGGATCGTAACAGTGTCAAGCAGCGGGGTCTTGGAGGTGGTCATGCCGAACTCGATTTTTGTGTTCTCTCAGCGTTTGATTTCATGACAACAGGGTGACGCTTTGGCAATCCCATTGCAAGGGGCGTAAAATAGCGGGGTTAGACAAAATTAGCGACCCCGAAATTACGCCAAATTCAGCCGGAGTAAACCCGGTAGAGAAAGTGCGCGACAAGTTGCTGCACACTATTATGAATACGATGTCTTTCGCGGCCAAAATCCCGGCACAAATGCGGGAAATTTTGCGCAATAAAATCGGTACAGGGTGGTAAAAACGAATAATGCCCAGCCCCCTTCACCCGCACAAACCCCGCACGGCCCTGTAATAATTGGCGAAACCGCGCGGCATTAACGTCATGATGCAAAACTTCATCTGTCTCCGGCTCGATCACCAGCATCGGAATATCCACATTCTCGAACCCGGCCTGGGTGGCCGCCACGCCAAAGGCCGGGGCAATGGCAATAATTGCCGAAATACGCGCGTCGCGGGCGGGTACAATCGGCGCGCCATGATGATCGCGCAAACGGTTCAAATCATCCTGATCGGGCACAAATTCGCAAATCACCCGGTCTGAGTCGCGGTTTGCGGCGCAATAACGCTGCCATTCTGCCGCGTCAAACTGCCAGCCTGCCAGTTTAAAAACCGTCGCCCCACCGGCAGAATGCCCCAGCGCACAAATGCGCCCTGCATCAATATGCGGGGCAATATCCTCGTGCGTCAGCAGCAGGTCCAACGCCTGCCTCATTTCCAATGGACGGCGTTCAATAATCGATAGTGACCGCGCATCCGAGGCATCCAGATAATTATCGCCATTATGCTGCACCGCAGCCACGATATAACCGCGCCGGGCCAGATATTCCGCCAGCCAGAAATGCACAAAACGGTGCCCTTCCGAGCCGTGCGAAATTATCACCAGCGGAAAAGGCCCACCGGCCGCCATCTCGCCATTGCGGACGGCCGTGCTGGCAACCCCCATATGCCGCACCGGCATTTCATTGCCAAACGCGGGATACCACAAGGCAAGCGGGAACGGGTCCTTGTCAAAAACCTGCTTGATAGGCTGTTTTTTCGTCTGTTTGCGGCATAAGGCGGCCCTGCTTTGCCGTCTGTCAGCGCTTGCGTTCAATCACAAAACGTGCGACGGCGCGCAAAGGCTCGGCCTCGTCATCAAACGCATCAAGATGATGAATGGCCTGATCACACAACATTTGTGCCTGTTTGCGCGCTTGTTCCAGGCCCAGCAGTTTCACATAGGTGGATTTTTCCTGCTCCTG
>JBNKVZ010000099.1:0-16743 GCA_050299455.1 Thalassospira sp.
TCCAGATAGGTCACAGGTTCCCATCCCACAGCACCACTGGCACGCAGTTTTGTGCATTCTGTTGCGTTTGGCCCCTTTAAGACGTTTGTAACGGCTGGCGGGAGCAGGAGGCCAGGATTGTTGTTGTGCGGAGCCATGCTAGCCTTTGGGGCAGTGTTGGCAGGTGCGTTCACCACTTTATGCCCCACAGACGGCGCATTGGTTTGTGCTGTGGTCGGTGCTGTCACGCTCAACAGTATGGCCGGTATCAATGCCAATATTAATTTGTACTTGATTCCCATGCAGCCTTCATCCGTGTAATCTGACGATGTCTATTTCAGTTTGTCACGATTTCGGACAGATCAACTATGCAAAGGGAGTGGTGTTAAGGCCTTCAGCGTAGCGTTAAAGGTTGTGGAATAGCACAAATATCGTTTAGTATTTTGGCGTTATAGGATGGCGTATTATTAATAGAAATCAAAGTTTGGCTCAATTTCATCGAAGTTAATTTCATGTATTTTGTCGACAATTTCTAACTTCTCCAGTTCTATGTCATTGATGTCTTCATTTTGATAATTTTTAAAAGTAATTAGAATTTCAGAATCGAATATTTGTGTAGTTTCAACGACTGTTGTTCCCATAGAGACATAATCTCGGTCAATACTATCGTGGATTGATAGAGCGAACTCTCCTTCTGCTCTGATTTCCATGTTTACCATAGCGCTTACTACTATTTTCTCATTTTCTGCATTAATTATTTTAAAATCCATATTTTGAAAGTTGAATTTTTTGAGATCAAGTGATATGCCCTCTGGCTCCCAGAATAAATGAGAGGTTGCTTCTTGGTCTGGTGTCATCCAGTTTATTTGTGATTTTAGCTCGTATTCAATTGTGTTAAATATATCTGCTGCTTGGCCTATTTCTATTTCTTCTTTTAATTTCTTTATAAAGGCATGGGTGGTTATTTTTTCTTGGAATTTAGACAATCCGTCAGATAGGTTCTCTATGTAATCTATTAAAGTTGAATTGGTGCAAAAATTCTCCCAGTCCTTATCTTTTGCTACAGCTAAAACGATTTTTTCATTCTGTTTTGCCCATTCCTCTACCGCAAGTAGAGTTATTGCATCTGGAAACTCATTTTTCTTCTTCCCGGTTGCAGCGAAAGGCGCTTCATTCTTGAAATACTTTCTTAATATTAATTCAATTGTCGTATAGTTGTTGCAATCGATGATTTTAGCGTTTGTCTTCTTTAAAAAGGCATCGAGGCGAGACTGTGCTAATTCCTCAGGGGATTGACCTGGGGTCAGAAAATTTCGTGCTTCTATAAATTTTTCAGTATCAAATAAGACATGGTCTTTTGCATCGTTTATGGATTTCTCTAGTGATTTTATCGACTGCCGAATTTTTTCTGTGATATGATACAATATTTCATTTTTGATTACGTCAGGAACTAATAATAATATTGGTCCATCGGCGAACTGACTTAATTTTTCGAGTAGCCCACTTTCGAGTTTTAATGCGTGTGCGATAAACATTGAAGTGTCTAGTAAGATGGCGTTATAATTTTTTTCTTTCATATTTTATCTTTTTCGATTCATAGAGAATAATAAATTAGATGTTTGGGTGGTTCAATTTCTGAGTCCAACCCCCTTCAAAATAATCCGCACCACATTTTCCTTCGCTTCAGCAAATTCTGCATCACTCAACGGCTGGTTGTCATTGAAAATTTCGATTTGGCTGGAAAAGTCGGCATAGTGTTGGGTGGTGGCGAAGATCATGTACATCAGGCTGTAGGGTTCGACGTCGTCCATTTTGCCTTCCGCGATCCAGCGGCGGATGATGCGCACGCGGCCATCGAGCCAGTCCTTGACGGTGGTAGAGATATAATCGGACGAGAATTTGGCGCCACGGACGATTTCATGGGCCCAGACGCGCGAGCCATAGGGCGTGCTGCGCGAGAGGTCCATTTTGGCTTCGATATAGCCGCGCAGGATGGTGGCGGGGTCGGTGGTGTTTTCAAATGTCATCGCGGCTTCCAGCCATTGCGAGCAGACATTTTCAATTACGCGGCGATACAGTGCCTCTTTGGTGGCGAAGTAATAATGGACATTGGCCTTGGGAACATTGGCAACCTCGGCAATGCGGGCGGTGGTGGCCCCCTTGAAGCCGAAATCGGCAAAAACCCGCTCGGCGGCGGCAAGAATCTGGGCTTCGTTTTCCAGGCGAATGGCGGCCTTGTGGGCGCCATTCGTCGGTTTGGTCAGTGCGGTCATGTCCCCTGTCCCGTATTTCTATGTATTTATCTTGACCGTTTGGTCAGGTTAAAATAGTCTCGGTGTTAACAGCTAAAAATCAAGCTGAAATTTGCCGGGTACTTTATCATCGGGCGTCCCGGGCGCAAGCGCGCCAGGCAGGCACGATGCCATAAGGGTCCGGCAAAGAATAATCAATACAGGGATCGCTTCGATGTCATGTTCATACGGGTTTGTTGTGCGAAATCGGTACTGACAACTGCAGTCATTGTGCTGTAGCTTTTCGTGTCCGGGTCGCAGGTCCGCGCCATGTGCGACGTGATTCTGTTTCAGGTTGGCAAAGAATTGTACATGTTTGCCAATTTGCGGATTTGCCATGATCGACCACTCTTCTGCGGCCGATGCCGCCAGAAAAACCAAACCGGGTTTGGGAGACCTGATAAAAATGACTGCCGCCACTTCACATAATCGTCCCAATGATCTTGCTGCTTTCTGGATGCCCTTTACGGCCAATCGCCAGTTCAAGCAAACCCCGCGCATGCTGGTTTCGGCCGAAGGCATGTATTACACCACCGATGATAATCGCCAGATCCTGGATGGAACGGCGGGTTTGTGGTGCTGTAATGCCGGGCATAAGCGCGCCAAAATCAATGAAGCCGTTCGCGCCCAGCTTGAAGAGCTTGATTATGCCCCGGCCTTCCAGATGGGCCACCCCAAGGCGTTCGAGTTGGCAACGCGCCTGGCACAACTGATGCCTGGTGATTTGAACCATGTCTTCTATACCAATAGCGGGTCGGAATCGGTTGAAACCGCGCTTAAAATTGCCATTGCCTATCATCGTGCCCGTGGCGAAGGCCAGCGCACCCGCCTGATCGGGCGTGAGCGCGGCTATCACGGGGTGAACTTTGGCGGCATTTCGGTGGGCGGCATTCCGACCAACCGGAAAACCTTTGGCACCATGCTGGGCGGGGTTGACCATATCCGTCATACCCATCTGCCCGAAGAAAACAAATTTGTCCGTGGTGAGCCGACAAATGGCGAATGGCTGGCCGAGGACCTGGAACGCCTGTGCGCCTTGCATGACCCCTCAACCATCGCGGCCGTGATTGTGGAGCCGGTTGCAGGTTCGACCGGTGTGTTGATCCCGCCGCAGGGTTATTTGAAACGCCTGCGTGAAATTTGCACCAAGCACGGCATCCTGCTGATTTTTGATGAAGTCATTACCGGCTTTGGTCGTATTGGCACCCCGTTTGCCGTCGATTATTTTGGTGTGCAGCCCGATATGGTGACAACCGCCAAGGGCCTGACCAACGGCACCATTCCGATGGGCGCGGTTTTTGCCACTGACGCCATTTATGATGCCTTCATGACCGGCCCGGAAAACATGATCGAGTTGTTCCACGGTTATACCTATTCGGGCAACCCGGTTGCCTGTGCTGCGGGCCTGGCAACGCTTGAGATTTACGAGGAAGAAGGCCTTCTGACCCGGGGCGCGGAGCTTGGCAAATATTGGGAAGATGCGGTGCACAGCCTGGCTGACCTGCCGCATGTGAAGGATATTCGGAACCTTGGCCTGATTGGCGCCATCGAGCTTGAAAGCATCGAGGGCCAGCCGACAAAACGGGCTTTTTCGGCCTTTTTGCAGGCGTTCGAGAAGGGAATTCTGATCCGCACGACGGGCGATATCATTGCCTTGTCGCCGCCGCTGATTATTGAAAAATCGCATATCGACGAATTGTTCGGAACGCTGCGCGATGTTCTGAAGAATCTTGACTGATCCAGCACGGAAAGAAGAGTTATGAAACGTATCGAACACCTCATTGGCGGCGAACTTACCAGTGGCGAGAGCACACGGACCGGCGCCATCTTCAATCCGGCAACCGGGGAGCAGACCGGCGAAGTGGTGCTGGCATCGGAAGCCGATGTAAACACTGTTGTTGCCACGGCCAAGGCGGCCTTTGCAAGCTGGTCGGCAACACCACCGGCCAAACGCGCCCAGGTGATGTTTGCCTATAAGGGCCTGCTGGAAAAACGGGCCGATGAAATTGCCAGCACCATTTCGGCCGAACATGGCAAAACCCACCCCGATGCGCTGGGCGAAGTGGCCCGTGCCTTGGAAGTGGTGGAATTTGCCTGTGGTATTCCGCATTTGTTGAAAGGTGATTTCAGCCGCAATGTCGGCACATCGGTGGATGCCTGTGCGGATCGTCATGCCCTGGGTGTTGTTGCCGGGATTACCCCGTTCAACTTCCCGACCATGGTGCCGTTGTGGATGATCCCGATGGCGATTGCGTGCGGCAATACCTTCGTTTTGAAACCGTCCGAACGCGACCCGTCGGCGGCCAATCTGGTGGTGGAATTGCTTCATGAGGCCGGGCTGCCCAAGGGCGTTTGTAACGTTCTGCATGGTGACAAGGTCGCTGTTGACGGCCTGTTGCATCATCCGGACGTGCAGGCCATCAGCTTTGTTGGCTCCACGCCGATTGCGGAATATGTTTACAAAACCGGCACGGCGAATGGCAAACGGGTCCAGGCACTTGGCGGGGCGAAAAACCACATGATCGTCATGCCCGATGCCGATATTGACCAGGCCGTGGATGCCCTGATGGGCGCTGGCTACGGTGCGGCGGGTGAACGCTGCATGGCGGTTTCGGTTGCGGTGCCGGTTGGTGAAGAAACAGCGGATCGTTTGGTCAAGGCGTTAGCACCCAAGGTTGCCGCGCTTAAAATTGGTCCATCGACCGATACCGATGCCGATATGGGCCCGGTTATTACCGAAGCACACAAGAATAAGGTTCTTGGCTATATTGATGCCGGTGTGAAGGAAGGGGCCGAACTGGTTGTCGATGGCCGTGGCTTTAAGTTGCAGGGCTATGAAAATGGCTATTTCGTGGGTGGTTCCTTGTTTGACCGCGTTACCCCGGACATGTCGATTTATACCGACGAAATTTTTGGTCCGGTTCTGTCGGTTGTGCGGGCAGACAGCTATGACACGGCAGTTGATCTGATCAACAAGCATGAATATGGCAATGGTACCGCAATTTTCACCCGTGACGGCGATGCGGCGCGTAACTTTGTTGATCGTATTCAGGTGGGCATGGTTGGCGTGAATGTGCCCATTCCGGTGCCGGTTGGCTATCACAGCTTTGGCGGCTGGAAACGGTCGATTTTCGGATCACACGGAATTTACGGTCCCGAAGCGGTGCATTTCTATACCAAGCTTAAAACCGTCACCATGCGCTGGCCGACAGGCATTCGCTCCGGTGCGGAATTCAACTTCCCGTCTAACGGGTAACAGGCAGGCGTGGTCCGGTTCGGGCCGCGCCTTCTTATTTTGTCGGGGTCGGTTGCATCCTGGCGCACAAAGATTCCGGTTTTCGCCTTCAACCGGGTTTGATGGCGAAAACCAACACAAGCGTTCACATCCAGATCGGTAAAAACCGGCAAGAACGCATACATTATCAAGGAGGTATCTCGCATGTCGATGCTGAGAGGCGGATTGATTCAGATGTCTTTGAAAGGCAGCACGGATCAGTCACCAGAAGAAATTCGCCAGGCCATGATCGAGGCGCATCTTCCCTATATCGAGGAAGCTGGCAAAAAGGGGGTGCAGGTCCTGTGTTTTCAGGAAGTGTTCACCCAGCCCTATTTCTGCCCAAGCCAGGATGCCAAATGGTATGCGGCGGCAGAGAAAATTCCCGACGGGCCGACTACACAACTCATGTGTGAACTGGCCGCCAAACATAAAATGGTGATTGTCGTTCCGATCTATGAGGAAGACATTACCGGGGTTTATTACAATACCGCTGCCGTGATTGACGCCGACGGGACCTATTTGGGTAAATATCGCAAAACCCATATTCCCCAGGTTTCCGGGTTTTGGGAAAAGTTCTTTTTCAAACCGGGCGCGTCCAACTGGCCGGTTTTTGAAACCCAATATTGCAAATTGGGCGTTTATATCTGTTATGACCGCCACTTCCCCGAAGGCTGGCGCGCATTGGCCCTAAATGGTGCGGAATATATCGTTAATCCGTCCGCCACGGTTGCCGGGGTTTCCGAATATATCTGGAAGCTGGAACAGCCGGCATCGGCCGTTGCCAATGGCTGCTATATTGGTGCGATTAACCGGGTGGGCCGCGAGCAACCCTGGGATATTGGCGAGTTTTACGGGCAAAGCTACTTTGTTAATCCGCGCGGCGTGATTGAAAAGGAAGCCTCACGCGATCAGGACGAGCTGATTGTCCATGACATGGACATGAATATGGTGCGCGAAGCCCGCAATAGCTGGCAATTTTTCCGCGACCGTCGCCCTTCTACTTATACCCGCTTAACGGACGGCAACTGATTTTAAGGGCGAACGCCAGCACGTTCGCCCGATTACCCCGACCAGCACAGAGCCCGCCACATTATGTAGAATATTAAAATATCGCATGATCAAGGCGGCCGAAAAACAAACTGGCAGGGTTCAGGGCAATGTCCCTGAGGGAGGTTTTTGAGAGACATTCGATCAGGGGAACACCCATGACGTTACAGGCAGTCGTCAATAATGTGGCGCCGATGGCCGCATCCAAGGATGTGGTTGTCGATATTCAGAAACTATCGCTGACATTTCATACCGCCGATGGCCCGGTTTATGCGTTATCCGACGTGGATTTGACGATCAATCGGGGCGATTTTGTATCCTTTATTGGCCCGTCCGGCTGCGGCAAGACAACCCTTCTGCGCGTGATTGCCGATCTGGAAAGTGCGACGTCGGGCGATATTTTAATTAACGGGGTTTCCCCGCGCCAGGCCCGCGAAGACCGTGCTTATGGTTATGTCTTTCAGGCCCCGGCCTTGCTGCCGTGGCGTTCGATTGAACGCAATGTTACCCTGCCGCTGGAAATTATGGAAATTTCCAAGGAAGAGCGCATCAGGCGCGGGCACGAAGCCCTGAAACTTGTGGAACTGAACGGGTTTGAAAAGAAGTTTCCCTGGCAGCTTTCCGGCGGGATGCAGCAGCGGGCCTCGATTGCCCGTGCGCTGAGTTTCGATGCCGATTTGTTGCTGATGGATGAACCGTTTGGCGCGTTAGATGAAATTGTGCGTGACCATTTGAACGAACAGCTTTTGAAATTATGGGCGCGCACAAACAAAACGGTCGCCTTTGTCACCCATTCCATTCCCGAGGCGGTGTTTTTGTCGTCGAAAATTGTGGTGATGTCGCCGCGACCAGGAAGGATCATTGACGTGATCGAAACCGATTTCGCCAAGGACCGCACCTTGGATATTCGCGAAACCCCGGAATTTCTGGAAGTGGCCCATCGCGTACGCGAAGGGTTGCGGGCAGGGCACAGCTATGACGACTGATGCCACATCCTTGCCCGCCGCGCGCACAGGCCCCGGCCTGTGGACGCGGATGATGAAGGGGCAGACCGGCCCGGTTTGCGTGATGCTGATCGGCCTGTTTGTGATTTGGTATGTCGGGGCGGTTTTTATGAATATGCCCGGCCAGATAGACCGCTATGCCCGCGCCAAGCAGGACTGGACTGTTTCCCAGCTTGTGGAGGCGACGCTGAACCAGGACCGTCCGGTTTTGCCGGCCCCCCATCAGGTGGCAGCTGAAATGTATAAAACCATTTTTGCCACCAAAATCACCTCGAAACGGTCGCTGGTTTACCATACCTGGGTGACATTATCCTCGACCCTGTTGGGTTTTGGTCTTGGCACCCTGTTGGGCGTTTTGCTGGCCGTTGGCATTGTCCATGTCCTGACATTGGAAAAAAGCCTGATGCCGTGGGTGATTTCGTCACAAACCATTCCCATTCTGGCGATTGCCCCGATGATCATTGTGGTTCTGGGTGCAATTGGCCTTAAGGGGCTGGTGCCAAAGGCCATGATCTCAACCTATTTGTGTTTTTTCCCGGTGACAATTGGCATGGTCAAGGGCCTGCGGTCGCCCGATCATATCCAGCTTGATCTGATGCGCACCTATAATGCTTCGCGCTGGCAAACGTTTTTTGCCCTGCGTTGGCCTTCGTCGATGCCGTATTTGTTTGCCAGCCTGAAGGTTGCCATCGCCATTAGCCTGGTTGGGGCGATTGTCGGTGAATTGCCAACCGGGGCGCAATCGGGCCTGGGGGCACGTTTGCTGGCCGGGTCCTATTATGGGCAAACGGTGCAGATATGGGCGGCCCTGTTAACGGCGGCCTTTGTGGCGGCGATGATGGTGGTGATTGTCGGCCTGTTTGAAAAACGGGTGCTTGAGCGCATGGGAGTTCGGGCGTGAGCGGAAAACTGGATAAATTCTGCCTTGTTGGGGCGGTGTTTGCGCTGCTGGCCCTGGTATTCCCCCTTTCCGGGGTGGATGCCGAAACCGGCAAAAATGTCGCCTTTGTTTCGGGCTTGCCCGGGCTTGCCAGTGCGATGGTGGCCTGTGTGGCCGTTGGCGTATTTTTTACCTGGTATGGCGTTACCAGCGTTTTGCGCGGCAGCATTATTTTGCTGGTTGTCATCTATGGTGCCTGGCAGGCCATTGCCACCCTTTATGACCACGGGCTGGCAGGGTATGCGTCCTATGGCTTCTGGATGTTCATTTTCTCGCTTTGGGCCTTGGTTTGGCGCGGCATTGACGTGATTGCCAATTACCACACCCTGGAGCAGGGCAAACAGCAAACCGCCAATGTGATTGTGCCGTTGGCCTTTGGCATCTGGTTGCTGTTTTTGTGGGAAGTCATCACGGCGGGCTTTGGCGTGCCGCAGGTCTTGTTGCCAGCGCCGAGCATGATTGGGGTGCGCTTTGTCAATTCCACCGGCATTTTGTGGGCTGATTTCCGACAAACCTTTCTTAAGGCGGTGTTGGCGGGGTACGTTTTGGGCTGTGGCAGCGGGCTTTTGGTCGCGATTGCCGTGGACCGGGTGCCGTTTCTCAAACGCGGGCTGTTGCCGTTGGGCAATATGGTTTCCGCCTTGCCGATTATTGGTGTCGCGCCGATCATGGTGATGTGGTTTGGCTTTGACTGGCAGTCAAAGGCGGCGGTGATTGTGATCATGACATTTTTCCCGATGCTGGTGAATACCGTGTCGGGGCTGAATGCCGCCGGGCGGCTGGAGCGTGATTTGATGGCGACTTATGCCTCGGGCTATTGGTCCACGCTGTTTCGTCTGCGCTTGCCGGCGGCTTTGCCGTTTATTTTTAACGCGCTCAAGATCAATTCCACCCTGGCCCTGATCGGGGCGATCGTGGCCGAGTTTTTTGGCACCCCGATTGTCGGGATGGGATTTCGCATATCGACCGAAGTCGGCCGAATGAATGTGGATATGGTCTGGGCGGAAATTGCATTGGCAGCCCTTGCCGGGACTGCCTTTTACGGGGCCGTGGCCCTTGCGGAACGCAAGGTAACGTCGTGGCATCCGTCATTCCGGGTACGTCGCCATTAAGGCACTTAAAAAGACGGCCCGTCGGGAGGATTGAATTTCAACCTGTGGAGAGGCTTCAACGATATGAAAAAAGTGATTGCGACGGCTCTGGGGATGGCATTTGGCCTGACATCGCTTTCGGCGATGGCGGCAGACGACATCACCCTTCAGCTTAAATGGGTGACCCAGGCACAGTTCGCCGGGTATTACGTGGCCCAGGACAAAGGTTATTACGAAGATGCCGGTCTGGATGTCACCATTAATCCTGGTGGCCCGGATATTGCGCCGCCGCAGGTCATTGCCGGTGGAGGGGCCGATGTGGTGGTGGACTGGATGCCTTCGGCCCTGGCATCGCGCGAAAAGGGGGTTCCGCTGGTCAATATCGCCCAGCCTTTTGCCAAATCGGGCATGGAGCTGACCTGCCTTAAGGATACCGGCATTAAATCGCCCAAGGATTTTCCGGGCCGCACCCTCGGTGTGTGGTTCTTTGGCAATGAATATCCGTTCTTAAGCTGGATGTCGAAACTGGGTATTTCCACCAATGGTGGCCCCAAGGGTGTGACGGTGCTCAAGCAGGGTTTTAACGTGGACCCATTGTTGCAAAAGCAGGCCGATTGCATTTCAACCATGACCTATAACGAATACTGGCAGATCATTGATGCCGGTATTCCGGCCGATGATCTGGTTGTTTTCAAATATGAAGACCAGGGCGTCGCCACCCTTGAAGACGGCCTGTATGTGATGGAAGACAAGCTTAAAGACCCGGCCTTTGTTGATAAAATGGCCCGCTTTGTCGCAGCCAGCATGAAGGGCTGGCACTGGGCCGCCGAACACCCGGAAGATGCCGCACAGATCGTGCTGGATAACGACGCGACCGGTGCCCAGACCGAAAAACACCAGATCCGCATGATGAAGGAAGTTGCCAAACTTCTGAGCAAGGACGGTGTTTTGAGCGAAGCGGCCTATACCCGCACGGTTGACAGCCTGCTTTCGGGTGGGTCGGACCCGGTTATTACCAAAAAACCGGAAGGGGCCTGGACCCACGCCGTTACAGACAAAATGTAAGCCATTGGCTGCATTGCGCATATTTGGCCCGGCGGCTGCCCCGATGGTGCGCCGGGCCGATCCCTGAAATTTCAGGGCAGGGTGCTGTTGTTCGTTGCACCCGTTATTCCGACACCGACATACAAGGAGCCACCTATGTCTATGGTTATTCGTGGCGGAACCATTGTTACCGCAGACCTGACCTATGAAGCCGATATTCTGGTTGAAGACGGCAAGATCGCCGCGATTGGCAAGGGCCTTTCGGGCGACAAGGTGATTGACGCCGACGGGTGCTATGTCATGCCCGGCGGGATTGATCCGCACACGCATATGGAAATGCCTTTCATGGGCACTTATTCGGCGGATGATTTTGAATTTGGCACCAAGGCCGCGGTTGCCGGTGGCACCACGATGGTGGTGGATTTTTGCTTGCCATCGCCGGATCAGTCCCTGCTTGAAGCCCTGCAGGCCTGGGATAACAAATCATCCAAGGCGGTGTGTGATTATTCCTTTCATATGGCGATCACTTCCTGGAACGAGCAGATTTTCGACGAGATGAAAATCGTGGTCGAGGAAAAGGGCATTAATACCTTCAAACATTTCATGGCCTATAAAGGCGCCTTGATGGTCGATGATGATGAAATGTTTGCCTCCTTCTCGCGCTGTTCGGAACTGGGTGCCATGCCGCTGGTCCACGCGGAAAATGGCGATGTGGTTGCCACCTTGCAGCAACGCCTGCTCGAAGCCGGGAATAACGGGCCGGAAGCGCACGCCTATTCCCGCCCGGTCGATGTGGAAGGCGAGGCCTGCAACCGCGCCATCATGATTGCCGATATGGCCAATGTGCCGCTTTATATTGTGCATGTATCGTGTGAACCAGCCCACGAAGCCATTCGCCGTGCGCGACAGAATGGCAAGCGCGTGTTTGGTGAACCGCTGATTCAGCATCTGGTGCTTGATGACAGCGAATATGCCAATGAAGATTGGGACCATGCCGCACGTCGTGTGATGTCGCCCCCCTTCCGCAGCAAGGTTCATCAGGATGGGTTGTGGAATGGCCTGGCATCGGGCAGTTTGCAAGTGGTGGCAACCGACCATTGCGCCTTCACATCCGATCAAAAACGCATGGGAATGGGCGATTTCACCAAAATTCCGAATGGCACCGGCGGCCTGGAAGACCGCATGCCCCTGCTTTGGACCTATGGGGTGAATACCGGGCGTTTGACACCGAATGAATTTGTTGCCGCAACCTCGACCAACATTGCCAAGATTTTAAATATCTATCCGCGTAAGGGGGCCATTCTGGTCGGTGCCGATGCGGATTTGGTGGTGTGGGACCCGAAGGCCTCGAAAACCATTACAGCCGAACATCAGGTTTCCTCGATTGACTATAACGTGTTCGAGGGCATGGAAGTCACCGGTTTGCCGCGTTACACCCTTAGCCGGGGCCGCATTGCTGCGGAAGAAGGTGTGGTGCTTGCCAAATGCGGCGATGGTGAGTTTGTCCGCCGTGATCCATTCCCGGCGGTTAACAAAGCACTGTCTAAATGGAAAGAAATCACCGCGCCGCGCAAGGTGGAACGCAAAGCCGAGAATATGCCTGCGGGCGTTTGATTTATCGTTCTATCGTCTTGTTTCAAGATGGCAGGTGTTAAGGGGTGGCGGTGTGCCACCCCTTTTTTCGTGGGCAAGGGGGAGGGGAACGGGAAAGGCGGAAATATTGCATGTCATCTGTGACACTCTAGGGGCGGAATGTGGGACGGGGTGTGCAGATGTCGACGACAGGAGTGTTGGAGCGGTGCGATTGGGATATGCGGCGGGATGTGACGATCCGCATTATTTTTGTCTTGGGATAATCAGGCTGGTCGTCAATCGGTGTGTTTCTTTAGCGATAAAGGCGTTCATCCCACCAGATCGGTTGTTCCAGGTCGGTTGAAATAAGGGGGAAGTCGGGATGGGTGGTGTTGATCAGAATATTATGCTCTTCGCGGGCAACAATCGAAGGCACAAGCAAAATACAGGATCGACATTCGTCAAACCAGGTACTACCAAATGAGCGGGCGACAATTTCATCCTGATTGTGCCAATCGGCATGATGGGCGGGGCTAAAGACTTCGTACGAAATTCCTGCGGGAAAGGTGATTTTGATGAAATGTTGCCCTTTGGGGATTTCGCCGTTGAAATGCACCAGCTTTTCTAACATCGCTGTTGAATAATGTTCGCTGCAATAGATAACCGGCTGCCCTACCTTGTGCCAGCGCCCGGCACACAGCCGGGCTCCTTCGGCTGAATAGACCGGATAAACCCCACCGGCATCGCCGATGCGATATCCATATCGTGGTGCGGGGAGTGCCCGATGTGTCATACGCCAAGCCCGGCTTGAATGCGGTTAAACAAATTAATGACCATATCGGCGCCGGCACCTGATTTACGCGCCAGTTCCAGTGGTGCCATGCCGTCCAGCATGGGGTGGGGTTTTTGCAAAAAACGAACGGCTTTTTCCGGTTCATCGGGATAAAGCTCCATTGCTTTTGCCGTGACTTTGATGATGGGATAAATTTGCTCGGTCGCTGCGCGGGAAAACCGCAGATTACGGCTGCGCTTGATCCGTTCGATTGTGGAACGCGACACCAGGTGCTCTACTGCGCGGTTTCCGGCTTCGGGAAACAAAAATTCCGCCAGTTTCCGAACCCCGGCCACAGGCAGGCCTTTCTCGATCTGGTCAATCAGGGCATGGGGGGACGTCCCTTGCGCTGGCAGGCCGACAAAGTGATAGATCGGGTTGGTTGATATTTCTGTCTGAACCGTCATGGTATAGCCCTTACCGGCATGTGTGCGTCAATTGACAATTAATTTTGTATCATGTGACGCAACTTTATGCAAATAGACGCAAGGGTCGGCCATCCTGTAGTACAGCTAGAAATTTTACGGATTAAAAACTGTAATGCACCTTTAGCGCGACATTGTCGTTACGGCGATACCGACCGAAGGTCGTGTTTTCGTCCCCATGAAAATCCATCGCGGTTAAGGACATCCATAGATTGTCGGTCGGTTCATAACGGACAAACAAGCGGGTTAAGGAATCGCGATCCTGGATCGACCGGTCATAAGCACCGCCAAATTTCCATTCGTCATTTACCGTCACCGTCAATGCAGCAATGATGTTTTCCGGGTTGGGGCGAATATCCTCCGACGATGCGGCGTAATCAGGGTGGGATTGTTTTTGCAGGCGCCATTCTTTGTTGAATTCAACAATGGGGGTAATTTCATTAAAGCCGATCGAATTGGCAAACCGCGTTTCACGATATTTGGCCCCCAGCATCATGCGGGCAATATCGTCATCCTTGCTATGTTGGGCCCAATAACCCACACCTTCGCCGTAAAACTTCCATGATCCTTCGGTAAAGGCTGCCCCGCCTGAGGCGATGTTGACCCTTGGGTGCTCTACCGTAAACAGGCTCGGTTGGGTGACTGTCGGGTTTTTTAACACCGAATACGGGGTGGGGCCGCTATAGGCCGTTGCGAAATAGTCAAACCCGGTGGCCGTTCCCTTATATTCGGCAAGGTAGCCCCAGTTGCCCGGATCATCATTGTTATAGCCGGCGTCTTTTGTTTTGGCCGTCAAGCCGCTCGGCAGGCCGGGTAAGGTAAAGGTGGTAAATTCCGCTCCGCTTGCTCCGCTCGCATACCAGCGAGATCCTTCCTGGGCCGAGGGGCCGCTTTCATTGAGCGGCATGACAATAAATGTCAGGCGGTCACTGCCGACATAAATGTCGGTTCGTGCTTGCCAGACACCAAAATCCACGCTTTGCTGCGGGTCGACCAGGTTGCTGTTGCCATATAAATCGGCAGGCGAATAAATTTCGCCGACCCCCATCGGGATCGTATCCTTGCCAATCAGAATTTCCGCATCATCACCAAGATAGGAAAGTGTCAGGCGGTTCAAATCAACATAACGCCCCTGTCCTTCCCCTTTGCCAGGGGCGGTAAATACACCTTTTTCGCCGCCTTTATAGGTGGAGGCAATGGCATCCAACCCCAACCCGAAAGACCAGTAATCGCCAATGAAGCTGTTGCTCTCCATTGAAAGATGCGACCAGCCTTCAATTTTGTCGTCCTCAATTCCCTTGTTATCGGGGTCGTTGGGGGCCTGACGATAGGTCGTTACCACGGCCTCGGATTGATAGGTTGCGTTGCCAATCACCTGTTTGAAAAAGTCGGCAACGCCATCCTCGGCAGCGGAAGCGGAAAAAGGAAATATGGTTAAACCGGTTATGCTTGCTGATCGGGCGATCAGTCCGGTCAGGCGGCGCGCCGTGCCAACTTTATTTCGCATGTTAAACCCCCTTTTTCAGACCCAGTTCAGACAGACGCTGCGATGTTTCAGCCAAACGCGCGCCCAGAATACGGGCGATATTCAGGTTCAGCTTGCTGGCAATATGCGGATAAAGCCGCATGTTCCGCCGCACAGTATCGGCATTGAACAGCAGCATTTCGCCATCACTTAGCGCATCGACATTGGCGGTGCGTTCCTGTTCCTGAACAAAACCAAGTTCGCCCAGGACAGCCCCTTCATTTAGCGTTGCAAGTTTGGTGGTATGGCCATCGCGATCCAGGGTTACAGCGGCACTGCCTTGCAAAATCAAATACATATCGCGCCCTAACGAGCCCTGACCCACCAGTCGGTCACCGGCTTTGAATTCAACCATTTCTGCAAGAAGGATCGCCTTGCGGATTTGATAGGAACTCATATCGGCGAAAAGCGGGCTTTTGTTGAGCACATCCTTGCCAACCTTAAGCGACAGGATTTCATAAAGCCCGACCAGACGAACATAGGAAAGCAGAACGGGTGTAATGATCAGATCGGCAGCAAGGGCGGCGATCATGGCGATGGCCGACAGACCGCCAAATTGGGCCAGGATGGTAAAGTTCGACCAGAGCAGCACCACAAAACCGGCCGTCAAAGCGATGGATGTCGAAATGGCCGGGATGGCCTGGCTTGAGACCGTGCGGCGTACCGCTTCAAGCCGGTCAACCGTCAAACGGCTTTCATGGGCATAGGAGGATAAAAGATGGATGGTATCATCAATGGCAATGCCAATGGCGATAACAGCCACCGTTGCCGTGCCCGGATTTAGGGGAATGTCAAACATCCCCATAATGCCAAAGACAATAACAATCGGGATGATGTTGGGGACCAGCGAGAGTAACCCGCCAATTGACGAGGTATAAACCAGCGACATCATGATAAAGATCACGATTAACAACAGACCCACAGATTGAACCTGTGCCTTGATCAGATCTTCGGCCGCATTGTTGATCATAAGGTTTTGCCCGACCAGATTAACCCGTAAATCCGGCCCGGCAATGGCGCGGGCCTTGGCTTCAAGGTCGGCGACGGCCATTTTCAGGTCATGGCTGTTATGGATATTGTGGCGGACAACAATGTTGGCGCGCTGGAAATCGGCGCTGACATAATTTTCCAGGTCGGATCGTTGGAAAAACAGCAAATACTGGTCAACCAGCTGTTCGCTATCGGGCACTTTCATCATTGCCGGGTCACCGCCATGAAATTCGCGGTTAACCAGGGAAAGATGGTCGGCAATTGACAGCGCATTGTCAAACCGGCCATCGGCAAGGATGTATTTTTTGATGTCGGCCAGGCGTTGCAGGTTTTCGGGCTGTTTAAAGGCGTTTGGTTTCGAGGATTCCAGATTGATATAGAAAATTTCCATGCCCGACAGGGTATCGGCCAGCTTGTTCACATCCTGAACCAGCGGGTGATAGGATTTGAACGCCGCAATCGGGTCGTTGGACACCTTGGTTTGCAGGCCAAAAAGACCAAAAATGATGACGACGGGAATGGTGATGCCAATGACTATGCGCGGATGCCCCGCTGCGGCCCGGCAAAAATTCAGAATGGCCGCCACCGGCCCGCGAATATGGTCTTCGTTTGGGGTGGTCGCATCGGTGCTAGGTTTGCTGCTGTGCAGGCGGCTGCGCAGCGGACCACATACCGACAGGATCAGCGGCACCAATAACAGGGTAATCAGGCCGTTTGCGGCAATCG
>JBNKVZ010000100.1:0-16459 GCA_050299455.1 Thalassospira sp.
GCCTTCATGAGGCCGATGTTGCCTTCCTGGATCAGGTCAAGAAATGACAGTCCCCGGTTCATGTATTTCTTGACGATACTGATGACGAGACGCAGGTTCGCCTCGACCATTTCCTTCTTCGCGCGGCGTGCCTTGGCCTCGCCGATCGACATCTGCCGGTTGATCTCCTTGATTTCGGTGATCGTCAGCTTCGTCGCTTCCTCGACAGCGATCAGCTTGCGCTGCGCGCGCAAAATGTCGTCCTTGAGCTTGGCCAGCACGGACGAGTGTTTGCGTTTCGCACGAATGTGCTTCTCGATCGAGATCGGTTCCTTGGCGATCTTGAGAACCTTGCGCACTTTTTCAAGCGGCATTTGCAGTTTTTCGGCCAGCTCTTCCGGGGTCGGCTCGCGGCCGATCTCGTGAAGCATCTGACGCGAGGTCCGAACCAGCTTGTTGATGGTCTCTATCATATGGACCGGAATACGGATGGTCCGGGCCTGGTCGGCGATAGAGCGGGTAATCGCCTGACGGATCCACCAGGTCGCATAGGTCGAGAATTTGTAACCGCGGCGATATTCAAACTTGTCCACCGCCTTCATCAGGCCAATATTGCCTTCCTGAATAAGGTCGAGGAACTGCAAACCACGGTTGGTATATTTTTTGGCAATCGAAATCACGAGACGCAGATTGGCCTCGATCATTTCTTTTTTCGCCCGTGCCGCTTCGCGTTCGCCTTTATTGACCACGCCATAAACACGGCGGAATTCACCAATCGGCAAACCGACTTCGGCTGAAACGCCCCCAACACCCTCGCGAAGCTGGGCGATTTCATCAGGGTAACGTTCGATAAACAGCTTCCAGCCCTTGCCCGAAAGCGCACCAACACGTTCCATCCAGTTCGGGTCAAGCTCGTTGCCCTGATACTGTTTGACAAAATCCGGACGTTTGATCTTGCAGCGGTCAGCATAGCGCAGAAGCTTGCCTTCAAGGCCGAGCAAACGGTTGTTCAAGCCGGTCAGATGGTCAAGCAGCTCTTCAATGCGGAAGTTGTTCAAATGAACATCTTCCATCAGATCAACCATTTCCTGCTTGAGCTTGCCATAGCGCTTTTCGGTCGCGGCCGGAACGGATTCACCCTTGTTCATCGCTGCCAGGCGCTGTTCCTGCGCCTTGTGCAACTTCTCATAGGTCTTGGCGATTTTCTCGAATTTCTCAAGAACCTGCTCGGTCAGTTCCTCTTCCATTTTGGAAAGGGAGACATTGACCTGCTCGTTCTCGTCTTCTTCATCGTCGTCATCATCGCCAGAACGGCTTTCACCGTCCTCGCCTTCTTCACCGTCTTTTTCTTCCTCGTCGTCATCTCCGTCTTCGGAAACTTTGCGTTCCCGCGCCGGGGTCGCCGCCAAAGGCGGCTCGGGAGATTCGACTTCCTTCTCGTCCTCTTCATCGTCATCATCAGACGATTCAATTGGCGAGAAGACGGCTTCCACATCCTCTTCTTCTTCGGCCTCAACCGCCTCACCAATCGCCGCCGCATCCGGGCCGCCGCCATAGGTGGTTTCAAGGTCGATCACGTCACGAAGCAGAAGTTTGCCTTCCTGCAACTGGTCATGCCAGTTGACAATGGCCCGAATGGTCAGCGGGCTTTCGCAAATCCCGCCAATCATCATTTCACGACCGGCCTCGATACGCTTGGCAATGGCAATTTCGCCTTCGCGTGAAAGCAACTCGACACTACCCATTTCGCGCAGATACATGCGGACCGGATCATCGGTTCGGCCTACATCATCTTCGGAAATATTGCCCTTGGCGTCAGCTTCGGTGTCATCATCAGACGAGTCGTTGTCATCCGCTTCTGCATTCTCGACAACATTGATGCCCATCTCATTGAGATTGGTCATCACGTCTTCGATCTGTTCAGAGGAGAAATGCTCGGACGGCAAAGCTGCATTGAGCTCGTCAACAGTGATGTGACCTTGCTCTTTGCCCTTGGCAATCAGCTTCTTGATCGCTGTTTTATAAGTATCGAGAAGAGGTCCGTCTGCGTTTTCAGAAGAGGTCTTTTTCTCTTCGGCGCTCGAAGTCTTAGACGACATCTATTCCCCGTTTCCCGCTTTGGCACAAAAGCGCCATGTTATCCCGCACGCTGCCCAAGGCAGCGCAAATCACAAATAGCCCGATCACTGATCCCGCAAAATCGCAATGATCAGTCGTCGAGCTTGAACACATTTTCCCGGCGCCGGGCCAGATCATCGCGGCGATGCGAAAATCTTTCCCATTCTTCATCGCTGACATCTGCTGCCAACTGTCGGACGGCATATTTCGCCTCTTCGTCCGCCAGGGAGCTTACAGCCCGCGAAAAAACCTGTTCCCAACCCGCAAGGGCCCGCGTAAGCGGCGTTTCGGGCCTGGCGAAAGCGGCATGAGCCATGACGTCGCTCTCAACCGCCCGCAAAACTGTTTCCGACAGCCCGTCGCGCTTCAAGTGGCCCTTAAGTGTTTCAGAGTCAAGTCCAGGATCACCATCAAGCAGCTTTAAGACTGCACGCCGCAGAATGTCAAGGTCGGAGTCAACACAAACGTAAACTCCGAGCCGTTCACCGATATGATCAAGCAGTGCCGGATGGTTGATCAAGGTTGCAACCAGGATACGGTCCATCACCAGACGACGATTGCCTGTTGCGGGCCGTGCCATTCCCGGTACTGCTTTACCGGCTGGTTCCCAAACATAGTTTTTATTTCCGCGTTTGCCATAGCTGGCGGATTTTTTATTTCCGCCGCGCCGCGCCGGAGGTGCGTCATTGCGAGTCCCGCGGAACATTTTGAAGGTGCGATCGCGAAACATGGATTGATATTGATGGCGCACCGATTCATCACCAATCACCGCAATGCGGGCGCCAATCGCGGCCTCCAGGGCGGCACGGCGTTCTGGCGTGTCAATCGGCTTGCCCGCAGTATCAAGCCGCCAGACCAGCTCGGCCAAAGGCACCGCCTGATCAAGAATTTTGCGAAACCGCGTC
This sequence comes from Thalassospira sp., assembly GCA_050299455.1. Lineage (GTDB taxonomy): Bacteria > Pseudomonadota > Alphaproteobacteria > Rhodospirillales > Thalassospiraceae > Thalassospira. Next base: position 3,003 of record JBNKVZ010000100.1, read on the forward strand.
ATGCCATCCCCGCCCTGCATCAGGCTGTCGGGGTCTTCGCCCTCGGGCAGGATGGAAAATAACAGTGACTTACCCGGTCGCAAAACCGGCAAGGCCCGCTCGGCTGCGCGCACGGCGGCACGTTTGCCCGCCGCATCGCCATCCAGGCACAAGATCGGCTCGTTGGTCATTTTCCAAAGCTCGCCAATTTGTTCTTCTGTCACCGCGGTTCCCAATGGTGCCACGGCCCCGCGATACCCGGCCCGGTGCAGGGCAATCACATCCATGTAACCTTCGGTCACAATAATTTCCGCGCCATGCTGCGATGCCTCGCGCGCCTGCGGCAGGCCATAAAGCAACTGGCCCTTGTGAAACAGCGGTGTGTCCGGGCTGTTCAAATATTTTGGCTTGGCATCGCCCATCACGCGCCCGCCAAACGCCACCACCCGGCCCCGGCGATCCAGAATGGGAAACATCACCCTGCCGCGAAACCGGTCATAGCTTTGCCGATTAGAATCTTCTGGCTCAATCAGCAGCCCGGCCTCGATCATGGTGCGTTCGTCGATATCTTCGCGCTTGAGGGCGGCCTTTAACGCACCGCGATTATCGGGTGCATAGCCAAGACGGAAATCGCTGATGGTTTTGTCATCCAGCCCGCGGCGATGAAAATAATCCAGCCCTTCGCGCCCTTCGGGCATGCGCAAATTACGTTCAAAAAAAACGCAGGCGGCCTCCATCACCTCATAAAGGGTTTTGGCCTTTTTTTCGCGTTCCTGGGCCTCGCGCGAGGGTTTGGGCACATCCATGCCGACCTGATTGGCCAGGACTTCAACCGCCTCGACAAAGGTCAGGCCCCGTGTATTCATCACAAAGCTGATGACGTCGCCATGCGCGCCACAGCCAAAGCAGTGATAAAAACCCTTTTGCTCATTCACGGTAAAGGACGGGGATTTTTCGTTATGGAACGGGCACAGACCGGAATATTCCCGGCCGCGTTTAATCAGCTTCACCGATGATCCGACAATATCTGCCAGACCAACGCGCGCCCGCAGATCGTCAAGAAACGACTGGGGAAAGCTCATATCGTGCCCATCCGTGAAAGGTTACAAGCAAAACAGAAAGATTGCGTTCAATCATAAAGTTTAAGCATGAGAAAAGCCGGACGCAAGGCATCCGGCTCGTCATTTCATGTAGAAAAGGCTGTTGGGTTAACCCAAAAGTCTTTTGGCAACCACACCGGCTTTGCCAAAATCCATGCAGCCATTATATTTTTCGCGCAAGGAGGCCATCGTGCGGCCCATATCCTTCAGGCAGGTCGCGCCCATGTCGGAAACCGTTTCCTTTACGGCAACTTCAATTTCCGCCTCATCCATCTGGCGCGGCAGGAACCGTTCAATCACATCAATTTCAGATGCTTCCTGGGCGGCCAGTTCCGGCCGGTTGCCCTTGGTATACATCTCGATGCTTTCACGGCGCTGCTTGACCATCGACATCAGCAGGCTCTGAATTTCAGCGTCCGAAATGCCATCGGTATTGCCTTCGCCACGGGCGGCGATATCGCGCTCCTTCAAGGCCGCGAGAATAAGGCGGATTGTTGTGACCGAAACGGCGTCTTTTGACAGGACGGCTTTTTTCAAAGCGTCAGTGAGCTGCGCTCGCAGCATGGCGTATCTCTGATTCTGTGGAAGAAAGGAGTGAACATACCCCAAAAGGACAGTCAGCGCAAAGAAAACATCTCGCACTAAAACATTGATAACAAAAGATAAATAAAAGTTTTGATCGGTTCTTGACAGCACCATATCCTTCCCGTAGACATCCGCCAATTTGCCCGACGGGATACACGACGATCTCGCCAGCAGTATGAAATGCCGCTGCCCGGTGGGGTACAGCACTTTTATGCTGGTTTTTTTCGCGTATCTGCATGGCTGCCATGAGGGTGGTCCGGGCTATTTTTATCGGCTTGCCGGTAAGTTTATATACTATACAAAGACTCCGTGTCTCACCGTGGATAGATCGAAAGGACATTCGCCAATGTCAGCGCCCACGCACACCCCGCCACCTGGTGCCACTGCCGTTCTGGTTCTTGCCGATGGTTCAGTTTTCTGGGGACGCGGTATCGGCGCCCGAGGCGAGGTTGTTGGTGAAGTTTGCTTCAACACCTCGATCACCGGTTATCAGGAAATCATGACCGACCCGTCCTATGCCGGTCAAATGATCACCTTTACCTTCCCGCATATCGGCAATGTCGGCGTCAATGACGAAGACATCGAAAATGCCAGCCCGGTCGCCCTTGGCTGCATCCTGCGCCAGGACATTACCGAACCGTCAAATTACCGCGCCAGCGGCCATTTGAATGACTGGCTGGCCAATAATGGCCGTGTTGGTATTAGCGGGGTTGATACCCGCCGCCTGACCAAACGCATCCGAAACGAAGGCGCGCCCAACGGGGTGATCTGCCACAACCCGGATGGCAGCTTTGACATTGAAGCCCTGATTGCCAAGGCAAAGGACTGGCCCGGCCTTGAAGGCATGGACCTTGCCAAGGAAAACAGCTGCACCGAAGGCTATGAATGGGAAGACACCCTGTGGTCGATCAAGGGCGGTTACGGCAAACTTGGCAATGCCAAGCACCATGTCGTTGCCATCGATTACGGCATCAAACAAAACATCCTGCGCAACCTGGCATCCCTGGATTGCAAGGTTTCAGTTGTGCCGGCCACAACCGGGGCGGATGAAATCCTGGCGATGAACCCGGATGGCATTTTCCTGTCCAACGGCCCGGGTGACCCGGCCGCCACCGGCAGCTATGCCGTGCCGACCATCCAAAAGCTGCTCGACAGCGGCAAACCGGTTTTCGGTATTTGCCTGGGTCATCAGATGATGGCGCTGGCGCTGGGGGCCAAGACCCTGAAAATGGAAGTTGGTCATCGCGGTGCGAACCACCCGGTCAAGGATACGACCACCGGTGTTGTCGAAATCACCAGCCAAAATCACGGCTTTGTTGTCGACAAGGACACCCTGCCCGACAATGTCGAAGCAACGCACTTTTCGCTGTTTGACGGATCGCTTGCCGGTCTGCGCGTCAAAGGCAAGCCCGCCTTCGCCGTACAATACCACCCCGAAGCATCCCCCGGCCCGCATGACAGCCACTATTTGTTCAAACGTTTCGTCAGTCTGATTGAAGACGCGAAATCCTGATCATTGCTGAAAACAGCGACCTAACGGACATTCATGATGCGGCCTGCGCCAACGCGCTGCCGCAACGCCAAAAGCGGAAAAAGACATGCCGAAACGTACAGACATCAAATCAATTCTTATTATCGGTGCCGGCCCGATCGTGATTGGTCAGGCCTGCGAGTTCGACTATTCCGGGGCACAGGCCTGTAAGGCGCTCAAGGAAGAAGGCTATCGCGTCATTCTGGTCAATTCCAACCCTGCGACCATCATGACCGACCCGAACCTGGCCGATGCCACCTATATCGAGCCGATCACCCCGGAAATGGTCGCCAAGATCATTGAAAAAGAGCGCCCCGATGTGCTGCTGCCGACCATGGGCGGCCAGACGGCACTGAACACCGCGCTGAAACTTTCCGATGATGGCACGCTGGAAAAATACGGCGTTGAAATGATCGGCGCGAAAAAGGACGTCATCCGCAAGGCGGAAGACCGGCTTTTGTTCCGCGATGCGATGGACAAAATCGGCCTGGAAAGCGCGCGTTCCGCCCTGGTGCGCACCTTTGAAGAAGCCGTCGCCGCGGTTGAACATACCGGCCTTCCCGCCATCATCCGCCCCAGCTACACGCTGGGTGGTGAAGGCGGTGGTATTGCCTATAACCGCGAAGAATTTGAACAGATCGTTCGCAATGGCCTCGCCATTTCGCCCAGCCACGAAGTGCTGATCGAAGAATCGATCCTGGGCTGGAAAGAATATGAAATGGAAGTTGTTCGCGACCATGCGGATAACTGCATCATCATCTGTTCGATCGAAAATGTCGATCCGATGGGCATCCATACCGGCGATTCAATCACCGTCGCCCCGGCCCTGACGCTGACCGACAAAGAATACCAGATCATGCGCGACGCATCGCTGGCGGTTCTGCGCGAAATTGGCGTCGATACCGGCGGGTCAAACGTGCAGTTTGCCGTCAACCCGGAAGATGGCCGCCTGATCGTCATTGAAATGAACCCGCGTGTGTCGCGCTCTTCGGCACTGGCCTCAAAGGCCACCGGCTTCCCGATTGCCAAGATCGCGGCCAAGCTGGCAATTGGTTACACGCTGGACGAGCTTGATAACGACATTACCGGTGTCACCCCGGCCTCGTTCGAGCCGACCATCGACTATGTCGTCACCAAAATCCCGCGGTTCACCTTTGAAAAATTCCCCGGTGCCCAGGCACTGCTGGGCACGGCAATGAAGTCGGTTGGTGAAGCCATGTCAATTGGCGGTTGCTTTGCCGAAAGCCTGCAAAAAGGCCTGCGGTCGATGGAAACGGGCCTGACCGGCCTGAACGAAGTTAAAATCGAAGGCGCACCGGACAAGGCCGCCATTCGCGCCAAGCTGACCCAGCCCATTCCGTTCCGCATTCTCTATGCGGCCCAGGCCTTCCGTCATGGCATGACGATGGAAGAAATCCAGTCCGCCACCAAGTTCGATCCCTGGTATCTGCGCCAGATCGAAATGCTGGTCAATGAAGAAGAACAGGTCCGTGCCAACGGCCTGCCGGAAAGCAAAAACGAATTGCTGCGCCTTAAGAAGCTCGGCTTCTCGGATGCGCGCCTGGCCGAACTGACCGGCAAGGAAGAAGATGATGTCCGTGCCATTCGTCAGGGTCTTGGTCTGCGCCCGGTTTACAAGCGCATTGATACCTGTGCGGCGGAATTCCCCTCGCGCACGTCCTACATGTATTCGATCTATGAGGGCGACAATTTCAACGAACCGGAAAACGAAGCCGAAGTGACCGACCGCAAGAAGGTCATCATTCTTGGCGGCGGCCCCAACCGGATTGGTCAGGGCATCGAGTTCGATTATTGCTGCGTCCATGCGGCCTATGCACTGCGTGAAGTTGGCATCGAAGCCATCATGGTCAATTGCAACCCGGAAACGGTTTCAACCGACTATGACACCTCCGACCGGCTGTATTTTGAACCGCTGACCGCCGAAGACGTGATCGAGCTGTGCCAGCTTGAACAGTCCAACGGCGAGCTTTTGGGCGTGATCGTGCAATATGGCGGCCAGACCCCGCTGAAATTGTCCGCAGCCCTTGAAAATGCCGGCATTCCGATCCTGGGCACCAGCCCGGACAGCATCGACCTTGCCGAAGACCGTGACCGGTTCCAGGAACTGATCAACAAGCTGGGCCTGAAACAGCCCGCCAACGGCATTGCCCGTTCGGTTGATCAGGCCGTTGCCATTGCCGAGGGCATTGGGTACCCGGTTGTGATCCGTCCCAGCTATGTTTTGGGCGGTCGGGCAATGGAAATTGTCCACACCACCGAAGATTTGCTGCGCTACATGGCCGAAGCCGTCCAGGTTTCGGGCAAAAGCCCGGTTCTGATCGACAGCTTCCTGCTTGATGCCATCGAAATTGATGCCGATGCGGTATCGGACGGTGAAAATGTGTTTGTCGCCGGCATCATGCAGCATATCGAAGAAGCCGGCATTCACTCTGGTGACTCGGCCTGTTCCCTGCCGCCCTATTCGCTGGGGCAGGACATGATTGACCGCCTGAAGGCCCAGACCATTCAGCTTGCCAAGGCGCTGAATGTGATTGGCCTGATGAATGTGCAATATGCCATCAAGGGCGATGTGATCTACCTCATAGAAGTCAATCCGCGGGCCTCGCGGACGGTACCGTTTGTCGCCAAGGCCACCGGCAACCCGATTGCCAAAATCGGCGCCCGGATCATGGCCGGTGAAAAACTCGGCGACTTCCAGCTCAATCATGGCCCGTTCAAGCATATTGCGGTCAAAGAAGCCGTCTTGCCGTTCAACCGTTTCCCGGGCGTTGACACGCTGTTGGGCCCGGAAATGCGCTCGACTGGCGAGGTTATGGGCCTTGATACCGATTTTGGCCGTGCCTTTGCCAAGGCACAGATGGCAGCGGGCCACAAGCTGCCGCTTGATGGCAAAATCTTCATTTCGGTCAAGAATTACGACAAACCTGCCGTCATCGAACTGGCCCGCGATGCCATCGCACTTGGCTTCTCGATTGTTGCAACCCGTGGTACTGCCGAGACCCTTAAAAAAGAAGGGCTGGACGTTACCCCGGTCAATAAGGTACAGGAAGGTCGTCCCCATATTGTGGATATGATGAAGAACGGCGATATCAACCTGGTGTTTAACACCACGGAAAGCAAACAGGCTGTGGTCGATAGCTTCTCGATCCGTCGGACGGCGCTGACCAACGATATCCCCTACTACACAACCATTGCCGGTGCGCGCGCAACATTGCGGGCGATCGACAACCTGAAACGCGGGGCGCTTGCAGTGCAGCCCGTTCAGGCATATCTTGGGGATGACTACTAAGGTAACGGCTTTTACCGTAACCAGAGGTAAACGAGTTTAAACCGCCCGGCGGTCCAGGCCGGGCGGTTGATTTTGTAATGTCGACTTGTAACGAATAGGCTGTGAGCGCGATGGAAAAAGTACCAATGACCCCGCAAGGGCATCAGCGCCTCGAAGAAGAACTCAAACACCGTAAATCGGTTGAACGCCTTGAAATCATCAAGGCAATTGCCGAAGCGCGTGAACATGGTGATTTGTCGGAAAACGCCGAATATCATGCGGCACGCGAACGCCAGAGCTTCTCTGAAGGACGCATTGCCGAGCTTGAAGATGTTCTGAGCCGTGCCGAAGTCATCGACGTGCCCTCTCTGGCAGGGAATATCGTTAAATTCGGCGCAACCGTCGAGCTTGTCGACGAAGATACGGACGAAGAAACCACCTATCAGATTGTCGGCCCGATTGAGGCAGACATCAACAAGGGCCGTATTTCCACCACCTCCCCGATTGGCCGTGCCCTGATTGGCAAAGCCGTCGGAGATTCCGTGGAAGTCACCGTTCCTGGTGGCACCAAAGCCTATGAAATTCTGAAGGTCGAATTCGTCTGATCACGCTGATCATATGGTTATGGAACGGCCCGATCCCCTCGGGCCGTTTTTTTATGTCTGGACAGTGTCATGACCGGACCGACGACAGAAAGATAAAAGATCCCTCGCATGAAACCGCATCACGACATCCATATTCAGGCCGCCACCCCGGCGGATTGTGACAAGGTCGTCGCCCTGTCCAATGCCCTGCATATCGAGCTGGATGGCGACGAACCTGCCCATACGACCGACAGCATCCATGCCATGATGTTTGGCCCCAATGCCATGATCAAAGGCCTGATCGCCTGGCAGGGGACAACTGCGGCGGGTCAGGTCATCTTCCAGCCCTTTTACAACCCGGATTATTCAAAGCCCGGCCTTTGGATGTCGGAGCTGTATGTGATACCGGAGATGCGGGACCAAAAGGTCGGCGAGAAACTGATGTCAGCCCTGGCGCATTATGCCCGGCAACATGATTACGTTTCGATCTGGTGGTCGGCTTTGCTGCGCAATGACGGCGCGTGCCGTTTCTATGAACGGCTTGGGGCACGTAATTCCGGCGCTATGCAATACGAGATTGACGGCAACGCCCTTGCCACCCTGGGCCAGTAAACGCCGCCCGTGCCCGCGCCCGCGCCACGTTGATACGAGGCCAGTGACGGTTTTATGCAACCGATACCAAAAATGCCGGGACGACGGCCCGGCATTTCTTCTATGGAACGACGATAGCTAATCCGGCTTACGGATCAATCTTCGACATTCACATCAATGGGCACGCCTGGCACGTTTTTGGCGGTGCGAATCGACAGGGCCGATTTAACGTGATTGACGTTTTCGGCAACGGTCAATTCGGTGGTCAGGAATTTCTGATATTCATCCCAGCTGTGCGAGACGATTTTCAACAGAAAGTCCATGTCACCGGCCACCATGTGGCATTCGCGCACTTCGGGCCATTCGGTTGCGCGTTTTTCAAAGGCGCGCAAATCATGTTCCGCCTGGCTGGCAAGCCCGACCAGGGCAAAAACAGTCACGTTATAGCCAAGAGCCTGCGAATCAACATCGGCATGATAACCCTGGATAAACCCGGCTTCCTCCAGTGCGCGAACACGGCGAAGACAGGGTGGTGCCGAAATACCGGCACGCCGTGCCAGCTCGACATTGGTCATACGGCCATCTTCCTGTAGATCGCGCAAAATTCTGCGGTCGATCTTGTCGAGTTTGACCCGTTGCATCTATTCCTCGATTCTGTGCGCTGATACACCCCGAACGAAACAATATTACAGCGGGGCCGAAGGCTGGCAATAATATATTCGGGCCAATTTTGCAACTTTCCGCAAACGTAAAGCAGATGCCACGCACGAAAATAATAAACTTTGGGGCTTGAAACCGCCCAAAACAAAACTGCCCGGCATGTGCCCGCTTAACGCACATGACAGCCATCTCGCCCAAGGCACAAAAAAGCCCGGCTCACAGCGTTCCGGCTGTTGCACTAGCCTGCCTTCCTCCATATGTTCGTTTCCCAATTCCAAATAGTGTTTCACAACATCTGGCAATGGCGAATCTCATATGGCCCAGGAACATCACGTAAACGTCCTTATCATCGGGTCCGGCCCGGCTGGTTATACCGCAGCAATCTATGCCGCGCGCGCAAATCTTGCGCCCATGATGGTGATGGGGCTGCAACCCGGCGGCCAGTTGACCATTACCACCGATGTTGAAAACTATCCCGGCTTCGCCGATGTCATCCAGGGTCCGTGGCTGATGGACCAGATGAAGGCGCAGGCCGAACATGTCGGCACCACGATGGTCCATGACCTGATTGTTGATGTCGATTTTTCCAAGCGTCCCTTTGTTTGCAAGGGCGATTCCGGTGCCACCTATATTGCCGATAGCGTCATTATCTCCACCGGGGCGCAGGCGCGCTGGCTGGGCCTGCCGGGCGAAGAAAAGTTCAACGGGCGTGGCGTTTCGGCCTGTGCGACCTGCGATGGCTTCTTTTATCGCAACAAACCGGTCACGGTTGTCGGCGGCGGCAATACCGCCGTCGAAGAAGCCCTGTATCTGGCCGGGATTTGCAGCAAGGTCACCCTGATCCATCGCCGCGATGAATTGCGCGCTGAAAAGATGCTACAGGAACGCCTGTTCAAACATGACAAGATCGACGTGGTCTGGGACAGCGTGATCGAGGATATTCTGGGCGGTGACGGCCCGATGGACGGGGTTGAAGCCGTCAAGGTACGCAATGTCAAATCGGGCGAAACCCTTGATATCCCGTGTGATGGTTTCTTTGTTGCCATTGGTCATGACCCGGCCACCAAGGTTTTCCAGGGTCAGGTCACGATGGATGACGAAAACTACATCCTGGTCGAGCCAGGCAGCACGCGCACCAACATTGCCGGTGTTTTTGCCGCTGGCGATGTGACCGACAAAATTTACCGTCAGGCGGTTACGGCGGCGGGCATGGGCTGCATGGCGGCCCTGGAAGCGGAAAAGTTCCTGGCCGAACAGGAAGACTGAGAACAGCTTCACACCCATGCGCGTTGCCGTGATGGGGTTTGCTTGTTAACACAGATGTGATTTTTGGCAAAAGACCAGGGACAGCGATATGTCTTTGGTCTTTTTTGCATTTTAAGGCACGATCAAAAAAAACAGGCGGTCGGAATTGTTCGGCAATAGCAGGGATGAAGTGGTGTTTCATGCGTCAGGGAATGTGAAAATTGCCCGAAACGTGAATGCTTGCTTGCACAACCCGTGCAAGCCCTCATATTACTTTGATGACGGCCTTGTTAAAATGATATTGGCATCCGGTTAACCAGCTGGAAACCAAATGCTTTTAAAAACGGGACTTAATCAGGGGGCCATCGTGCCGACCAAACGGTGGTGACAAAGGAGCAGGTCAATGGATTGGGACAAACTGCGTGTCTTTCACGCTGTGGCCGAAGCAGGAAGTTTTACACACGCAGGTGAAAACCTGAATTTAAGCCAATCTGCGGTCAGCCGCCAGATTAGCGCGCTGGAAGAAAGCGTGAAGGTGCCGCTGTTTCACCGTCACGCACGGGGCCTGATCCTGACGGAACAGGGCGAATTGCTGTATCGCACCGCGCATGATGTCTTTGCCAAGCTGTCAATGGCCGAGGCGCGAATCCGCGAATCGAAAGAGCGCCCTTCCGGCCCGCTGAAAATTACCACCACGGTTGCTTTTGGCTCGATCTGGCTGACACCGCGCATTAGCGAATTTCTGGAACGCTATCCGGAAATCGAACTGTCGATGGTTCTTAATGATGAAGAACTCGACCTTGCCATGCGCGAGGCCGATGTTGCCATCCGTATGCAGCCGCCCCGCCAGGCCGACCTGGTTCAACGGCAATTAATGACCCTGCGCTATCATATCTTCGCCTCCCCCGAATATATCAAAACGCATGGCATGCCCAAAAAGCCGGAAGACCTGAAAGATCACCGCCTGATCATTTATGGCGAGGATGCCCGTCCGCCGGTCTCGAATGTGAACTGGATGATGAATGCGGCCCTGCAATACAAACCCGATATGCGGCCGATTCTGAAACTGAACAATATTTACGGCATTTATCGTGCGACCGAATCCGGTTTGGGCATTTCCGCCCTCCCAGATTATCTGGTCCCCGCCGATAGCAAGCTGGTGCGTATTCTACCCGAACTTGAAGGCCCCAGTTTTGATGCCTATTTCGTTTATCCCGAAGAATTGCGCCACAGCAAACGAATCGGTGTGTTCCGCGACTTCCTGATCGACAAGATCAGCGAAGTAAAGGCACGCATGGCCGCATCAGCCTGATCAACCTAATCGGGCATATTGCCCCGCAAAGCCAAAGCATCGAACCCCGGCAGGTCACAAGATCTGCCGGGGTTTTCGTATCAGGCCATCGCACAACAAACCCTTTTGTCCGAAATGGGATACCGAATCTATGACCTCTTCTATGACTCGGCGCGACAGGCACAAAATTGGCCCCAAACATCTAAATGACCGGGAAATCAATAAACCGGGATCTAGAACACATCGCGTTTAAACCCGTCCCCCTCAAACCTGCGCCCTTGAAAGTTTTGGCTTTTATAAAAAGGGCCGAATGCCCAGCCTATTCTCTGCCGCAACGCATCATTAAGCCAAACCCGCTGTCATAAAGGCTTCATTTTGCTGTCACTTTTTTGCCATGCGCCTTACGCATGGTTGAATTGTATCTTTTCCATTTTTAAATGAAACTTCATCCTTCTATATTCTCACTTGTGGTTGTTGCCCCGCGCAACACCAAAGACTTTTCTTCATCTTTTTATCCCCGGTTTCGGGGCGTCTCGCCAAAACGTTATTTGGCTGGAATCCAAGCGATTCCACGTCTCCCAGACGTTAAAGCCTCCCTGTTGAGACTCACGGCAGCCTTCCAAGGCTGCCGTTTTTTTTGCTCACAACCCATCGCATTTCCCGTCAAGGCAATGGAACATCTTGTTTTCCAGACTTAAGCTAAATTTTAATCACGATAAAATCATTTACTTTCAATTGATTAATTAAATTTGGGAACCTATCTTTCAAACATGCGTTTTACGCATGGCAGAAAAAGCAATTTGTCAGTGGTGTTCGCGAATGAAATCGCTATTTTGTCTCTCGAACCGCAGCGGTGAACGCCGCACCGCGGTAAAGAGTTTTCTCCCTGACCGTTTTTTCGGTCTTAGCCGGGCGCCCTGCCCGGCTTACCCAGGGCCCCGAGAGGGGTCCTACGTCTCCCAGACGTGAAGCCTCCCTGATAAACTTGCCGGGCACATTGATGCCCGGCTTTTTTTTGTCCAAAGCCAGGGTAATGACCGCCGGACGCTTAAAGCGGGTTTCCTTATACCGGCCCCTTCCTGTCCCGCGCTGAACATCAACATCAGCTGACAATTACTAGGCAATCACCTGGCAATCATCTCGCAGCTCCCCTGAAATACACACACGCGACACACAAAGGTGAAGCCCTGTGTAAAGGTCGGACTTGGCAGCCCCCGTCACAGCGATCACTATGATCGGGTAAAGTGACGGGACACATTCATGAAAAACAATATCGCCGAATTTCTGTTTGGCCAGGCACCGGAAAACACTCTTCCCGAACGGGTCAATGCGGCCATCATCGATCAACAGCGCAAAAGCGAACAATTGATCGGCTGGGTGCAGTTGTTGCTGGTGACAATTTTTGGCGCGCTTTATGCCATTGCGCCCAAAACGGCCATGAATGACGGTTTCCATCCCGTCCCCTGGGCGCTGGGGCTGTATTTCATCATCACCTTTGCCCGCCTGGTCGCCTCCTATCGCATCCATCTGCCATCCTGGGTGTTAACCCTGTCCGTCATTGCCGATATCAGCCTGCTGATGGTGCTGATCTGGAGCTTCCACATTCAGTACATGCAACCGGCCAGCTTTTATCTCAAGGCGCCGACAATGATGTATGTGTTTATCTTCATTTCATTACGTGCCCTGCGGTTTGACCCGCGCTACATTCTGCTTGCCGGAGCCAGTGCGGCGCTGGGCTGGCTGGTCTTGGTGTTTTATGTGCTCTGGAGCGAGGGTGGGCACAGCATGATCACCCGCGATTATGTCACTTACCTGACCTCGAACTCGATTTTGATCGGGGCGGAGGTCGACAAGATTGTTTCCATTGTGATGGTTTCGGGCGTGCTGGCGATTGCCGTGTTACGCGCCCAACGATCCTTTAAACGTGCCGTACGCGAGGAAATCGCCGTGCGCGACCTGTCACGCTTTGTCTCGCGCGAGGTGGCAGACCGCATCACCCATGCCGACCAGCAAATCCGCCCCGGCGATGGCGAAGCGGTTCACGCGACCATTATGTTTACTGATATCGAGGGTTTCTCCACCACCGCCGAAAAACTGCGCCCGGCCGAGCTTGCCCGGATGCTCAATGAATATTTTGCTGCAACCAGCGCCATCATCGAAAAATTCGGCGGGGTGATTACCCAGTTCCAGGGCGACGCCATGCTGATCACCTTTAATGCGCTGAAACCCGATTCCAACCATGCCGAAAGTGCGGTTAAAACCGCCCTTGAGATTCAACTTCTGTGTGAAACACGGAATTTTTGTCATGGCGACAAACTCAAAACCCGGTGCGGCATCAATACCGGCGACATCATTCTTGGCGCCATTGGCAGCGAAAACCGCCTAACCTTCACCGTTCACGGCGATACCGTCAATATCGCCGCCCGGCTAGAGCCACTTAACAAACAATATGGCACTTACATTCTGGCGTCTGAGGCCACCGTCGCATCCTGTACGGACCCGTCTTTTGACGGGATCTGGACACGGCGGGGCGACGTCACGGTACGTGGGCGCACCCACCCTACCCCAATTTTCAGCACCGACTACCACGCTTACCCTGGCG
>JBNKVZ010000101.1:0-16465 GCA_050299455.1 Thalassospira sp.
ACGCTGCTTTGTGGGTCGGGCACAGCCGGTGCCCACGACGAGGTCGTGGCCCTGGCCGAAGCACTCGGAAGTCCGATCGTCCATGCCTTGCGCGGCAAGGAACATATTGAATGGGATAACCCTTTCGATGTCGGCATGACCGGCCTGATCGGGTTTTCGTCGGGCTATCACGCGATGATGGAATGCGACACGCTGCTGATGCTCGGCACCGACTTCCCCTATCGCAATTTTTATCCCGACACAGCGACGATTGTGCAGATTGATCGTGATCCGTCCGCACTCGGCCGGCGTGCACAAATCCATCAAGGCATCGTCGGGGACGTCCGGGAAGCAGTAGAGATGTTGCTGCCGATGATCCAACCCAAAAAGGACCGTGGCTTCCTCGATAAAGCATTAAAGCACTATCGCAAGGCGCGCGAGGGACTGGACGATCTTGCAACGCCACGCGATGGCGACAAGCCGCTGCACCCGCAATATGTCGCAAAGGTGGTAAATGACCTCGCCACCGAGGATGCAATCTTTACCGCCGACGTCGGCACACCCTCGGTCTGGGCGGCACGCTATCTGGCGATGAATGGCAAGCGTCGACTGATAGGATCGTTCAATCACGGCTCAATGGCCAATGCCATGCCACAGGCGCTTGGCGCGCAGGCCTGCTATCCGGGGCGGCAAGTTGTCTCGCTGTCGGGTGATGGCGGCCTCACCATGCTGATGGGCGACCTATTGACCGCAATCCAGATGAACTTGCCGATCAAGATCATCGTGTTCAACAACAGCACGCTGGGCTTTGTGCAACTGGAGCAAAAGGCATCCGGCTATCTCGATGCCAATGTCTCGCTCAAGAACCCTGATTTTGGGGCGGTCGCACGCGAGATGGGATTTTTCGGCCAACGCGTGACACGCTCCGACCAGTTGGAAACTGCCATACGCGACGCATTCGCGCATGACGGCCCGGCATTGGTCGATGTCGTCACCGACGGTATGGAACTCGTCATGCCACCAAAAATCAAAGTACAGCAAATCGCGGGCTTCAGCCTCTATTCAACCCGTGCAATCATGAATGGGCGCGGCGACGAACTGATAGAGTTGGCCCGGGCCAATCTGTTGCGGTGAAGATGGAGCTAACGCCATCAAGCATCGCTGCAATCCGAACCATCGCGTATATCGCGCGTTGTGCCATTGCAGCGATGCTGTCCTATGCCGCCGCGAATGCCCTGGGGCTGGGCCACCCGGTTTGGGCTGTCGCCTCCTCGCTGATCGTGTCACAGGAAACCGCGCGCGAGACGCGGAATTCGTTCCTGTGGCGCGTGGCGGGAACCTTGATTGGTGCGGGCATCGCATTTCTGACAGCATTGCTCGTGATGCCCGACCCGACACGCCCGTTAATCGCGACCGGCGTCGCGGTGGCGGCTTGTGCGGCGGTCGTTCGGCACTGGCCACGCCTGCGCGTATGCCTGTGGACGGCACCGCTGGTGCTGCTGACGGTTACCAGCGATCAAAGCATTCTTGATACCACCCTTCAGCGCTCTGGCGAGGTTCTGCTTGGCGGCACAATTGGCGCGGCAATCCACCTGCTACTGGATCGTATCGTCGTGCGCCATCCGGAGGGGAATGAAAAATGCTAGCCCTGCGGCGACGCAAGGGTTTGTTGACTGTGTGCAAGGCATGTCTGGCAGCGCTTTTTTATAGGTCTTTTTTTTAAAGCAGATCACGCTTACGAAAATGCCGCCCAGCACACAGATTTGACGACCCAATCGTTTTGGTTGCCGAATCATCTTGCCGCTAAACCTGATTATGAATTGATCACTGATTCGCGCTGCACGCAAACTAATCAGACACTTTATTGCGTAAAAATGCGTATACAGGTATATTCTTTGCCAAAAGTAGCAAAACTGCGCGGCATATCTGGCGGGTTTGCGCTTTTTCTTCATATATGTGTAAAAAATCAGTAGAAATGCGGTCTAATCACGCGTCATTATTGGCAGGCAAAATGATATTCGGGGGAATCATCAAATGGCACTTCTGCTACCGGTCCCCCTGTTTCCAAGTGTTATAGACAAGCCAAAAAATACCAATAGGGGGCTCTTTTTATCGTTATGAGCACAGCAACACCCGCCCTTAAAGTCGAAGGGATGCACAAGAATTTTGGTGATCATGAAGTGCTCAAAGGCATTGATCTGACTGCCAATACCGGAGACGTCATTTCCATTATTGGCTCTTCTGGGTCCGGTAAAAGTACCTTCCTGCGGTGCATAAATCTTCTTGAAACACCTGATTCAGGCCATGTCTATGTGCATGGCGAATTGATCAAGATGCGCGCATTGGCCGATGGTGCTCAGGAACCGGCCGATAAAAAACAGCTTCAGCGTATCCGCACCAAACTGGCAATGGTTTTCCAGAGCTTCAATCTCTGGAGCCACCTGACGATTTTGCAAAATGTGATCGAGGCACCGGTCCATGTACTTGGTGTGCCCCGCAAGCAGGCAATTGAACGGGCGGATGCCCTTTTGCACAAGGTCGGCATGTATGAACGGCGCGATTATTATCCCGGTCATATTTCCGGTGGTCAGCAGCAGCGCGCCGCCATTGCCCGCGCGCTGGCGATTGAACCCGAAGTCATGCTGTTTGACGAACCGACCTCGGCACTTGACCCCGAACTGGTTGGCGAAGTTCTCAAGGTTATGACCGACCTTGCCGAAGAAGGCCGCACCATGCTGGTGGTGACCCATGAAATGGGCTTTGCCAAGGGCGTGTCAAACAAGGTCATGTTCCTTCATCAAGGAATTGTCGAAGAATCCGGAGACCCGAAAGAGGTTTTCGAGAATCCAAAATCAGAACGCATGAAGCAGTTTCTTCAGCGTGATTACTGATCTGGATATACCGGTGGGCGGTGGCAGACCGGACAGGGAAGACGCAGCAAAAGCTGCCTTTCGGTTACAACAAGGGAGACTATGAATGAAGAACTGGATTAAGACCGCTGCGATGGCAGCTGTCGGTATTGCACTTAGCGCATCTGCAGCAAGTGCCGCCTGGGAAAAGGTCGTCGTTGCCACGGAAGGTGCCTATCCTCCGTTCAACTTCATCGACAAAGATGGCAACCTCCAGGGTTTTGATGTCGATTTCACCAAAGAGCTTTGCAAAACTGCAGGCGTTGAATGTGAAATCGTTGCCCAGGATTGGGACGGGATTATTCCGGGCCTTCTGGCGAAAAAATATGATGCCATCATCGCACAGATGTCGATTACCGACGAACGCAAGCGTTCCATCGACTTCACCAACTATTACTGCACCACCCCTGCAGTCTTTGTTGGCAAAGACGGCATGAAAATCGAAGCCTATAAAGACGGCAAGGTTATGGAACACGCTCTGGATGGCATGGTCATCGGTGTTCAGCGTTCCACGACGCATGCGAACTTCCTGGAAGACAACTTCCCCAATGCTGAAATCCGCATGTATGACACCCAGGACAATGCCCTGCTTGACCTGACAGCTGGCCGCATCGACGCGACCTTGGCTGATTCGGGCGTTTTGCAGAACTGGGTCGAAAGCCCGGCAGGCAAAGGCTACAGCTTTGTTTCCGACACCTTCGCACCGGTTGAATGGTTTGGCGAAGGCGCAGGCATTGGTCTGCGTAAAGAAGACCAGGACCTGAAAGAAATCTTCAACAAGGCCCTGGCTGAGATGCTGGCGAACGGTTCTTACCAGAAAATTAACAAGAAATATTTCGAGAACATCAACCTGCACCCGCGGTGATTGACCGAAAAGCAGGGCGGCACTTCGGTGTCGCCCTTCTCTTATTGTCGGTCTATTTTCCGGCCGGCATCAAGGCTTGAGAGATAAAACATGTTTGATTTATACGGGCGTGGCGATCAGATGCTCGATGGTGGATTGGTCACCATCAAACTCTGCCTGACCGTCCTGCCCTTTATGATTATTATTGGTTTGCTTGGCGCGTCGGCAAAATTGTCGCGCTATAAAATCCTGCGCCTGATTGGCGAAAGCTATACGGTTATTATCCGGGGCATTCCCGAACTTTTGGTGATTTTACTTATCTATTTTGGCGGCACGATGGCGGTTCAGAAAATTGCTGAATTGTTCAGTGGTGAATCCGTCCGCGTTGACATTCCGGCTTTCTGGTCTGGTGTTGCCGCTTTAGCACTGGTTCAGGGGGCCTTTGCCTCCGAAGTATTCCGGGCGGCTATGCTCGCCATCCCCAAAGGCCAGATCGAAGCAGCAATTGCCTGCGGCATGACACCCACACAGATTTTTTATCGCATCAAACTGCCGCAGCTTTGGCGGTTTGCCCTGCCCGGCCTCAATAACCTGTTTCAGGTTCTCATCAAGGATACCGCGCTGATTTCTGTTGTCGGCCTTGAAGAAATTTTGCGCATGGCCGCAATCGGTGCCGGGACGGAAAAGGCGCCTTTCACCTTTTATCTGACCGCAATGTTAATGTTTTTGGCCTTCACCACAGTCTCGCTGATTGCATTCCATTATCTTGAAAAGCGGGCCTCCCGCGGTATTGCGAGGGCATGATCATGTTTGAAGATCTGATTTATGTTCTCGAAAAATATCATAGCTGGCTCATTCAGGGTTTGGGCCTGACGCTGCAGCTTTTGGTGATCTCGGTTATTTGTGGAAGCCTGCTTGCCATTCCTCTGGCCGTCGCCCGGACATCGAGAAAGGTCTGGGTTCAGTCTGTGCCGTTCGGATTTATCTATATTTTTCGGGGCACACCGCTGCTGGCCCAGCTTTTCATGATGTATTATGGCGTCGGACAGCTGATTGCCAATATTGATGGCATTCAGGATAGCTGGATGTGGACCTATCTGCGCGATCCCTACTGGTATTGCCTGCTGACCTTTGTGTTGAACACAGCGGCCTATATTGCTGAAATCATGCGTGGCGGGATCAATAATGTGCCCAGCGGTGAAATCGAGGCTGCCCGTGCCTGCGGCATGACGCCCTTTACCACCTATCGCCGGATCATTTTCCCGCGTATGTGGCAAATCATCTGGCCAGCCTATACCAACGACGTCATTTTTACGCTTAAGGCAACCTCCCTTGCCTCGACCGTCACCATGATGGAGCTGACCGGTGCGGCACGTAAAATCGTGGCCCGAACCGCCCTGCCCTATGAGGCATTTATCTCGGCCGGGGTCATCTATCTGGTCATCGTCTATGTCTTGACCATTGGTTTTAAAGGTGTGGAAAAATATCTGCGCCGCAACGAAGTCCGTCAGGCAAACAAAAAACAGCCCGTCAAAACGGGCGTCCAGGCCTGACCTGATCTCATCTGATTTTCCATTTCTTGCGACCGGCGGTCCTACATGCCGGTCGCAATTTTAAAGGTTTTCGCCCACTATGCCGCGTTCATCCGCCGCAGGCCTTGCTGCTCCTTCGCGTAAGAAAAATATGCGTCTGGCTGTCAAGCTGCCCTTGCTTGTTGCCATTAGTTCCCTGATTTCCATTCTCGTCCTTGGGGCCGCCGATTACTGGCTGGCATCAAACGATATTCGCAATCTTTCCGCCGACAAGCTTACCGCTTTGCTTGACGCCAGGACATCAACGCTGAACCGTTTGCTAAACGCTGAAAACCAATCGATAGAGCGCCTTGCCAACAGCTTGCAGATCAAGGAAGCAAATGACAGTTTTGCAT
The DNA here is from genome assembly GCA_050299455.1 of Thalassospira sp. Lineage (GTDB taxonomy): Bacteria > Pseudomonadota > Alphaproteobacteria > Rhodospirillales > Thalassospiraceae > Thalassospira. The sequence goes on from JBNKVZ010000101.1 coordinate 5,660, forward strand.
CTGGCTGGGCCTTGGAGGGCGACGGAGGCGCACAAAACCTGCGGCGCCTGTTCATCGATGAAAACCCGAACCCGGCGGACAAGCGGGCCGAACTGACCAAGCCAAAAGAACGCACACCTTATACCCGCTATCACAACCGGTTCCATGTTGACCTGCGGGCGATTGCCAGCGAACGCCATTACCGTTCCCTTATGCTGGTCTCTCTCACCGGCGATGTGATTTATTCGGTCAACAAACGCGATGAATTTGGCCGCAACATCAAGGATGGCAATTTCCCCTATCCGTCATTGGCAACCCTTATCAAGGGCGTCATGGCCGACCCCGCCAATACACCCGTTGCCTTTGGCGATTTCATGCGCAATGTGCCCAACCTGATTACCCGGTTCGTCGTTTCACCGATTGTGGCCGATAAAGGCGACGTACGTGGCTATCTGGTTGTTGAACAACCGGTCACAGAGATTAGCGAAGTCACCGCTGATTCTGCCGGTTTGGGCGAAACAGGTTCAATTTACCTCGTCGGCCCAGACAAGCTTTTGCGCACCGCGGATCGCCAAATGGGCGATGGCGAAGGTCATTCCCAGGCAGTCTTAAGCGCCAGTCACGCAACTGCGCCGGTCAATGCTGCCTTGGCTGGGGATAGCGGCGTTATGACCTATCGTGATGGTCAAGATATTGAAAAAGTCGCCGCTTACAGGCCGATCCAATATGGGAAGAGCACCTGGGCCATGATCGCCGAAGCACGGGTAAGTGAAATTATGGCCCCCGTCACGGATCTGCGTAATTCCATGATCATACGGGCCATTGCCATTTTGCTCGTCATTGGGCTTGTCGGTCAGTTTATTGTTCGCCGCGTCATCCGTCAGCTTGACGATGTGCGGGCCACCATGATGCGTCTGGCCGATGACGACCTGTCGGCAAATATTCCCTCAACCGACCGTACCGACGAAATCGGCGAATTTGCCCGTGCCCTGGCGATTTTCAAAAACAATATTCAGGAACGGCGCAACATGCGGCGCCACGAAGAAGAAAAGAAAGCCCAGCAGCTTGAATATAGCCAGCGTCTTGAACGGCTTACTGCGCAGTTTGAAGGTGAAATCACCGATATTTTGACCAAGCTCCATGCCTCGATGGGGCATCTTGATCATGCCGGTCAATCGATGAAAACGGCAGCCGAAAAAACAAGAAACCTTGGCAGTGATGCCCTGGGGCATTCGCAAAGTGCGTCAAATGACGTCACAACCGTTTCCACGGCCACAACCGAGCTTTCCTCCTCGATTGATGAAATCGGTCGCAATTCGGCCACGGCCCAAAACAAGTCCGAAGAAGCCGTTGCCGAGGCCCAGGCCGCCAACAGCAAAATCCAGGATCTGGATCAGTCGGTGAACAAGATTGGTGAAATTGTTGCCCTCATCAGCGGCATTGCCGAACAGACCAACCTCCTTGCCCTGAATGCGACCATCGAGGCCGCCCGTGCCGGTGATGCAGGCAAGGGATTTGCCGTTGTCGCGGGCGAGGTTAAAAACCTGTCTTCACAAACGGCCCGTGCTACCGATGAAATCGGCCGTCAGATCGCCGAAGTTCAGGGTGAAACCGTTGAAGCCGTCAAGGCAATCGAGACCATTACCCGGACGATTGGCGATCTCAGCGCGCTTACGGCAAGCATCGCGGCAGCCATTGAACAACAAGGCAGTGCCACGGCCGAAATTTCGCAAAGCGCCAATTCGGCCGCCAGCGGCACACAATCGGTTATTTCCTCGATTGACGGTGTTGCCAAGGCATCACAGGAATCCGATCTTGCGTCGCGTGAAGTGACCCGGGTTTCCGATGAGCTCAGCCAACAGGGCATCTCCCTGAAGGCGGCCGTTGACGGATTTCTTTCGGGTGTGCGCCGGGACTGAATATGTTAATTCCCCATCCGTCGGCGCCACCGACAGATACAACAAATGCAAAGGTATGAAATGCAGCAAAAGCGCATTGAACTTCTTCGCCCCCAAATGGGCACCCAGCGTGCCCTGACCGTTCGCACATATGGCACGCCGGGCAAAGGCCCCAAGGCCTATCTTCAGGCAGCCCTGCATGCCGACGAACTGCCAGGTGTGCTGGTGCTTCACCATCTGGAAAAGCTGCTGGCCGATGCCGAGGCAAAAGGCGACATCTTTGGCGAAGTGGTCGTTGTCCCGTTTGCCAACCCCATCGGCTTTACCCAATATGTGGACATGAAGCCGCTGGGGCGTTTTGAAATGCGCACCGGGCAAAATTTTAATCGTCATTATCCCGATTTATGCGACGAACTTCTAACCGTCGTTGAAGGTAAGCTGGGCCAGAATGGCGATGAGAATGTCGCCCTGATCCGGGCCGAACTGCGCCGCCTGATCAAGGAACGCCGTGCAGTTTCTGGCCCCTTGACCGACTTGCAGGATTTGCGGTTTTCCCTGGCCGAACTGGCGGTTGATGCCGATTTGGTCCTGGATCTGCATTGCGACTGGGAAGCGGCCATGCATCTTTATACCAGCGATTCCAGCTGGCCAGATGCCGCAGACCTTAATGCACAACTCGGTGCCGGGGCCTGCCTGATCGCCGAGGAATCCGGTGATAATCCGTTTGATGAAACCTTTAGCCGCCCCTGGGTGGAATTGCGCCGTAAATTTGGTGATACCTATCCCATTCCAATGGCGACACTTGCCACCACCATCGAATTGCGCGGCGAACAGGACGTTTATGACCATTACGCGACCGAGGATGCGGCCAATCTGTTCCGCTTCTTGCAGCGTCGTGGCGTGGTTGCCGGTGATCCTGGCCCGTTACCCGCCCCTAAATGCGATGCAACACCGCTTGCCGGTGTGGACCGCGTTACCGCAACGCATGGCGGCGTGATTGTTTTTTCCGCCAAGCCCGGCAGCCATGTCAAAGCAGGCCAGGAACTGGGATATGTTCTGGATACCGAAACCGGTGAAAAAACACCCTTTAGCAGCCGCACGGATGGGTTCATGTATGCCCGTGTTGGTGGACGGCTGGTGGTACCGGGCGGGCTGTTATGCTCTATCGCCGGGCCGGAAATCCTGCCGGGTAAAACGGGCAATTTGCTGACCGCGCGATAAACTGCACCGACAACTGCATAACACAAAGGCCCGTGCATTTAACCAATGCCGGGCCTTTGTTATGTTATCAGATATGTGCGGTTAACCCGTGCCGATTTATCATCAAATTACGGTTATGAAACCTTACGCAGTATCCGGTATAAGGTGATGGGAATCGCGACAAAACCGAAGGGATCAGACACCGGTTTTGCAGGCGACGGGAACGCCATGTCATTTTGGGGCATCGATAATGTTCGACATCAACACCATTCCAGAAATCCTTGAAAAAGCCACGAAAAGGGCAAAGACCAACCCGGAAACGGCCCAAAGGGCGATTTCGGTTCTGGATCTGACCAGCCTTAATGAGGATGACACTGTCGAAAAAATCGAGGCGCTGTGCCACAAGGCACAAACCCCGGCAGGCCATACTGCCGCAGTCTGCGTTTATGCCCCCTTTATTGAAACATCCTGGAAGGCACTGGGTAAAAGCGGGGTAAAAACCGCGACGGTCGTCAATTTCCCCAAGGGCGATCAAAATGCCCAGCGCGTGGCTGATGAAACAGCCAATGCCGTTGCCGCCGGTGCCGATGAAATCGACCTTGTCATGCCTTATCACGCGTTTTTAGCCGGGGATCATGAGGCTGCGGCCGAGGTCATTACCGCCACCCGCCATGCCTGTGGTGCCTTGATCACCTTGAAGGTTATTCTTGAAACCGGTGAATACCCGGATGCCAAGGCGATATATGATGCAGCCCGGCTGGCAATTTCGCACGGTGCCAATTTTGTCAAAACCTCGACCGGCAAGGTTGCCACAGGGGCAACACCCAACGCCGCGATTGCCATGATTGCCGCCATTCGCGATGCCAGGGCCGAAGAAAATCTTGATTGTGGCTTCAAGGCATCCGGCGGGGTTCGCGATACACAAGACGCCGCACTATATTTGGCAATTGCCGATGAAATGATGGGGGCGGACTGGGCGTGCCCGGCAACGTTTCGATTTGGTGCCAGCAGCGTGCTGTCCGATCTGCTCAAGACCTGCGGTTTTGATAACGGAAGCAGCGCAAAAAGAGACGCTGGCAGCTATTGATATTAATGCCTATCTTTGGGCCATGACAGGCGATTAAACTTGGTCCCTGCCCTGTATGACGACCACGAAAGGATTTTTCATGGCACGCGCCATTTTGATCGTTGCCGACAGTTTTGGAATTGGTGCTGCGCCGGATGCGGCAAAGTTTGGCGATGCCGGCTCGGATACACTCGGCCATATTGCCGAGCTTTGTGCCAAGGGCCAGGCCGATACCGATTTTCGCAAAGGGCCGCTTAATGTACCAAACATGACAGCCCTTGGCCTTGGCGAAGCCGCGCGCGATGTTAATGGGCATTTGCCGCCCGGTCTGGAACATGGCGGCGCGATTATCGGGGCCTATGGCTTTGCCCGTGAGGTTTCACGCGGCAAGGACACACCCAGCGGCCATTGGGAAATTGCTGGCGTACCGGTCGATTTTGATTGGGGCTATTTCCCGGCTGAAGTGCCCACCTTCCCCGCCGCACTGACCGACGAATTTATCAAGCGGACCGGCATCCCCGGCATTTTGGGCAATTGCCACGCGTCTGGCACCGAAATCATTGCCCGCCTGGGCGAGGAACATATCCGTACAGGCAAGCCGATTTGTTATACCTCTGCTGACAGTGTGTTTCAGATTGCCGCCCATGAAGAGCATTTCGGCCTCGACCGTTTGATGGAAGTTTGCCAAACCGCCTTTACCCTGGTCGAGCCTTATAATATTGGCCGCGTGATTGCGCGACCCTTTCTTGGATCATCGCCAGCGGATTTCAAACGTACGGCCAACCGGCGTGACCTTGCCGTGCCGCCACCCCACCCGACCTTGCTTGATATCTTTACCAAGGCCGGTGGCACGGTAATTTCTGTTGGCAAAATCGCCGATATTTACGCCCAGCGCGGCATTAGCAAAAAGGTCAAGGCCGCTGGCAATATGGCCCTGTTTGACGCCATGATGGGCGAAATTGCCCAGGCCCCGGATAACAGCCTGGTTTTTACCAATCTGGTCGATTTTGACATGGAATTCGGGCATCGCCGCGATGTGGCTGGTTATGCCAACGCCCTTGAGGAATTTGATGCCCGCCTGCCCGAATTACGCGCGGCTTTAAAACCCGGTGATTTGGTCATTATCACCGCCGATCATGGCTGTGACCCAACCTGGCGCGGCAATGATCATACCCGCGAAGTGGTGCCTGTTCTGGCATTTGGCCCGGCCATTGCGCCCGGCCCCATTGGCGGGCGCGACACCTTTGCCGATATTGGCCAAACTGTTGCCGATCATTTGGGGATCAGGCTTGATCACGGCACATCATTCCTGCACGGTTAAAGCCGGAATGCGAACTTAACGTTTTGAACAAGGATCACGGTCATGCAGTTTTCCGCCATGCGCATCGAAGCCATTGTCGATACTGTATGTCCGTGGTGCTATATCGGCAAAAAACGCTTGGAAATGGCCCTGAAAAACGAAGACCTTTCCGGTTTTGCCGTTCAATGGCGGCCGTTTTTGCTCAATCCCGATATTCCCGAAGGCGGTGTGGACCGACAATGGTATTTATCGACCAAGTTTGGCGGCATGGACAGTGCGAACCGGGTTTATAAATCCATCGAGGCGGCCGGTGCCAGTGTCGGCATCAATTTTAATTTTGATGTGATCCGCGTAACGCCGGACTCAACACAGTCCCATCGCCTGATTTACAAGATGTGCGCCGAAAACCCTGATATTGGCAACGATTTGATCGAGGATATTTTTACGGCCTATTTTTTAAACGGCCAGGATATCGGGGATCGCAATATCCTGGTTGAAATCGCGGTTTCGCATGGTGCTGACCGAAGCGAGATCATCGATTATCTGCATGGCGACATGGACCATGAATTTATTACGCAGGAAAGCCGCCTCGCCCATCAGTTAGGCGTTAGTGGCGTGCCCTGCTTCTTGTTTAACGGCCGTCACGCCCTGTCGGGGGCGCAAGAACCAGCTATTTTACAACGCATGATCCGCCTCGCCCGCCAGGAAGACAGCCTGATGATGCAATAGGCAACATTGGCAAAACAATCAAACAAATGGCGGCACCATCACAGTGCCGCCATTCTTGTTTCATCCTGATATAAAATGAATAGGCTTTAAAATCAGGCCTTTGCCGCAATATCGGACAGGCGACGCATAAGACGTTTCACACCTTCCAACCGGTCGGTAGGGCCATCCCAGCTGGCAGCATAGACAATCTTATGATCGGGCCGCAGGCGGGCAACACCCACCTGTTGCTGAATAAATCCAATCAACCCAGCCGGGTTGGGGAATTCATTGTTATGCAGCGTAATCACGGCGCCCTTCGGCCCGGCATCCAGTTTTTCAATGTTCGATGCCCGGCACCAAAGTTTGATCGTCACCACATCCAACAGGTTTTCAACCTCTTTGGGGAGCTTACCAAACCGGTCGATCATTTCTGCGCCAAACTGGTCCACTTCCTCGCGCGTGCGCAATTCGGAAAGACGACGATACAGGCCCAGCCGCACGCCCAGATCGGGCACATAACGATCCGGGATCAATACCGGCATGCCGATATTGATTTGCGGGACAAAGCCGGCATCGGCGGCATCATCAATTTCGCCTTTGGCCTCGGCCACGGCTTCTTCGATCATTTGCTGATAAAGCTCGATCCCGACTTCCTTGATATGGCCGGATTGTTCTTCACCCAACAGGTTGCCAGCCCCGCGAATATCAAGGTCATGGGATGCCAGGTTAAAACCAGCCCCCAGGCTATCCAGGGTCTGCATAACCTCAAGCCGCTTCATTGCCGTTGCCGTCAGCTTTTTGCCATTTGGCAATGTCAGATAGGCATAAGCACGCTGCTTGGACCGGCCAATACGCCCGCGTAGCTGATAAAGCTGCGCCAAACCAAACATATCCGCGCGATGCAGGATCATGGTATTGGCATTCGGCACATCAATGCCCGATTCAATGATGTTGGTTGCCAACAGCAAATCGAATTTGCGTTCAACAAAATCGGTCATCACCTGTTCAAGGTCACGCGCGCCCATTTGGCCATGCGCAACATCAAACTTGATTTCCGGCACCAGGGTTTCCAGTTCCTTGGCAACCCGGCCAATATCGGAAACCCGTGGGCACACATAAAAAATCTGCCCGCCGCGATGGCGTTCGCGCAAAATCGCTTCACGTACCACAACCGGGTCATAGGGCGTGATATAGGTGCGCACGGCTAACCGATCGACCGGCGGGGTGGCGATGATGGAAAGTTCCTTCACCCCGGTCAGGGCCAATTGCAAGGTCCGTGGAATCGGCGTTGCGGTTAAAGTCAGCACATGCACATCGGTTTTAAGCTCTTTTAACCGTTCTTTGTGCTTCACACCAAAATGCTGTTCTTCATCAACAATCAGCAGGCCCAAATCGTTAAATTTAACCCCCTGCCCCAAAAGCGCGTGGGTGCCGCAGACAATATCAACATGTCCGCTTTCAAGGTTGTCTTTTACCAATTTGGCATTCTTGCCGGTCACAAGGCGCGAAAGCTGCTCGACCCGCACGGGCAGATCATTAAAACGTTCCTTGAAATTCAGGTAATGCTGACGGCACAACAGGGTTGTAGGTGCCACAACCGCAACCTGCTTGCCCGACATAACCGCAGCAAAGGCCGCACGCAAGGCAACCTCGGTTTTGCCAAAGCCCACATCGCCACAGACCAAACGGTCCATCGGCTTACCTGCCGTCAGGTCACCCAACGTATCGTGAATGGCACGGGCCTGGTCCTCGGTTTCGGTAAAGGGGAACCGGGCACAAAACTCGTCATAGGTCCCTTCAGGCACGGTCAGTGCTTCGCCCTTGCGCAAATGGCGGGCCGCGGCGACCTTGATCAGCTTATCTGCCATATCGCGAATGCGTTCGCGCAATTTGGCCTTACGGGCCTGCCATGCCACCCCGCCCAAACGGTCCAGAATGGACAGCCCCTCGTCAGAGCCATAACGCGACAGCACCTCGATATTTTCGACCGGTACAAACAGTTTGTCCCCGCCATCATATTCCAGTTGCAAACAGTCATGCGGGGCACCGCCAGCGGTAACCGTCATCAGGCCCAGATAACGCCCGATCCCGTGTTCGATATGAACAACCAGGTCGCCTTCGGCAATTTCCGATGCCTCGCGGAGGAAGTTTTCTGCCTTGCGTCTGCGGCCACCAGGGCGGCTCATGCGGTCGCCCAAAATATCCTGTTCGGTCAGGAACCACAGGCCGTCGCGGCGAAAACCCTGTTCGATATCGAGGATAACAACGGCGCAATGCTCGCTGCCCAAATCATCGGTAATGTCTTCCCAGCATTCAGCCGTTACTACCTTGCCAACACCATGTTCGCGCAAAAGCGACACCATGCGGTCACGCGAACCATCGGAATAGGACGCAATAACAACCTTGTTATCCTTACCGCGCTGGGTGGATATAAAATCGCGCAATTCGTCATACAGGTTCACATCGGCGCGGGCGCGAATATCGCCAAAATCACGGCCTTTGCGCGCACCCATGTCAAAAATACCGCGTTCGGTATTTTCTTCTTCAACATAGGGCGATAAATCCAGCACCAGCCGGCCCGCCAAGTTCCGGTCAAGCTCCGCCCGGTCCAGATACAGGCGTTCTGGCGGCACGGGTTTATAAACACTATCGCCCGACAGGCCCCCGCCCTTGATATTCTGACGCGCCTGATAATAATCATCGATCATTTCCAGGCGGTTATCGACGGCTTCTTCAACCTGATGATCCAGGCTGACAATCGCCTCCGGAACATAGGTAAACAGGGTATCCAGCCCGTCATGAAACAGGGGCAACCAATGTTCCATGCCACCATATTTCAGACCGGCACTGATCGATTCATAAAGCGGGTCCGTTTGCGATACATTGCCAAACAATTCGCGATATTTGCTGCGAAACAGGGAAATGGTATCGGCATCCAGGAAGATTTCACCCACGGGGAGCAGCGACACCGAATTGACCCGCCCCACCGTACGCTGGCTTTCAACATCAAAGCGGCGAATACTTTCAATTTCATCGCCAAAAAAGTCCAGTCGCACCGGCTCTTTCATGCCAGGTGCAAAAATATCAACAATATCACCCCGAACGGCATAATCGCCCGGTTCCATCACCTGTTCCGCCCGGCCATAGCCCATGCGTTCAAAATAGGCGGTCAGGTCTGCGCGTGAATATTCTTGATCGGTGGTCAGGGTCAATTTACCCTTTTCCATCACATCGACCATTGGCACGCGCTGCATCACGGCGGCAGCCGTTGTCAGGACGATGCGGCCAAATTCACCAACCGGCTGTTTTTTATCGGCAAGGATGGTCAGGGTTTCGACCCGACGCGCCGTAACTTCGGCAATTGGCGAAACACGGTCATAAGGCAAGCAATCCCAGGCCGGGAATGTCAGAACATCGACTTCACCGGCAAAAAAATGCAAACCTTCAGCCATTTGCGCCATGCGTTTATCGTCACGTGCGACATGCAAAACGGTGCGGCTGCCTTTGGCGGCATCAAGGATTTCACGCAGCAAAAGCGCATCATATCCTTCCGGGACACCTCCCAGACGGACACGATCCTTGCGCGAGATGATATCGTTTATTTTATTCAATGCTTTATCTGGCGTTGCTAAGGGCGTTGATCATGGCCAGCACTTCAGTGTCATAGGCAGCTGGCGCTTTTTCCTTACCGGTGGCCCATTTGAAAAAGTCGACATCAGGGACTTCGACAATCAGGGCTTCAAATTCGTCAAGCTGGCGGGCATTCAGGGTCGCAAGATGCGCATCCATGAAACGGGCAACCAGAATGTCGTTTTCTTTGGTTCCGCGATGGGCACCGCGAAATTGCAGTTTCTTGCGCCGCAATTCCAGGTCATTGTCATTGTCATGGTCGTTTTCTTGGTTGGTCATGGCCCCTATTCTCCTGTCACTGTTTTCGCGCCCGCTTTCATATGGCACGATGGCGCTGTGCGGCAATGGCAAGCGTTGTACGGTAAAATCCAGGCATCGTCCATGCCGTGCAACAGACCTTTTGCCAACGGATGGCAACTCGATGGTTGCGAGCCTGAAAATATGCTGTATACCGAACAGAAACAAGCCTTTGTTCTTATAATGTTCCATTTTTGAGTTTCAAGTCACAAGCCGATGCGCCCCGAAATTCTGTTTCCGCTATTTGCCGAAATCAATAGCCTGCCCGGTATCGGGCCGCGCCTGAAACCTTTGGTCGAACGGCTGATTGGCGGCGAACATCTGGTCGATTTGTTGTGGCATCTGCCATCCGGGCTGATTGACCGGCGTTTTTCGCCGCCTTTGGCCGAAACCATTGATGGCACGATTGTAACCCTTGATGTTGTGGTTGAACGGCACGAACCGGCACCGGACCGCCGGCGTCCTTATCGCGTCATATGCCGCACCGAAGATGGCTTTATCACGCTGGTGTTTTTTAACGCGCGTGGCAAATATCTAAACGACATGTTGCCCGAAGGTGAAAAGCGCATCATCTCTGGCAAGATTGACCATTATCGCGGTGAATATCAAATCACCCATCCTGATCGCATGGGGACAGAGGCCGAGCGCGACAGCATTCAAACCGTCGAACCAGTTTACCCGATGGCGGCAGGTGTTACGGGAAAAACACTCACAAAGGCGATACAAGC
>JBNKVZ010000102.1:0-16342 GCA_050299455.1 Thalassospira sp.
GCAAGGGCGGGCGATGCGTGCGGTTTGTTGCCGGTTTGCATTGGTGACCGTGCGGCGGGGCTGCATCGGTTAGGGCAATATGATGTGACCGCCGGGCGCGAAGTGTGGCTGTTGGTGCATCAGGACATGGCGCATTTGCCCCATATCCGTGTGGTGATGGATTGGGTGACAGAGATTATGAAACAGAAATTGTGAAAAAGGCGGTGCCGCGATAGGTCGGGAGACTTATGAGCCGAGGCCGGGCTGGAAAATATGATCCGCCCCGACAGACTGGTTTTGCACCACGCGGGCATTGGGAATGTCGTTTTCAAGGGCACGGCGGGTTGCATTTTGGGTATCAAACCCGTGTTCAAGCCAGCGTTGGATCAGGCGTTGTTCCAGCACATTGATGGGCACATCCAGAAGCAGTTTCAAATCAAACAAGCCTGCCAATTGTTGCCACGGGGCCTGATTGAGCAACAGATAATTGCCTTCCACCAGGATGACGCGGTGATGGCGGCCAATACAGCGCGCCGACCCGCGCGAAAGTTCCAGTTTCCGGTCAAATACCGGCACAAAAACATCTTCGTCATCGTCGCGAATGGCGCGCAGATAGCGGGCAAACCCGCCGACATCAAAGGTATGTGGTGCGCCTTTACGGGCAAGGTTGCCGCGTTCGCGCAGGATGGCATCATCGAAATGAAAGCCATCCATCGGAAAAATGGCAACCCCGGCTTCATCACCCCCCAGATGGTGATGAAGCCGTTCGGACAGGGTTGACTTGCCCGAAGCAGGGGCGCCGGCAATTGCCACCAGCATCCGGTTTTCGCCGGTGCGACGGGCAGCAATAATCGAAGCGATGTGATCAAGATCGATTGTCATGCTTTGTTTACCGGGGTCCGATCCTGCTTTTGTGTGTCCCTAGGTCCCTAGGCGGCATCCGGGGCTTCCAGCGCCCCGGTCATAAAGGCGACCGCATCGGACATGGTGTAGTCACCGGGTTTGATGGTGCACAGGCGCTTGCCCAGCCGATGGATATGGATGCGGTCGGCAACCTCGAACACATGGGGCATATTGTGCGAAATCAGCACAATCGGCATCCCGCGTGATCGTACATCCTGGATCAGTTCTAGCACCCGGCGGCTTTCCTTGACGCCCAGGGCGGCGGTCGGTTCATCCATGATCACCACGCGGGAACCAAAGGCAGCCGCACGCGCCACAGCAACGCCCTGGCGCTGCCCGCCCGACAGGGTTTCAACCGCCTGATTGATGTTTTGAATGGTCATCAGGCCCAGTTCGTTCAGCTTTTCGCGGGCAACGCGCTGCATTGCCGGATGATCCAGCATCTTAAGGAACTTGCCGGCAAAACCGGGGCGGCGCAGTTCGCGGCCCATAAACATGTTATCGGCAATTGACAGGGCCGGGGACAGGGCCAGGGTTTGATAGACCGTTTCAATCCCGGCATCACGGGCATCCATCGGGGAAGAAAAACTGATCGGTTTGCCTTCAAGAAGAATCTCACCTTCATCGAGGGTAATCGCCCCGGATAATGCCTTGATCAACGAGGATTTGCCTGCCCCGTTATCGCCAATTACCGCCAGGATTTCACCGGGATAGAGGTCAAAATCGGCGTGATCAAGGGCGGTAACCCGGCCATAGCGTTTAACCAGCCCACGCCCGGACAGAACCGGTTGAAGCGTATTTTGTGTGTCCGTCATGACGATACCTTTCTGATCCATTGGTCAATGGCAACGGCAATGATGGTCAGCCAGCCAATGGCAAACAATTGCCACAGCACATCCACCCCGACCATGCGCAGGCCCGAATTGAACACCCCGACAATCAGCGCGCCAATCAGCGGCCCGGCAATGGAGCCGCGCCCGCCAAACAGCGAAATACCGCCAATCACCACAGCGGTGATGGATTGCAGGTTGGCTTCCTGAAAGCTTTGCGGCGAGACCGAGCCGACCCGCCCGATCGAGGCCCAGCCGCCAATGGCACAGACAAGGCCCGCCAGCATATAGACCGAAATCAAAGTGCGGTTGGTGCGAATGCCCGACAGTTCGGCCGATTCCTTGTCATCGCCCAGCGCATAAACATGGCGCCCCCAGGCGGTATGGTTCAGCATGAACCACAGCACGGCGAAAATCACCAGCATCAGGATCGAGCCATAGGTGACGCGTGCGCCGCCAATGGCGATGCTTTCGCCAAAAAATTTCAACAGCGGGGCGACTTCATCAAGCGTCTGACTGCGGATCGATTGTGCCCCGGACAGCCACAGATTAAGGGCAAAAAAGATATTCCAGGAGCCCAGCGTCACAATGAAGGGCGGCAGTTTAATGCGGGTGACAAGAAAGCCGTTCATGCCACCGGCCAACACACCACAGCCAAAGCCAATCAGAACGGCAAGGGGGCTGGGAACCCCCAGCGAGACGGCAAGCTGCCCCATGATCACCGAGATCAGCACCATGATCGCCCCGACCGAAAGGTCGATGCCGGCGGTGAGGATGACAAGGCTTTGTGCCGCGGCAAGAATGCCGATGATGGAAACCTGCTGTAAGATCAGCGACAGGTTAAAGGGCGAAAAGAACTTTGGCCCGGCAAGCGCACCAAAAATGATAATCGACAAGATCAGCACAATGACCGGAATCATTGTGGGGTGACCATGCAGCACATGCTGGGCTGATTGCAGGAATGTACGCTTGTGCGGGGCGAAGGCGGCGACATTGGTGTCACTGCGCACCAGCGTTTCTTCAAAATCCTGCTTTTTGCGTGGCGTACGGTTGTCGTCGCTCATCGCTTCCTCCGGGGTCCTGGTTGTGTTGCCTGATCAGGGTGGACAACACAGATCATGATGCAGGTTTTCCCTGTCTTGAAGGGCTGCGGGACCGTTTGATTTGTAAGGATGGATTTTTAAGAAACCGGGGCCTTGTGCCAGGCACTGTCGCCCCGGTTTCGGATTTCGGCTGGTTCTGGCGCGATTAGCCCCAGCAGCGTTTCATGCCTTCATCGACACTGATCGACGGCACACCTTTGACCGGGGAACCGGTGACAAGATTAACGCCGGTGTCATAGAAATTCAGGCCTTTGGTGTTTTCCGGCTTGGTGCCGTTATCGGCCCAGGCGCGGATGGCTTCGATGCCCTTATAGGCCATATCCACCGGATATTGCTGCGATGTGGCACCAATCACCCCGTCCTTCACGTTCAGAACGCCCGGGCAACCGCCATCAACTGATACAATCAACACGCCCTTTTCCAGATTGAAGGCTTTCAGCGCTTCATAGGCACCGGCAGCGGCCGGTTCGTTGATGGTGTAAACCACATTGATGCCGGAATCCCGCTGAAGCAGGTTTTCCATGGCCTTGCGTCCGCCTTCTTCGTTCCCGGCGGTGACATCATGGCCGACAATGCGGGGGTCTTCTTCATCGCCGATCTTGTTTTTGTCTTTGATATCAACGCCAAAGCCTTCAAGGAAGCCCTGGTCGCGCAGCACGTCAACAGACGGGGCGGACGGGCTTAAATCCAGCAGGGCAATTTTGGCATCGGCAGCCTTGTCGCCCAGCTTGGCCTTGGCCCATTCGCCAATCAGTTCGCCTGCCTTGAAATTGTCGGTCGCAAAGGTGGCATCGGCGGCGTCAATCGGTTCAAGCGGGGTATCAAGTGCAATGACAAGGATACCGGCATCGCGGGCCTTTTTAACAACCGGAACAATCGCCTTGGTGTCCGATGCCGTGATCAGGATGCCCTTGGCCCCTGATGCGATGCAGGATTCAACAGCCTGCACCTGGGTTTCATGGTCCCCATCAATTTTACCGGCATAGGTGGAAAGGTCGATATCCATCGCCATCGAGGCGGCGGTCGCCCCTTCTTTCATTTTGACAAAGAACGGGTTGATATCGGTTTTGGTAATCAGGCAGGCGCCGATTTCGTCGGCCTTGGCCTGGTGGGCGGGGATGGCGGCAATAGAAAGGGCAAGCGCCCCAAGGGTGGCGCCAAGAAGTGCTTTCTTCATATCATTTCCTCCCAGGGATTTCCCTGATAACTGGCAATTAAGCATTTTTATCCAGAGACAATTATCGCGGCTTTTCTTTGCAGCCTTGCTTCGATGTTTGTCTTTGCATACACCACACGAAATTGCAGAGCCTGTCAATTAATAAATCCGTTTGATTTATTAATTAGAATTGTTGATGCTTGCAGGCACAACAAATAAGGCCAATGTGCCACGCGGGAGGACCCAGTAATGTCTGAACATATTGATCCGGTTGATGAAATGCCGGGGGTATCGTCTGTCTCGACCGGGACGCATGCGGGCGGCGGTGCCAATCAGATCCGGGTTCGCGCCTATAATGAACGGTTGTTATTATCGCTGGTCCGGCGCACAGCCGGGCTTTCCAAGGCCGACATCGCCCGGCTGACCGGCCTTTCGGCCCAGACGGCATCGGTGATTATTCGCGCCTTGGAAAAAGATGGGCTTTTGATGCGCGGGGAACCGGTGCGCGGGCGGGTGGGCAAACCGTCGGTGCCCATGGCCCTTAACCCTGATGGGGTTTATTCACTGGGGCTTAAAATTGGTCGTCGCAGTGCCGAACTGGTTTTGATGGATTTTGTCGGCAATGTGCGCGACAGCAATATCGAAACCTATAAATACCCCACACCGGATAATATCCGCCGTTTCGTCCGCGAGGCGACCGATCATCTGACCGCGGCCTTAACAGCCTCCCAATGCGCGCGTATTGCCGGGCTGGGTATTGCCCTCCCGTTCGAGCTATGGAACTGGGTCGATGAAATGGGCGCGCCAGAGCAGGATATGGCCGCCTGGCGCGATATTGATCTGGCCGAAATTGTGGGCGATATCGTTGATTTTCCGGTTTTTGTGCAAAATGATGCTACCGCCGCCTGCGGGGCAGAGCTTGTCTTTGGGCAAGGGGCCAATTACGCCGATTTCGCCTATTTCTTTATTGGGTCCTTCATTGGTGGTGGTGTTGTTCTTAATCAGGCCGTCTATGCCGGGCGGACGGGCAATGCCGGGGCCTTTGGCTCGATGCCGGTGGTGGATGATGCGGGTAAACCCTCCCAGCTGATTGATCAGGCCAGCCTTTTTGCCCTGGAAAAAATGCTTGAAGAGGCGGGTTTTGATCCGATCTGCTTGTGGCGGGACCCGCAAAGCTGGGACGAAATCAGCCCCTATCTGGATCGCTGGATCGCACAGGCAGGGCGCAGTCTGGCGCTGGCCATTACGTCGGTCTGTTCCGTGATCGATTTTGAGACCGTCATTGTCGATGGCGGTTTTCCGCCCTTTGTCCGCGACCGGATCGTGGCTGAAATTATGCAGGAATTTAACGGACTGGACCTGCAGGGCATTGCCATGCCCCGCGTCCAGCCCGGTGCCATTGGTCGCGGCGCACGCGCCATTGGCGCGGCCAGCCTGCCGCTATTTTCGCGTTACCTGCTAGATCAGAATGTGCTGTTCAAGCAGGTATAGCCGGTCATCTAATTTTGGGAAGTCGTCTGGCGCGTTGCGTCGGTTTCGGTTCCAGGACGGATGAAGGCGTATTCTTTGCCCTGAGATATAAATAGCGGCGGCTGGTTCTGTTTCGAGGACGGCGGCAGATAAATGTATGTCCAGGCAGGAAGTCTTTTACTGACTTCCAGCCAGAATTTCTTATCGAACTTGTCGAGTTTCTTGTAGGAAAAGATGCCAGTGCCACCAGTTCGGATATAAATGGGCCCCCTGACCTGTTTGGAGTCGGTCATGAAGGGCGGGGCATTGGTGATGCTGTTTGCAGCGTCGCGATATTCGTAATCGACGATGAATTTCAGGTCGCCAGAACAGGTTTTGTCATATGTGTCGTTGTGCGTGTCATGAAATTCGGGGCAGTTCGGTTTCACGTATATTTCGTAGGTGCTGTTTCCGGCGAATGTTGGTTTGAACGTACGGGTTTTTATTTCAAGCTCCCCTTTCGGGTCCACCATGCTTAAAAACGCCGTCTTGAGTTTGGAAACAGCCAATTCATTTGCTTCCTCGGCGTTTGCTGCGGCTTCTGCGGGGACCCAGGCATAGACGTGACGATAGTGGGCCGGATTTTCAGGGGTGGGTGAGGACAAAAGAAAAAGGCCGGTAAACAAAAGGCCGCCGCCAAACCCAAATCCAGGGGCCGGATCCAGAATGTTTGAGGCAGCATAACCGATATCCATGAATTGCTTCACGGGCGCACCATTTTGAACGTCCTGATATTTTGCGTCTTTTAGTCCTTTAAGTCCTGCATATTTGGCAATGTTCAGGGCTTTTGACGATTGATAATCATATTTGGCATCATCCGGATAAGGATGGCTTGCACAGGCAGCCAGAAGGCTTATCCCCAGCATGGCAATGCCGGTTTTGAACATATTACGCATGAAAAATCCCCCAAGTGACCAATTTGGGGGATTAATGCCTTTTTTACGTGTCTTTGTCTATCTGGGACATCTTTTACTAGAAATTGTCTTTGCGGTGGCGGATTTCGGTGAAAACAATTTCTGCCGGTGCTTCGGACATGCCCATTGCATGGCCCACCGCCGGGACATCGGCCCTTAGGAACGGGTTGGTATCAATTTCTTCGCCAAGGGTGGAGGGAATGGTGGGGCGTCCTGCCTTGCGCAGGGTTTCAATTGCGCTGGCACGGGCCTTCAGGGCGGCGTTTTCCGGCTCAATCGTCAGGGCGAAACGCGCATTGGTCAGGGTATATTCGTGGCCACAATAAAGTTGGGTATCGACCGGCAGGGTGCGGAACTTGATCAATGAATGCCACATCTGGTCGGCCGTGCCTTCAAACAGGCGCCCGCAGCCCAGGGCAAACAGGCTGTCACCGGAAAACAGGGCCGAAACGGCCGGAAAATAAAACGCGATATGACCCGCGGTATGACCGGGCACATCATAGATGCTGGCTTCAAGATCGCCGACTTTTACCACATCCCCCTCGGCAACCATTTCATCCAGATTGCCAATTTTGCCGGCCTCTGCCGCCGGGCCGATGATTTTGGCACCGAACTTTTCCTTGAGTTCTGCGTTTCCACCTACATGGTCATTGTGGTGATGGGTATTTAATATGATATCAAGCGACCAGCCCCGTTTGGAAAGCTCGGCGATAACCGGTCCGGCATCGCCCGGATCAATGACGGCGGTAACACCACTATTTGGGCAGTGCAGCAGATAGATATAATTGTCAGAACGGTTCGGGATCAGGATGATGTCGCCTGCCGGCATTTTGGGCCTCGCTTGTTTTGGGTATTTAAGAACCTAACAGGCTGGCGCGGTGGAAACAATTGTGCTGCAATTTGTTTCGCCCCTCCAGCCGACAATGATAGGGTTTGACCATGCGTCAGGATGTTGTCGATTTACACCGGTTCTATGCCACCAGCCTGGGTCAGGCCGCCCGCCGGCTTATTCGCCGCCGGTTGCGGATGATGTGGTCGGATGTGCGGGGCATGCGGGTGCTGGGTTTTGGCTATGCCACCCCCTATTTGCGCCCGTTTCTGGGCGAGGCAGAACGCGTGATGGCCTTTATGCCCGCACCGCAAGGATGCGTGCATTGGCCCGCTGGGGAATCGAATTGTGTCGCCCTGACCGAAGAAACCATGCTGCCATTGCCCGATAGTTCGGTTGATCGCATCTTGCTGGTGCATTTGGTCGAACATTCCGATTCGCAACGCCGCCTGATGCGCGAATGCTGGCGGGTGCTGACACCCAATGGCCGGATTGTGGTGCTCACCCCTAATCGCAGCTCGCTTTGGAGCTGGTCGGAAAACACCCCGTTTGGGTTTGGTCATCCTTATACTGTCAGCCAGCTTCAGAATTTGATGCGCGAAAACATGTTTTTGCCGGTGCAACACAGCCGGGCGCTGTTTTTGCCCCCCACCCGCAATCGCTTTTTGCTACGCTGGTCGCAAGGCATTGAAAATGTTGGCTCCCGGCTGTTCAAGGCCTTTGCCGGGGTCAGCATTGTCGAGGCCGGAAAGCAGCTTTATGCCAGTACCGGCACACCGCAACATAAACGCAAGCTGGTACATATGCCGGTTGCGGTGCCGCCGATGCGCCCGGTAGATGGCAACCATATTGGCAGCAGCCCGCGTGATCAGGCGGGTTTATTGCTGCATCGCGATTCCGCTGTGACATCCATCCCCTCTGCGTCACCAGCATCATCCGCATCATCCGTCTCATCCGAGCCATCTTCTCTGTCCGGGCCGCAAACAGACGATGAAACCCGCCCGATGGAACCTTCCAGACAGGTCTGAGGATTGTGATATTTAAACGGGATAAGTGTTTTTACTGACACTCCAGGGTTGCTGATTTTTCTTGGCAATATCAAGGGTTTCCGCCATTTTTGGGAAATAACAAGCGGTTTTTCATAAGGTCTTGAAGAGGTTTTAGCCTTACAGTTGTGCATGGCTCTGTCTCATCGATAGCAATGGTGCGCAATGCGTTTTGCTGATAGAGGATGCGACCCTCTCCGGTAAATTCCCATTATGTGAAGCGGACATTGTTATGCCAATGCGCCCTGCGCTTGTCTTTTTGCTGTTTTCCTGCGTGTTTTTGTTAGGCGCCAGGCCTGCCTTTGCGCAATTGGCAGTAAATGAAAGCCCGGTCCGTCAGCATGTTGTTCTTTATGGCGAAGAGAATAATCCGCCCTATTCCTATTTGCAGGGCAATGTGATGACGGGGATTTATACCGAAATCCTGCGTCGCGCGGCTGTGCGTATGCCGCAATATGATATCGAATTTTCGCCGGTTCCCTTTAAACGCGGCATCGATCTGTTGCAGCATGGCGAGATCATGGCGTTTTATCCCCCCTTTCTGAAACCGGCACGCCCGTGGGTGGCGCGGTATTCGGTGCCGATTGTCACGCAAGTGCCGGTCGTGCTGTGTACCGATGCGTTTGCCCGTTATCGCACCTTGTTACATTATCCCTATGATTATGCTGGCGCGCATTTTGGCAATACAGCGGGCTATAAAATGGCGGGGCAGGCGTTTTTTAATATGGCAAAACAGCATAAATTGACCCTGGAGGAAGCGCACAGCCCCGAAATCAATGTGCGCCGTTTGCTGGCCGGGCGGATTGATTGTTATGTCAGTGATCGTCGCGCTTTTGATTTGGCCTTGCGTGAAATAGGCCCTTCGGCCGATGAAGAATATTATCATCTGACCGAAACCGCCCTTTTGGGGACCTGTGAGGGGGCCATTGCCTATGCGCGCGATGAAAGCGGGAAATGGCCCTATCGGGATGATTTTGCCGATGCACTTGATAAAGTTTTGCGCAAGATGCACGCCGATGGCGAGATTGACCGGATCCTGAAGGGATATATGACGTAGCCCCGTTGCGTCAGCCTCTTGTTAAAGCGGCACGCAGGAGGGGAGGGGGAGGCTGTGCTCGTGTCGCTTCGCCTCGCCGGTAAATGGGGTTAACGGTGGCTGGCAGCCAGGGCCAAACCAAAGCTGACAAAGATGCCACCCGCAATACGGTCAAACCATTTGCGGGCAGAGCCTAGCAGGAAATCCTTGCTACGTGCGGCCAGCAGCGAATAGCCCATGATCGCCAAGAAAGACAGGATCACAAAGGTACCGTCAAGCAGGGCGAACTGTGCCATCAGCGGTGCATTTGGATCAAGGAACATGGGGAACAAAGCGGTGAAAAAGGCAATCGCCTTGGGATTGCTGGCTGAAATAATGAAGCCGCGCAGATAGGTTCGCATATAACCGGGATGGGCAATTGCCTGTTCGCCAGAAACATCCATCGCGACCTTGCCGCTTGCCTTCCACATTTTTATCCCCAGCCAGATCAAATAGGCCGCCCCGGCAAAGCGGATCATATCAAATAAAATGGCCGAGGCCATGATCATCGCCCCCAGCCCCATAGCCGAAAAGGCGCCCATCAGGCCGGTTGCCGTAACACAGCCCAGCGCGCCGACCATTGATGTCATGGTGTTGTGGCGAATGCTGTTGGTAATGCCCAGCATCACCGCCGGGCCGGGCGTTAAAACGGCAATCAGAACAGCAACAAGATAGAGGCCATATTGGTCAAGCGACATGGAACACCGTGTGAATGGGGCCGAAACCGGTTCGCGGTTTGCGGGGATTAAAGCGGGCGGGGTAAAGCGGGCAATTGTCAAACAGCCAGGATGCAAGAAAATCGAGGCGTGCAACCAGGACGATCCATTTGATTATGGGGGGATATTTTTGAAAGAAAACAAAAAAAGGCCGCCAGCATGAAGCTAGCGGCCTGATTTTTAGAGTTTTGGGATCGAATTAATGTTCGATCTTGGCCCAGATTTTACGTTTGACAGCATAAAGCATTGCGGTGAACACGATCAGGAACAACAGAACCTTCATGCCCATTGCCTTGCGGGCTTCGAGTTCCGGTTCGGCGATCCAGTTCAGGAAGGCCGTAACGTCGAGGACTTCCTGGTTCACTGTGGCTTCGGTGCTATCGGTATATTCAACGTCATCACCGTAAAGGGGCGGGGGCATCGAAATTTGATGGCTGGGGAAGTAATGGTTGTAATACTTGCCTTCCGCCATTTCGACACCGGCCGGTGCCTCGTCTTCATAGCCAGTCAGCAGGGCATGGATGTAATCCGGGCCATGCGGGCGGGCTTTTGCCATCAGTGACAGATCAGGCGGTGTTGCCCCCCCATTGGCAGCGGCTGCGGCCTTGTCATTGGGGAACGGGTGCGGGAAGTGGTCAGACGGTTTGGCCGTACGGGTGAACATTTCACCATCGTCATTGGGGCCGTCCTGAACTTCGTATTCCGCAGCAATCGCCTTGATCTGGTCTTCGTTAAAACCGATGCCTTCCAGATTGCGGAATGCGAGATACCGCATACTGTGACAGGTTGCACAGACCGTTTGGAAGACCTGGAAACCGCGTTGCAATTGCGCACGGTCATAGGTGCCAAACAGGCCCTGCCAGCTCCATTCCATTGCAGGCGGAACCACACCTTCTGATGCCTTTGACGATGTGTTGGCAAAAGCGGTCAGCGCGAAAGCAGCAGCAATTGCGGTGAGAGCAAATTTACGCATTTGCACCTCCCTTGAGGACAGATTCGCTGATACTTGCCGGCAGCGGTTTGGGACGTTCCATTTTGCCAACCACAGGCATCACAATCAGGAAATGCAGGAAGTAATACAATGTTGCCAGCTGGCCCACTGTAATCACCTGAAGCCCGTGCAGGCCCATGAACGGATCGGATGGCGATTTGGCACCGCAATACCCCAGAACGAAGCAGTCAATGACCAGAATGACAAAGAACCACTTGTAAACCGGGCGGAAACGCGAGCTGCGCACCTTGGATGTGTCGAGCCAGGGAATGACAAACAGCACGATAATGGCCGCGAACATCGCCAGCACGCCCAGCAGTTTTGCCGGAATGCCGAGGAATTCAAAGTCGATCGAACGCAGGATCGCATAGAACGGCAGGAAGTACCATTCCGGAACGATATGGGCCGGCGTCGATAGCGGGTTGGCCATGATGTAGTTGTCCGGCTCGCCAAAGAAGTTCGGCGCGAAGAACACGAAATAGAGATAGATGATCAAAAAGACACCAATCCCGAACAGATCCTTGATCGTGTAGTAAGGATGGAACGGAATGCTATCTTGCGGTGTTTTGATTTCAACGCCGGTCGGGTTGTTGGACCGCACGGTATGCAGCGCCCAGACATGCAGGACAACCAGGCCCAGAATGACAAATGGCAGCAGGTAGTGCAGCGAGAAGAACCGGTTCAGCGTCGGGTTGCCAATCGAGAAGCCACCCCACAGCCAGGTTACCAGCGGATCCCCAACAATCGGGAAGGCCGAAAACAGGTTGGTGATCACTGTTGCCCCCCAGAATGACATCTGGCCCCAGGGCAGAACATAGCCCATGAATGCCGTTGCCATCATGGCCAACAGGATCAGGATACCAATCCACCACAGAACTTCACGCGGGGCCTTGTATGACCCGTAATAAAGACCACGGAAAATATGGATATAGACGCAGATGAAGAACATTGATGCGCCATTCATATGCAAATAGCGGATCAGCCAGCCATAATTCACGTCACGCATGATGCGTTCAACGGAATCAAATGCCATATCGGCATGTGGCGTATAGTTCATCACCAGGAAGATCCCGGTAAGGATCATGGTCACCAGAACAAAGCCGGCCAGGGAACCGAAGTTCCACATATAGGACAGGTTTTTCGGTGTCGGATATTCGTAAGCGGAATGATGCAGCATCGAGAAGACCGGAAGGCGGTCATCGACCCACTTTACCACTTTGTTATTCCATACAGGCGCGCTCATCTTACACTCCCTTAGCCGATCTTGACCGACGTGTCGGTGAGGAAGGTATAGGTCGGCACAACAAGGTTCCTTGGTGCCGGACCCTTGCGGATGCGGCCTGAACTGTCATAGTGCGACCCGTGACACGGGCAATACCAGCCGTCATAGTCACCGCGGGGTTCCCCGGTTGCGGTGCCCATCGGAATGCAGCCCAGATGGGTGCACACGCCGACGACGATCAGCCATTCTTTTTTCTTTACACGGGCATCGTCGGTCTCGGGATCGACCAGTTGGTTCAATGCCACGTCTTCTGCTTCTTTAATCTCGCGTTCGGTGCGATGCCGGATAAAGACCGGTTTACCGCGCCACATGACCTTGATGGCCTGTCCGACTGGAATGTTCGACAGGTTCACTTCAACCGAGGCCAGTGCCAGAACGTCCTTGGACGGGTTCATGCTGTCCACGAACGGCCACAGAGCCATGCCGGTGCCGACAACACCGACCGCTGTGGTCGCAAGGGTCAGGAAATCCCTGCGGTTCTCGTCCGGGTGCTCCCCGGATGATTGCGCCGTTTGCGACATGATGTATTCCTCTTTCTGCCCCCAAAACAGGCATGCGGAATGCCTGAAGTGATCACCGGGATCATTGATTTACTTCAATTTAAAAAAAAGTTTCTCTCCCAGAGCCCTTCAGGCCTGAATCGAATTTCGTATACTAACAATAATGGCCTTTGTTAAGGATAACTTTGGCGGGAAAGGTTCGCATTAATAAACGCTCTGGTTTTGGAAGTGCTCTAAAAACCCTACGTCAAACAAGGCTTTTCCTAGCACTGGCACCCTTGCGTGATACCCGCTATAACAAGTTCCCTGGTGAAAGGCCCGGTTCCAGAAGCGGGAAACTCCTGTAACACTATGAAACTTTTGGTAACATTTTTTGTGGCGTTTTTATACAAAATTGCGCGAGTCTGTTGATTGATCATGAGAATTTGTTTGTTTGAACCCGATATTCCACAAAATACCGGGACGATTTTGCGTATGGCGGCATGCCTGAATGTCGGGGTCGATATTATTGAACCCTGCGGGTTCCTTTTAACATCGGCCAGCCTGAAACGCGCCGGTATGGATTATCTGGAGGCGGCCAATTATCAGCGCCATGCAGACTGGCAAGCCTTTCAGGAAGCCCGCGAAAAGGGCAACCTTCCCGGGCGCCTGGTATTGATGACGACAAAGGGCGCGGTGCCCTATTGTGACTTTGCCTATCAACCCGATGATATTTTGATGCTGGGGGCCGAAAGCCGCGGTGTTCCCGATCAGGTGCATGAGGCAGTGGATGCACGGGTGGTAATTCCGTTGCGTCCGGGGATGCGATCCTTGAATGTAGCCATGGCTGCGGCTATGACCGTCGGCGAAGCCTTGCGTCAGACCAACAGTTTTCCGGGAAACCCTGAATGAGTGATGAAATAACCCGCCAGACCGAAGCGCGTAAGAAACAGGCGACGGACTGGTTTAAGTCCCTGCGTGACCAGATTTGCGCCCGTTTTGAACAGCTTGAAGATGCCTGTACGGGCCCGTTATCGGACCGTCCCGCCGGCCGGTTTGAACGCACCCGTTGGGATCGGGGCGAAAATCAGGGCGGTGGTGAAATGTCGGTCATGCGGGGCCGCGTGTTTGAAAAGGTCGGGGTTAATATATCCACCGTTCATGGTGAATTTTCCGAAAAATTCCGCAAGGAAATCCCCGGTGCGGAAGAAAACCCCAATTTCTGGGCGGCGGGCATTTCACTGGTGGCCCATCCCTGTTCGCCGCTTGTCCCGGCGGTGCATATGAATACCCGCCATATTGTCACCTCCAAGGCCTGGTTTGGCGGCGGGGCGGATTTAACGCCCGTCTTTCCCGATGATACGGATACCGAAGATTTTCATGCTGCCTTCAAGGTCGCCTGTGATGCGCATGGCGAGGACTATTACGACCGTTTCAAAAAATGGTGTGATGAATATTTCTGGCTGCCGCACCGGAACGAACCGCGCGGCGTGGGCGGCATTTTTTACGATTATCTCGACAAAGACTGGGACGCGGATTTTGCCTTTACCCAGGATGTCGGCAAGGCGTTTCTCGATGTCTATCCCACCCTGGTTGAGCGTCATTATAATGATGACTGGACGATGGACCAGCGCGAGGCACAATTGGTCAAACGGGGCCGCTATGTTGAATTCAACTTGTTGCATGACCGGGGGACACGCTTTGGCCTTATGACCGGCGGCAATACCGAAGCCATTTTGATGTCGATGCCGCCAATGGCCAATTGGCCTTAAGGTGCGGGGCTGTTGATCCCTTCTGTCCCTTGAGAATGAAGACAAAAGGCCTGTGGGATGCAGGCCTTTTGTGTATTTGACGTGCGGCGTTATTTTACCATTCAGCTGGGCTGGTACCCAAATGCCCTGCCGGGATTTCCCACTTCATCGGCGCGCCGCTTATTTCCATCGGCGGGCGTAAACGCTGTAATGCACCACTGCCAGACGGTTCGATGGCGGGCAGGTAATCCGTATCCTCCAGTTTTGCAAAAGCGGGTTGATGGGTCGAAGGGGCAAGGCCTTCTGGCCGATAATGACACAGCAAAGTGGCCACCCGTGCCAGCGAGGTGCGGTAGCTTTTGCCATGTCCGTTTTGATGGCGGTCGATCAAACCACGGACAGCACAGGTGGCGAGAATATAACCCGCCGCATGATCCAGCGCCTGAACCGGCAAGGGCTTGGGCTTTTCGGTGTGATAGTTTTTCATGCCGTGATCGGCGATGCCGCTGCTCATTTGTACCAGGCTGTCAAAGCCGCGCCGAAACTGCCACGGGCCGGACCAGCCATAGGCATTGAGCGCCACGTCAATCAAACCGGGATTCAGCGCACGGCGGGCCTCCGCCCCCAGGCCCAGGCGTTCAAGCGCATCGGCACGATAGCCATGCACCAGAATATCCGCCGTTGTCAGAAGTGTGCGAAACGTTTCGCGGTCCTGATCATTGCTAAGGTCCAGTCTGGCGCAACGTTTGCCCAGCGTCACGTCAGGTAAAATAGAGGGTTCATCCCATCCCGGTGGATCAATGCGCAATATATCGGCCCCAAAACCGGCCAGAAACCGGGTGCCCACCGGCCCGGCGAGAATCCGGGTTAAATCCAGCACCCGCACCCCGGCAAGGGGGCGTTCCATCGAACCAGTCAGGCGGAATGGCGGGGTTTTATGGCTTTGCGGGGCCGGTTGGTGGGCGGTGCCAACATGTATCAGCGGTTCGCGGGCAACGGCCTGCCCCTGGGGATGGTCTTGCCAGGCGGTGAGTGATCGCATGGCAGCAGCACAGCCGCCCTTTTCAACAATGGCGGTTTCCAGCGCATCTATCGGCCAATTTGCCACGATTGCAGCGACTTTTTCCCGGGTTGCCTCGCCTGATGCGAGTCCCAATACCGCCAGGGCAGCACGGCGATGGTGCGGGGCATTGGTATGCAGGCGCACCCAGCCATCCTGTCCCGGATAATCCCCGGCAATCGCATCCCAGGTTGGCGCAGGTGTCCAGTCCACTGGGCGATGGCTGGATGAAAACCAGGCAGAGGCCAAGCGCCGGTCAACCTGTACGGGCGGTATGGGAAGTGGGACGGAAAGCGGGGCCGGGGTCGGCGCGGCATCCTGTCCCTGATTGCGAATCATCCCTGCCAACTCGGCAATGGCCAAACCGGCGCAGCCGATGGCGGCTGTTGCCAGATCAGTCGCCGCAAAGGCCGATGGCAGCGCGCCGGACCCGGTTTGCGCCAGCGCGGGGATCAGGGCCGGGTCACCGCCCGCCTGCGTCCAGATTTCGCGCACGAAGGGGGCGAAGGACGATGGAGACGGAGAATCAGAATCGGATGAACTGGCGGGAGACGAAATGTCGGGGCGTGTCATGGCGGCCTCCTTGGTGCTTGCGGTTGGGCTTTGCGGGTAAACAGGCCTATACAGCACGCCAGTTTCAATATATCGTCAATATTGATTATATAAATCAATATATATTGGTCATGACAAAACAACATTCAGATCGATCCGGTTTTATC
>JBNKVZ010000103.1:0-16107 GCA_050299455.1 Thalassospira sp.
TTTCATGATCCCCGGCAACCATGACCGGCGCGAAAATTTGCGTGCGGCTTTCCCGGTGGCCGTACCGGTTAATTCCGGTGATTTTAGCCAATATGTGATTGATGATTATCCCTTGCGGATCATCGCACTCGATACTCTGGATGAAGGATATGGTCACGGGCGGCTGTGTTCGTCCCGCCTGGCGTGGCTGGATCGGCAATTGGCGGCAAAGCCTGCCAAGCCGACTCTGATTTTCATGCACCATCCGCCGGTTCGTGTTGGCCTGCCGTTTATGGATTCGATCAATCTGCAAAACGCCGAAGACTTTGGCGATGTCATCGCCTCACATGGTGCGATAAAGCATATCTTTTTTGGTCATCTGCACCGTCCTTGCCACGGCATATGGCGCGACATTCCCTTTACCTGCGGCCCCAGCAGTTATAAGGGCCAGCCCCTTGCCATGCAGCCCGGTGCCGGGCTTCCCGACAAGGCCTGGCTGGAACCGGGATATGGCATTGCCCTGATCAATGAAAACGATGCCTCGGTTTGTTATCACTTTGAAACCGTGCCCAACCCTAAAATCTAGGGCTCAGGCGGCGACATCATCCCATTCGGCACGCACGGTTTCATCCTGTTCTTGCGCAAGCTGGCTTTGCCGTAAGTCGGCAAATTCATCTGCCGTCATCAACCGTGATAATGCCCAAACTACACTCGCCCGGATCAAGGCGGAGGGATCAGCCAACAATGCCTGCAAGCGTGGCAGAACCTGCCGATCGCCGGCATTGCCAACCGCAATCAACACATTGCGAAAAAACTTTGCCCGACCAATGCGTTTAATCGGCGATCCGGTAAAAAAGGCGCGAAAGGCAGCATCATCCATTTCCAGGAAATCTGCCAGGCGCGGCGCAGTCAGTTCCGCACGGGGAATAAAGGCCAGTTCTTCGGTCCGGCTGGCAAATTTGTTCCACGGGCAGACCGACAGGCAATCGTCGCACCCATAAATGCGGTTGCCCATGGCGGTGCGAAATTCCCGTGGGATCACGCCATCATGTTCAATGGTCAGATACGAAATACATTTGCGCGCATCAAGTTTATAGGGCGCGGGAAAGGCATTGGTCGGGCAGGCATCCAGGCAATTGCGGCAGGACCCGCAATGGTCAATTTCCGCCCGGTCCGGCGCATCGGCAAATTCCAGGGTGGTAAAAACCTCGCCCAAAAATAGCCAGGAGCCATAGGTTCGTGACACCACATTGGTATGTTTGCCCTGCCAGCCAATGGCGGCGGATTGTGCCAACGGCTTTTCCAATACCGGCGCGGTATCGACAAAAACCTTTACCTGCTCGCCCCCTGCACTTTGCTCCATTAACCAACGGGCAAGCTGCTTAAGGCGTTTTTTGATCAAATCATGATAATCACGGTTTTGCGCATAAACCGAAATCATCGCCCGGTCGGGGTGATCTAACAATGTAAGCGGGTCTTGCGCCGGGCCATAATTGGTGCCCAGCACAATGACACTTTTAACATCTTCCCACAGAACACGCGGGTCGCGGCGGCGCGGCAAACGTTCCGGGTCGGCCATCCAGGCCATGCTGCCATATTCCTGCCCGGCAACAAATTCATCCAGCCGCTGCTGGTTACGGGCATCAATTTCCGGGCGCGCCACACCGCACACATCAAAGCCGATGTCGCGGGCTTTGTCCTGAATATCACGAAACGAAATGCTGTGCGCCAAACCCATACCCGAATAGCTGTTGTTCTGATCCCGGCACACCCCCTACAGGCGGTTTGGTGCGGCCGGTTATCCGCCTGCTTCATAACATTTGCCGGGCTTTAAAATCCAGTATGCCACATCTTGCAAAGTGAATGACCATCGCAAGCCGCAGCCCGCCCCGAACAGATGGCAAAACAACGGCGCAACAACAAACCTTTATGAGCCACAAAGCCCATAAGCCCATAAGCCCAATCAAACGACGGGGCAGCGCAACCCGCCTTTCAGACAGAAGGCAGCCTATCGCCAGATCCGCGATGCCAACGACATTGCCGAGAATAACCCATGATCACTCCTGTCATTCCGGCCCGTGAGCCACGAACACACAGCGCCCCATCACCGCATGATTGCCCGCATCAAGGGCGATAAGGCGGCATCATCCGAGACATCGACGAAAAAGACACTGGACAAATTTCAAAATTTGGTATGTTATAACATACCATTCCATACGCATCATATGCTCACCCCTTCTTGTCCTCCCCCGGCTTCGCCTTCCATTCAGAGCGCCCCATGTCCAAATCCCCATTGTTCGTCACGTCAATTTTGGCGCGATCTGCCTGTTACCGTCTGTTTTTGGTATTTTTTCTGCTTGTCGCCATCTGGGCGGCGATTTACTGGTCGGTATCCCTGCCATGATGCAGGCCCCCATCACCTTACAGGACATTGCCATCCATTATGGCAGCACGCCGATCATTCATGGTCTTTCGGGCTGTTTTGAACCGGGCAGCCTCACCGCGATTGCCGGGGAAAACGGCCGAGGAAAATCCACCCTGATCAAGGGCATTGTCGGCGAATTGCCCCTTGCCAGCGGTCAGATTGATACCGGCGGCGCAACCGGGGCTGACATCGCCTATCTGGCGCAAATATCAACATTGGAACGGTCCTTTCCCTTCACGGTTGCCGATACCGTGATTTTGGGGGCCTGGGCGCAAATGGGGGCCTTTCGCGCCGTTAATCGCACCCTTGCCAGAAAAGCCCACGACGCCCTGCAACAGGTGGGGCTTGAAACACTGCAAAACCGCCCCATCAGCACCCTGTCTGCCGGGCAATTGCAACGGGTCTTGTTTGCCCGTCTGATCTTGCAAAACGCCCCGGTCATCATTCTTGATGAACCCTTTACCGCGATTGATGCCGGGACCACCCGTGATCTGATCACCATCATCAAGGGCTGGCATGCCGATGGCCGCACGGTCATTGCCGTGCTGCACGACATGGACCAAATTCGCAGCCATTTCCCGCAAACTTTGCTGTTGCATGCCTATGGCTATGATTGGGGCCAAACCGAAACAATCCTGCCCCATCCTGCGCACAGGCCTCCGCCGCACGGCCTTTTCCCATATGGCATCACGGGCGCTGAAGGCGGTGAACACGGCCCTCAATCGCCGCCTGCGGCCTCAGCACCCTCAACGGCCTCACCTGCCGCAACCACCCCCACCCCAGCAAAACTTTCAAAAATCAGGCATCTTTCATGACAACGGCAATGGGGTTGATTGACCCGTTCATTGATTACGGCTTTATGCGCCGCGCGCTGGTTGCAACCTTTGTTCTGGGCTGCAGTGCCGGGCCCGTAGGCGTTTTGTTATTGCTGCGCCGCATGACCCTGGTGGGCGATGCCATGAGCCATGCTGTCCTGCCCGGTGCGGCAATTGGTTTTTTAATCGCCGGGGGCCTGTCCCTACCTGCAATGGGATTGGGCGGGTTGGTCGCCGGGTTGGGGGTTTCGGTGCTGTCAGGCCTTGTCAGCCGCAAAACCATCCTGCGCGAAGATGCCAGTTTCGCCAGCTTCTATCTGACTTCGCTGGCCCTTGGTGTGCTGATTGTCTCGCTCAAAGGATCAAATATTGACCTGTTGCATGTGCTGTTTGGCACCATCCTGTCGGTCGATGCCAACGCGATTACCCTGGTCGGACTGATTTCATCGGTATCGCTGGTCATATTGGCCGTCATTTATCGGCCGCTGGTGACGGAATGTTTTGACCCCGGCTTTTTGCGCGCCGTTTCGGGCAAGGGGCCGATTTATCATTTGCTGTTTTTGTTTCTGGTCGTCATCAACCTTGTTGCCGGGTTTCAAACATTGGGCACCCTGATGGCCGTTGGCATGATGACCCTGCCCGCCATTGTCGCCCGCCTGTGGACGCGCACCCTGCCGCGCATGATGGTGGTCGCCGCCCTGACCGGCACCCTGTCCGGCCTTTCGGGATTGCTGGTTTCGTATTATTTCGCGCTGGCTTCCGGCCCGGCGATCATTTTATCGGGCAGCATGTTTTACGGGCTTTCCCTGCTATGTGCCCCCCAGGGCATCCTTGCCGGGCGTGGCTGGTTCAAACGGGCAAATGTCCATCCCTTCTGACGGTTCCTGGCTTCCAGCCCGCCGCATCCCCCCCCCTTCCAACGCTTTTACCGGCACAGAATGCAAAACCCGGCACACGCCCCCTCAAACATCGCGCCTTCGTCGCGTTCTCACCTTCCTCTCTTCTTCATCACACTCAAAAGGACTATCTGATGAAACATCCCCGTCTTTTGCGCACCGCCCTGATATCGTCGTTAATGGTGTTTACGGCTGGTGCGGCATCGGCCAAGACACTGAATGTCGTAACCAGCTTTTCCATCCTGGCCGATGTGGTTGAAAATGTGGGCGGCGACCATGTGGACGTCACCAATCTGGTTGGTCCTAACGGCGACCCGCATGATTACGAACCCGCCCCGCAGGATGCCATCGCCCTTCACAAGGCCGATGTCACCTTTTTAAGTGGCGAGGGCCTGGAAGGCTGGTTTGCCCGCATCACCAAGGCGGCCAATGGCGCAAAGGCCCCGGTGGTGGTTTCCAAGGGCATTAAAACCCACGAATTCGACGAAGATGGCAAAAAAGTCACCGATCCGCATGTCTGGAACAGTGTCGGCAATGTCATGATCTGGGTGGATAATATCGAAAAGGCACTGGTCAAAGCCGACCCGCAAGATGCCGCCTATTTCCAGAAAAATGCCCATGATTACAAACTGATTTTGCAAACCCTGGATGACAGTATCCGTAAGCAGATTGCCCAAACACCCAAATCGGCCCGTAAAATTCTGACCAGTCATGATGCCTTTGGTTATTACGGCCAGGCTTATGGCGTGCAATTTCTGGCACCGCTGGGCGTTTCAACGGAATCCGAGGCATCGGCCAAGGATGTTGCCGACCTGATTTCGCAAATCAAAGCGGAACATGTGCATATCTATTTCCTGGAAAATTCCAATGATTCGCGCCTGGTTCAGCAAATCGCCAAGGCCACCGGTGCCAAGCCGGGCGGCGAGCTGTATCCTGAATCCCTGTCGGAAAAAAACGGCCCTGCCGCAACCTATGTCGAATTGATGAAATACAATACCGCCCTGATGGTGCAGGCAATGAAAGAAGCCGCCCAATAAATTGCCGCCGTAATCACAGGCCATAAAAAGCAAAAGGACGGGGCCTGATCATGGCCCCGTCCCTATCACTTTGTTATTCAAATATGTATCAGCCCGATCCAGCAATGAAGAACCGGGTATGGGCAGGCTAGCCACGCCCGCGATAAGGCGCAACACCCTGATCGGGGATCCATACCCCGTCCGGGGCCGGGCCGGTCTGATAAAACACATCAATCGGAATGCCACCGCGTGGATACCAGTATCCGCCAATGCGCAGCCATTTCGGGTCCAGCGTTTCAACAATGCGCTTGCCGACCTTGATGGTGCAATCTTCATGGAAGGAGCCATGATTGCGAAACGAGGTCAGGAAAAGCTTAAGTGATTTGCTTTCCACCAGCCAGTCCGCTGGCACATAATCAATCACCAGATGGGCAAAATCGGGCTGGCCGGTGATCGGGCACAGGGACGTAAATTCGGGTGCGACAAAACGCACACAATAATCGGTTCCCGCCTGCGGGTTTGGTACGCGTTCCAGCACCGCTTCTTCGGGGCTGGCGGGCTGTTTGGTATCCCCGCCCAGCATGGTCAGGTTTTGGTAAATGCTTTCATCAGCCATGATCGGTTTCCTTTGGCTTTGCGGCCTGGCCTAATCCTGAATCATCGGCACAGGATCAATATCCCCGCCTTCCTGACCGGCGTAAAAATCTTTGGCAAAGGCCTCCATCCGGCCTTCGGCAATGGCGTCGCGCATGCCCTTCATCAAATCCTGATAATATTGCAGGTTATGCCAGGTCAGCAGCATCGCCCCCAAAATCTCGTTTGCCTTGATCAGATGATGCAAATAGGCGCGTGAATATTGCGAACAGGCCGGGCACGAACATTGATCATCAAGCGGGCGGTCATCATCGCGGTGACGACCATTTTTAAGGTTTACCGTGCCCCGGCGGGTAAAGGCCTGAGCATTGCGGCCCGAACGGGTGGGTAACACACAATCAAACTGGTCAATCCCGCGCATGACAGCGCCCACCAGATCGGACGGTTTGCCAACGCCCATCAAATAACGCGGCTTGTTAGCCGGTAGCATATCGACACAAAAATCCAGCGTATCAAACATCACCTGCTGGCCTTCACCCACGGCAAGCCCGCCCACCGAATGGCCCGGCAGGTCCAGCTCCGCCAGCTTTTCCGAGCTTTCCCGGCGCAGGTTTTCAAACACACTGCCTTGCTGAATGCCATAAAGGGCATAGCCTTCACGTTCGACAAAGGCATCACGCGACCGTTTGGCCCAGCGCATCGACATGCGCATGCTTTCGGCGGCAACCTCCTCGGTCGCAGGGAAAGGCGTGCATTCGTCAAACGCCATCGTAATGGTCGAACCCAGCAAATGCTGAATTTCCATCGAGCGTTCCGGCGAAAGCGAGAATTTCCGCCCGTCAATATGGCTTTTGAACGTCACACCTTCTTCGGTGATTTTGCGCAAACCCGCCAGCGACATCACCTGATACCCGCCACTATCGGTCAGGATCGGTTTGTCCCAATTCATGAATTTGTGCAAACCACCCAGCCGGGCAATGCGTTCGGCCCCCGGGCGCAACATCAAATGATAGGTATTGCCCAGCAAAATCTGTGCGCCGGTGGCCGCAACACTTTCGGGCATCATGCCCTTCACGGTGGCAGCGGTGCCAACGGGCATAAAGGCCGGCGTTTCAATCACGCCATGCGCGGTATGAATG
Organism: Thalassospira sp.; assembly: GCA_050299455.1. Lineage (GTDB taxonomy): Bacteria > Pseudomonadota > Alphaproteobacteria > Rhodospirillales > Thalassospiraceae > Thalassospira. Next base: position 6,865 of record JBNKVZ010000103.1, read on the forward strand.
CGGCCGCGCCGCGCCTTGCCATCTTTTGCCAGCAGTTCGTAACGAAATTCGGTCATGACTTTTTCAGTGCTTCAACTTTGTTGGCGCATTCCAAAAGCGAACAATCGCCATAAGAATAAAAACGGTATTTCTGCGCAATCGCGTGGTCATAGGCGGCCTTCATGCGCTCAAACCCGGCAAAGGCGGAAACCAGCATAAAAAGGGTGGATCGCGGCAAATGGAAATTGGTCAGCAACAAATCAACACCGCGAAATTTATAACCCGGTGTGATGAAAATGCTGGTTTCGTTTTCAAACGGTTCAACAATGCCGTCTTCATTGGCCGCACTTTCCAACAGGCGCAGCGAGGTTGTCCCCACCGCCACCACGCGCCCGCCCTTGGCCCGGGTTTCATTCACCAAGGCCGCAATTTCAGGCGAGATGCTGCCCCATTCGGCGTGCATTTTATGGTCTTCGGTGTCATCCACCTTGACCGGTAAAAACGTGCCCGCGCCTACATGCAGCGTAATGGTGCGGCGCGCAATGCCGCGCGCATCCAGGTTCGCCAGCAATTCGGGGGTGAAATGCAAACCCGCTGTCGGGGCCGCCACCGCCCCGTCATGCCGGGCAAAAATGGTTTGGTAATCCTCGCGGTCCTGGTCATCGCCCCCGGCCTCGCGGCGGATATAGGGGGGCAGCGGCATCACACCGTATTTTTCCAGCGCGGCAATCAAATCCGCCCCGGCAACATTGAAGCGCAACAGCACTTCGCCGCCATCCTGTTTGTCCATCACCTCGGCTTCAAAGCTGTCATTCACCTTGAAAATCTCGCCGATGCGCAGCTTTTTGGCCGGTTTGGCAAAGGCCCGCCATTGCGCCAGCCCTTCCTGCTTGTGCAGGGTGACTTCAATTTTGGCCTCACCCCGTTTACCAAACAGGCGCGCCGGAATGACACGGGTATCATTGGAAATCAGCAAATCGCCGGGGCGCAAAATATCGGGCAATTCGCGCACGATACGATCCGTCATCGCACCGGCTGTTAAATCCAGCATCCGGGCAGAATCCCGCGGGTCCGCCGGGTGTTCGGCAATGCAGTCACGGGGCAGGTCAAAATCGAACAGATCGACTTTCATTATTTTTCCATCTTGGCAGTGTGCAGTGTCAGGACACCACAATCACACAGGCAGGATCAGGCGTTGGCGGACTGGGCGGTCATCGTGTCAGTGCGGCCCGCCGGACGGATCACCGACATCAACATGCGGAACGGGGCAAGGCAGGTCATAGCCATGATCATTTTGGCCGAAAAATCGCCCAGCGCCCATGTATGCCACGGAAGGCCGGTACCCGCAAAGGCGATGGAGAAAAACAACGCGGTATCAAGCATCGAGCCAATGGTCGAGGATACCAGCGGTGCCTTCCACCAGCTTGCCTGGCGCAAACGGTTAAACACGGTCACATCCATCAACTGCGCCACCAGAAACGCCGTGCCCGAGGCAATGGCAATGCGGGTATCGGCAAACATCAGCGACAGCACAACGGCAATGGCAAAGCCCGACAGCACCACCATGCGGGCAGCCTGTGCACCGCGCGCCCGGTTGGTCAAATCCGTGACCAGAAACGCCACCGGATAGGTAAAGGCGCCAAATGTCAGCCAGTTGGCGAGGACACCGGGTAACGGATATTCAACCAGAATGTTGGAGGCGACAACCGTTGCGGCCATTGCCAAAATGCCTGCAATGATGGCTTTCATGTTTTCAGAACCTTTTGGTGAAACCCACGCATAACAAATCTCGCGGTGCCGAAATTCGGAACGACGATGCGCAAAATGGGTCGCAAAAATAGTGCGCGCTGTTTACGCCCCGCCCCCGAATGGGTCAAGCGAAAAAACAATGGCCGGCGCATTCGATGAACGCGCCGGCCATTGCCGCAGATCGTGCATTGCTCCGGGGATAATGGAGAAATGCGACGAAACCTTTTGAATTACAGCATCATGCCGCGAATGGTGAAAAACAGCAGCGCACCCAAACACGCCCCGGCCGGCACCGTTACCACCCAGGCGGTCGCAATGGTCAGCGCATAACGGCGGCGCACCAACAGGCGTTTGCGCAATTTGCGTTCGGCCCGTTCGGCCAGGCTGGGGTCCAGTTGGCGCAGGGCGGCAATTTCCTGGCTTTGCTGGTCCATGCCTTCGGTACCACCAATCAGCATGGGGGGCGGCGGTGCATCATGCAAACGGCGACGATGGCTCAGGCTTTCGCGCAGGAAACCAACGCCGAAAACCGCGCCCACCGCAATATGCGTGGAACTCACCGGCAACCCGAGGGCGGAGGCAACAATCACCGTAAGAGCGGCGGACAAGGCCACGGTATAAGCGCGGATCGGGTCCAGCTTGGTGATTTTGCTGCCCACGGTTTTGATCAGCTTAGGACCAAACAGCAACAAACCCGCCGAAATGCCCAGCGCCCCAATCACCATCACCCACATCGGAATCGGGGCGGAGGTCACAATCGCGCCCTGATGCACGCCCGACACAATGGCCGCCAGCGGGCCAATGGCATTGGCAACATCGTTGGACCCATGGGCAAAGGATAACAGGGCCGCCGATACCACCAGGGGCAAGCGAAACAGCGAGGCAATTTCCTTGCGCCGCCCGGTCATGTCGCGCGACGCACGATAAACCGCCTTGCGCACCGGCCACAGGGTCAGGCCAAAGGCGGCAATCCCGATCAGGATGATGGTGAAAACATCAGCCTTCCAGACCTTTTTGATCCCCTTCATCATCAGATAGACCGTAAAGGCCGCGACCATGAAACTGACCAAAAGCGGCACCCATTTGCGCGCCGCAGCCACCCGGTCCGCGACAAACAGCACCTTGAATTTAATGAAGGCCAAAAATGCGGCGGCAATCAAACCACCCAGAATAGGCGAAATCACCCAGCTTGCGGCAATCGCGCCCATATTGGACCAATGCACGGCATGGGTCCCCACGGCCGCCATGCCAGCCCCCATCACGCCCCCGACAATGGAATGGGTGGTGGAAACCGGCGCACCAAGATAGGTCGCCAGGTTCAGCCACAGGGCCGCCGCCAGCAATGCCGCCGTCATCACCCAAATGAAGGTTTGCGCATCGGGCATTTGTGACGGGTCGATAATACCGTTTTTAATGGTGCTGACCACATCGCCGCCGGCCAAAATGGCCCCGGCCGCTTCAAAGATGGCCGCAACAAAAAGGGCGCCAACCATTGTTAGCGCCTTGGACCCAACCGCCGGCCCGACATTGTTTGCCACATCATTGGCACCAATGTTCAGGGCCATGTAACCGCCAATCACGGCGGCGGCAATCAGAAAGCCGCTTCGTGGCAGCCCCCCCATGTGAAAGGCAACAAACGCACTGCATGCCAACAGGAAAACAAGCGAAAAACCAAGTTTCGCCGTAAGCGACGCCGTCTCACCAACACCGGCGTCCATCCGCCGCTGCCATTTGAGGTCTTTATCGAGCGCCGTTTTTTTCGCGACCATACCAACCATAACCTTTGCAGGGAATCGACGGGCGGATCATGTCGAAGCTATGGCGGTTTGTTAAGGTTTTTTTGCGGTTTTATGGCAATCACCATTTTTCTACCCCGCCACATGCAAAAACGGCCCCGGAAAACCGGGACCGTTTGCAAGATTGACCACAGAAAATAAAGGGCGGATTTAACGACCAAACTGGTTGAGCAGCCCCTTGAGAACATCCTTGGCGGCATCTTTTGCCTTGTCGCGATCAGAACGCGGCGCATCATCGTTCGATGACTTGCCACCCAATGCCTTGCCCAACAGATTTTCCAGCGTTTTCACTGCAACCTTGTCCATGCGGCCACTGATGGCCGGATCATCGATTTTACCCTTGGCAAAAACACTAAAGGGCGGCAGATCGTGGATTTTTTCCGAAAAATCAAAATCGGCCCGTGTATCCATGATCCAGTTGGGCAAATCCAGGGTGGCATCGGCATCCGCCGTACCGACGCGCGATGTCGCATCAACACGGGTGGTTTTTGCCACACCATTGGTAATTTTCAAATCGGCATCCAGGGTGCGCAACAGGTCGTTATTGCCAACCCCTTCCACCACCATTGCCGCAGGCCCCTGACGCAACAGGGCGCGGAAATCCAGCTTGGGATCTTTCGAACGGTTATCGGCATTGCTAAAGCGAATGTCCTTAAGGTTCAGCGTCGCCGTACCATTTAGCGCCTTCACCAGTGCCCGCGAGGTCGTGCCATTGGCGGTCACGGCAAATTTGCTGCCGGCAATGCCGGTGACATCGTCATTGGCAACCCGGATCGGGAACAGCTTGGCGACATTGGCATTATCCAGCGAACCTGAAAGATCAAGTTTCGGCACATCCTTGCTGGCATCAAACATGCCCGAAATTTTCAGCGGGCCATCGCCCATTTTGCCGGTCAAATGATCAATGGTGACAAGGCCCTGCTTCATTTTGACAGCAAGGTCCGGGTTCACCAGCGAGAAATTATCGAAATCAAGCTGGTCCATCACAATGGAAATCGTCCCATCGAGCAAACGCAGCGAAGAAACATCGATAACATTATCATCCCACGGGGTTCCGTCACGGGCATCCACACGGGTCAGCAGGTCATTCTCGAATGACGGCAATGCCGCATGGCGCATCCCCCGGCGGGGCATATCAAGCGACGCCCGTTTTGAAGAAGGCAGGAACGGATCAACCCGCAGCTTGCCCCCCTTCAGGTTCACATCCAACTGAGTCCGCGCCCCTGATGCATCCATTTTAACCGTCCCGGCGGTTTCGAAGGTGCCAACCGCCAGTTTGGCAATATCGACAGCAATGTTTTTGGCATTGCCATCCACCTTGCCCTGGAAGGCAAACCGGCCCAAATCGCCAGAGGGTTCGTAACTCGGTGCGATTAACGGCAAAACACGGTTAAGGCTGCCCGCCTGGGCATTAAGGGTGCCCGTCAAACCAGGCGCATCCCCCAAAAGGCCGTTCACCTTGCCCTTAAGGGCCACCTGCATGGTCGAATTGGACAGGTTGGCATCCAGGTCCGGCCCGCTCATCGGGCCGTTCAGGGTGACGCCCACCTTCAGCGATTTATAATTGGCCGCCGGGGCCGGCAGGGTAATCCCCGTCAGCTTGACCAATGGCTCCAGATTTTTCGCCGTCACACCAAGTTTCAGGTTCTTGAACTCGGGAACGTCCTTTGCCCCAGAAACGCGCCACTGCCCTGCAACGACATCCCCGCCGCATCGGCAACCGACAGGTTGGTCAGGGTAATGTCACCACCGCGCAGGCTGCCTTCCACCGAAATGCCGCGAATGGCCACACCCGACGATATCACTTCATCCGCGCCAATCCGGTAATTGGCGGCAAGGCCCTTTAGCGGGGCCAAAGCAGCATGAATGGTTTTAACCAGATCCTGCCTGGCTTCATCCGCCGTGCCAGAGGCCGAAGCCCCGGCCGTATCAACTTCAGATGAACCAGACGTTCCTGCGGATGAACGATCCGCCGCAGCGGCACTGGAACCAGACCCGATATATTGATCAAGATTGATTTTATCGAGCTTCAGGCCAATCCCGAGCGCCGGCAGCCCTGCACTATCAAGATTGGCCACAATAGCCCCGCGAATGGCAGTATCATCAAGGCGCATATCAACATTGTTGATATTGATCCGGTCTGGTGTGCCCTTTAACCCGCCAGTAAGCGAGAAACGGCGCAAGCGGTCCGCCCGGACCCCTTCAATATCAACCCCCAACCAGCGCATGACAGCCCGGATATTATCCGAGGCAATTTCATAACGCAGATTGGCACTAACCTGCGATTTCTCACCCGAAATGGCGCCAGAAACCTGCAAGTCCGTCCCCCCGGGAAGGCCGGCGGAAACTTCGTTCAGGGTGATTTTGCTGTTGGCAATGCCGGCATTAATGCGGGCATTGTGAATTGGCGTCTGATTATAAATCAGCGATTCAACTTCCAGATCAATCGACCCGGTCAGATCCGCCGGGATCAACGGTGCCGTGCTGGCATCGGCCGTATTTTTACGCCCCTGCGAGGGAATGGACTGCCCGCCAGCCTTTCCGGCATCGGGAACTTTCACATCTGCATTTTTGGCGGCATCCCCGCTGGCATTTGTGCTGGTTCCTGCGGCCTTGTGCGTTCCCGATGCGTTGGCAAGGGCCATGATCGCATCCAGGTCAAACTGGTTGAAACGCAGGGCAAGGTCGGCCTTCATTTTCGGGTCCGTTTTAACCGAAAGCGCGCCCGAACCACGGGTATCACCAAACCGCACGGACAGATCATTCACCGTGACGGCCTTGGCATTGGCGGCCAATTTGCCAGAAAGGTCAAATTCCTTGGCGGCAATATCGGGAATATCGGCATCGTCCCCGGCAATCCGCAGGGCGGCCTTGCGCAAGTCATCGAACTTGCCATTAATTTCGCCGTTAAAGTCCGGTGCGGCACCGGAAAGGTCCACCTGGCCGCCCACATCAATGCCGCCATCAACCTCGTCAATGCCCAAACGGACAGAAACGGGAAAGGCCTTCGTCTGGCTGATTTCACCGACATTGAGCTTAAAGGTCAGCGGAATACCCCGATAGAACACATAGCCTTCGCCCGTGGCCGGGCCATTCAGGCTGTCGGCCTCCACGCTCAGGGTCAGGCCTTCAATGCGTTCTTCGCTGCCAGGCGCACGGTAAATGATGGTTGCATTTTCAATCGACAGGCTATCAACCCGGATCGAGCTTGCCAGCGAACTTCCGCTGTCATCATTTGCCGGTGCCTTTGAGGCGGGCTGTGCAGACTGTGCGGCCTGATCTTCAGGATTATTGATGGTGCCGGCAACCGGGCCATGGCCCTGCGCGTCTTTGGGGTCAAAGACCAGGTTGTTGCTGCCATCCTTAAAGGTCTGGATCGACACTACCGGATCAATCAGGCGGACCTGCGTTACCTGGATATTACCGGTCAGAAGCGGCATCAAGGCCACCGAAACCTCGACCTCCTTGACCGTGACCATATTTTTGTCGGTCGCCCCTTCGACATTGCCCAGGGCGGCATCCTTTACCGACAAAGCCGGAAAAGGCAGCAAGGACAGCGACAAATCGCCGCGCAGTTCAAGATTGCGGCCCGTAGCTTCGTTCACCGCTGTTGTTATTTCGGCTTTGTAACTGTTCCAGTCAATCAGCGACGGAATAACCAGCAAGGCGGCAATAATCACTACGACAAGAGCGCCAATTACAGCGAGTATCTTTTTCAAAGTTTCGGCTCCGCTTTCTTTTTGCGCGCAATCTGTTGGGACGGCCCCATCAGAAATTTTCCCTAGAAACCATTATCATACAGGCCCTGATTTGCATTGCAGCAGAAAATGGCAATCTTTTGGTTGTTTGATGCTCAAAAAACAATCGACCTGACATTGCGTATAACAATTACCAATGGTTTATAATCAAAGGATGAAAACTCCACCCATAGGTGCTAATATACCTTATTAATTAATAAACAAAATACCCATCCGGCCCGGGATTTAAGGGTCGGCAGGACAAACAGGGTTGGATCTGCTGTCGCGTGACCCGCATTGGCGCAGGGAGGATATATAATGACGAATTCGACAACGCCGAATATGACACCCCCAACGGACAGCCTTGCCGCTGACAATAACGACACCGCAAACCGCCAGCACGGCATTATCATTCGTGACGTGACCAGTGACCAGTCCGGTAAATGGCTTGAGGCGGGCTGGCGCGATTTCAAACGTGCCCCGGCCATTGGCCTGACCTATGGTGCCTTTTGCGTCGTGGCGGGCTATATCATTTTGTTAAGTCTTTTTCAGTCCGGCCAGCCTTATTTGACCCTGCCTTTGGGCGCGGGCTTTATGCTGATTGCGCCATTATTGGCTGTGGGCCTGTATGAAACCAGCCGCCGCCTGGAAATGGGCGAAAATGTCACCCTGTGGCACAGCCTGAACGGGTTTCGCCGCAATCCCGGCCAGTTAGGCGCAATCGGCGTGATTTTAATGCTGTTTTTCCTGCTATGGTCGCGGGTGGCGATGCTGTTATTCGCGCTATTTTATCATAGCGCAGTTCCCTCGCTTGATACATTGATCTGGCAAACATTCTTTAGCCGCGATGCCATGACATTCCTGATCACGGGGTCAATCATTGGTGGCGGTTTTGCCATTGCGGCATTTGCCATCTCGCTGGTGTCGATCCCCCTTTTGGTGGACCGGGATATCGATGTAATCACCGCCCTGTCGCTCAGTATCCGGGCATTTCTGCGCAACTGGCGGGTGCTAATAGGTTGGGGTGCTGCGATTGCCATTCTGGCGGCCTGCGGCATGGTTGTCTTTTTGCTGGGCATGGCGGTTGTGATGCCGCTTTTGGGCCATGCCAGCTGGCACGCCTATCGCGGGCTGATTGATACCTCCCAGGCCGAGGCCCCGCGCCTGCGCCGGGTGGTGCCCTAAACGCGGATTTGAGGACCGTAACCAAGTTATGGCCCGCAGGTTTTGCGGCCAGGACCACGCAAACGGGCACATCCTCTCTCAAACAGTCACTTCCGCACACCGTCACTTCCGCACACCATCAGGCCGGGCTGATATGCCCGGCCTTGTCGTTTTGGCAAAGCACCTGTTTCATTTACGCTGCCCCCTGCGTTAACATGACCTGACAACAATTTGTTTCAGGAGCCGCCATGACCGGGCGAAATTTTGCAGCCTTTCTGTTTGATATGGACGGCACGATTGTTAACAGCATTGAAATTGCCGAAACCGCATGGGGCGACTGGGCCAAACGCCACGGCCTGAATGAGGCCGAGATCCTTCATGCCATGCACGGGGTTCGTGCGGCTGAAACCATTGCCCGTTTTGCCCCACCCGGCACCGATATTGACCGGGAAGTCGACCTAGTGACCGAGGCGGAATTTGAGGCGATTGACAAAATCAAACCCGTTGGCGGGGCTGCGGCCTTTTTATCTGCGTTGCCACGCAACCGCTGGGCTGTTGTGACATCCGCCCCGCGCCGCCTGGCGGTGCAGCGCATCAACAAAGCCGGTTTACCCATGCCCGACATCCTGATCACGGCCGAGGATGTATCTGCCGGGAAACCAGCCCCGGACTGCTTTTTAAAGGCCGCGCAAAAACTGGGCTTTGATGCCCGCGACTGCCTGGTATGGGAAGATGCCCCGGCTGGCATTGCCGCAGGAAAAGCCGCCGGGGCAGAGGTTATGGTCGTTACCGAAACCCATGCAAACCCGGCCGATATA
>JBNKVZ010000104.1:0-15942 GCA_050299455.1 Thalassospira sp.
GTGCTCGATGTGTATGATTATTTGCTGGATCGTGTCGAAAGCTGCGAACGCGCCGGGATTAGCCGTGATCGGATTTGTGTTGATCCGGGCATTGGCTTTGGCAAGTCATTGTCGCACAATCTGGAGCTTCTTTCGCGCCTATCGATCTTTCATGGGTTGGGATGCCCGCTTTTGCTCGGCGCATCCCGCAAATCCTTTATCGGCAAGATTGACCCGGCGGCAAGCCCCAAACAGCGTTTGGGCGGATCACTGACGGCGGCCTTGAATGGCTGGCGCCAGGGCGCGCAAATTTTGCGGGTTCACGATGTTGATGAAACAGTGCAGGCGTTAAGTGTGGCTTCGGCCATTGGCGCTGTTTAAGGCAGGACGGTTATATCCTTTTGCGGGATAATATTATTTGTCAGCCTGACTATTTTTAATCATGCGGTGAGACACCCGGCCTGTAAGGGTCGGGTGTTTTTTGTTTTATTGTCGCGAAACTGGTTGCTGTTCATCCATTACCGGCTTGGCTGGTTTTTTGTTGTGGCATGTAAAATTGCGGGGCGGAGATCGCCTTTTTATGACAAAACGCTTTGAGGGCGCGTTTGTTGCAAATCAGTCAATTTCTGACAGTTGGGGCTTCGGGCTTGCTATTACCTGTCTTTGACTTCATATCTCTAGGATCGGATAAGCAATGTAGTCGCATGCTTTATTATATCTGCGGGATATTCTTTCGCCGGTGGGACAAATTCGTGCCTGAATGCAGATTGACAGCTTTATAGTAACGTATTGTAAACTATAGAAGTGCTTTCCAGGCGGCTCGGAGCGGAGAAAGATGGCTGCGTGTATTTTTGTGGTCGAAGACAATGAAGACCTCAACCGTGATCTCTGTGAATATCTGGAGATCTGCGGCTTTGATGTGATCGGTTGTGAAAGCGGCCGGGAATTTTATCACCAGATTGACCAACTTACGCCGCAAGCGGTTATTTTCGATGTCATGCTGCCCGATGCCGACGGGTTTGACCTGGCCCGGTTTACCCGCAATAAGCTGGATTGTGGGATTATGATGCTGACATCTTTGTCCGGCATGGATCAGCATTTGGCGGGATATCAGGCCGGGGCAGATGTGTATCTGACCAAAGACAGCCCGCTTTCCGTTATCGAGGCAGCTTTACGACCGTTACTGCGTCGGGTTGCAACACCCGGCCCGGATGATGCTGTTGAACAGACCCCCGAACAACCTGCCGATTTTTGGACCCTTGATCGTTTGACCTGGACTTTGACAGCCCCGGAAGGCCGATCCGCCGTGTTAACCGCAGGGGAGCGCACGATTATCAGCGTGTTGATCGAGGCCAATGGCGGCTGGTTGACGCGCCCTGATATTGTAACGGCGCTGGGGAAGGCCGATACGGCGGAAAACTGCCGTAATCTGGATACTGCTGTTCGCCGGGTGCGGCAAAAAATCACCAAGGCGACGGGGGAAGAGCTTCCGGTGCGAACAGCATATGGCCGGGGTTATGCCTTTACCTCGCCCGCTGTTATTGTTGGTGAAGAGGCCGGCACGGACGATGCGGACGGCCCTGTAAAGATACGTTCAAACGCCTGATTTCTTGGGAAACCTTCCATCACGACATGTTTTGTCTGCCGGCTGCCCGTTTGGGGCGGTGAGAGCCCCGTACGTCGTCATATTTGGTGGCGTAAATGTGAGGCGTTAAAGCGTTTTAGAGCGGAACCTCTAGCGGAAGGGTAATGCGCATCCGAAAGGGGTTGCTCTGATCCGTCACAATATCGGTTTTGCCGCCATGTGCCATGATGATGCGTTGCGTGATATGCAGGCCAAGGCCGGTATCATGGCGGGGTGGCAGCCTTTCATGTTCGATTCTCTTTTCGTAAAATCGCGCAGGGCTGTTTTGCTCTTCTATTGCTTCCAGGTCGGTCAATGGAGGTTCGCTGTCGTCCGGGATCGAGATGTTTTGGTCGCTTTCCATGTCGGGATGCGAGATGTCGATGATCAGGGTAATGCCGTATTCTTCATGCGCTTCGAGCAAAATGGTTTCGCCGGGATGACGGCGCCGGGCATTCTCGATCACGTTGGTTAACGCAAGCCCCAACAGGGTGGCATCGGCATAAAGAACGCTGTTGGCACTGCTGGCATAGGTCAGATGGACCTTGGCATGGTCGCGTTGCGCCATCGATGCAAATTCCTGCAAAAAGGATTTCGCGGGTATCAGTTTGCGGGCCAGCGCGAATTGCGGTGCATTCAGGTTATCTTTTCCAAGGAATACGTCAACCAGCCGGGCCAGTTTGGCAGACTGGTCCTGAATACGTTTCAGGCGGTCCGTTACCGGGCGCGGGACATCCTGACCGCCGGTTTCTGCCGCTTCCTTTTGCAGGCGCAGCGACACCATTTCGGCCGCGCGCTGAATAACGGCAAGCGGGGTGCGAAATTCGTGCGATAGCATCGAGACAAGCTTGCGCTGTTCTTCAACAAGTTTTTCCGTGCTTTCGGCAATGTGCGATGCCCGCAAGCGGTCGCGGTCAATGGCGGTAATGCGCAGGGCCATCAGCACACTCATCAACATCAAATGGGCGGCCAGCGCAATCGGATAGGCCGCGATGGTGAAGCTGTTGATTGGTAATACATCGTTGAGGGCAAGATAATAGATCATCAATGCCACGGTCGGTATCGTCATCACGGTCAGATAGATCCAGTGGACGATAAAACGCGGATTGCGCACGATACGGCGGATCAAAAAGCTGACATAAACAGCCATGACGCCCGCATGCGAGAATTGGCAAATACTGGCAAAGATCGAATAAAGCGGCGTTGTCGCCGTGACCGAAAGCAGCAAAACGATCACGGAATAACTGTAAAATATCTTTTTACACAGCCGGCATTCCGACCCGATATCAAGAATGTTGATCCATAACAGACTTGCCGCCGATATGTTGACCGCCGTTCCCACACCGATGAAAAGGTCATTGGCATAGGGCCATTCCGGGGCGAAAACAGTCAGGAACAATCCATCAATGCTAGACGATAGCGCGCCAAAGGCCAGCAGACAGGCACCGTATAAAGTGACGGCACCGTCGCGAATGAAGGCCCCGATGGTCATGTAAATGAATGACATCATCAGGATGACGCCAATAAACAGCCCGTTTCCGACAATTTTGGTCGACCAGCGGGTGATCAGCACATCGTTTGACAGGAGCGATGCACGGAGGAATTGCGTACTATTGGACTGGGTGCGGATATAAAGGGTGTAATAGCCCGGATCGAGTGCGGGAAATGCCGCGATATGGTTTGGCGAAAGCACGGGGCGCTGACTGGAAGGAACATGATCCCCCATCAAGGCTGTCCATAAGGGGCGTTCTTCGTTTTTGCGCGTCAGGTAAAGATTAATTGTGTTGAGGTAAATGGGCGCAATATCAATATGACGGGTGTGGTTGAGCGGGCTCGTGGCGATAAGATCAATCCGATACCAGATGGCATCGTTGGTATAGCCAAAGGAGGGCACGTCTTTATGCGCCTGAAAGGCGCTGTCGGGCAGGGCCCGAATATCGCCGAGGGTTTTTTGCTGGCTGGGATCAAGATAACTGGCAATGTGGCCGATAAAGGAAATGTCCCCATCTTTATTTTGAGAAATATCGATGGAAGGGGCCAGTTCAGCCTGTGCGAAACCTGAATATCCCATCGCGATACAAAATGTGGTCAAAAGATATATGGCCAGCTGCATTCTGCCAAATATCGACAATAACCGGGTTTTGGATGCGCGACACCGGGGCAAAAGCATGGTCATTTCGCCCCTGTTTGGTGTGCGGCACGGCTGGAATTAAGGCGATGCATATTGCGATGGCGGATATTGTGGATCGTGGCATCCCGGTCCAGCGGCAGTTTGAACACAACGGTTGTGCCGCCTCTTTCCGCGACAGACAAGGTTATTGACCCGTGATGCGCCTCGAGAATGCGATTGGCGATATGCAAACCAAGGCCGACCCCGCGTGTGCCATCAGATGATTTGCCACGATAAAACGCGATTGAAACCTGGGAAAGGTCATCGTCGGTCATGCCGGGACCATGATCGACAACCCGGATATAGGCATAGCCATCACCCCGATGGTTGCAGTCTATCAGGATGGGCGAATTGGGCGCATATTTGCGTGCATTCTCAATCACGTTGCCGATGGCGAGTTTCAACAGGATTGGATCGGCGTTAATGGCCGTATCGGCATCCCCATGCAGGGAAACGTCAATCTGCTTGCCTTCCTGATCGATCGATTCAACAAGGTCGGAAAGAAACTCCAGCAGCGTTAATTGCTTGCGGTTCAGGTTAAAGGCCCCGCGATCAAGGGTATCTTTGGTTAGGAAAACATCGACCAGTGCGGAAAGCTGACCGGCATGGTTGCGAATACGCATCATGCGGTCGGAAATACCTTGGCCGGCATTGCCGAGATGAAGCGAAATCAGCTCTGCTGAGCGTTGGATAATGGCAAGTGGTGTTCGGAATTCATGGCCGAGCATGGTAATAAATTCGCGCTGTTCTTCGGCCAGTTGATGGGTGCGCTGGCGGCGTCCCTGTGCTGCGAGACGGCCCTTTTCCAAATAACTTGTCCGATAGGCCATTGCGATTCCCATCATGATAAGATGGAACAAAGTGACAATTGGATAAATCATTTGGGTGAAGTTGTAGTGCGGAATAAAGCCAACGATGGAACAGATATAAACAATCGCGCCCAGGGCCGGGATGCCGATTGTGAAGAGATAAAATAAATAGATCCCGTGTGGATTTTGTATGAAACGATATATCAGCCAGCCAAACAGCGAGACCACGATGACCAGATCGAAGCTCAGGACATAGCGGCCAAATTCGGTATAATAAGAGGTGCAGACGATTGTCACCATGCACGCGACAATGATGCAGTAAGCCCGGTAAAACTTGTATATGCGAAGATTTAACTGCCGGATATCGATGATTTCAACCCATAGAATCGTGCTCGACGCAATCGATAGTACCGATCCGCCGCCGGTGATCAGGTCATTTAAGGGCGTCCAGTAGGGTTGAAGTGTCAACAGGCCAAGCCCTGATACGCCAGCCCCCAGCATGGCAATGGACAAGACATAGGCGCCATACCAGAACAGGATCATATCGCGCACCAGAATGCCGCCTGTGAAATAGACGCTGCCAATCACAAATAGCGACGCGATAATGATGCTTGAAATGATCAGGACGCGCCCGCCATCGCTCATCAATGTCGAGTCATTGAGAATGCTTGCAGAAAGTTTATTGGTACTGGTTGTATCGACACGAAATACAAAACGGTAATGCCCCGGTGCCAGATAAGGCAGGCGTGCTGTAAAAGTACGGTTTCTGATCGTCTTGGATGTGAAAGGGATATTATCGCCCAATTCGTCGCGCCAAATGAATTTGCCCGCGTTGACATCGAAAATGGCAACGTTGATCCGATCCAGAAAAGGCGGGGCAATTTCCAGAAAAAGGCGATTACCCTGTTCGTCATCAGGTTGGCCGCGCGCAGATTCCATAAGTTGGATGTCGGCTCTATACCAGACCGACGCATGCGTATAGCCAGGGCTGGGCGTATCCAACAGGGGCTGGAACTCACCGATCGGCAGGTTTGCGACCTCGTCAAACGATAGTTTATGGTCCGGGTCAATCAGGCGAAAGATATATTCGTCCAGCGAGAGATCAAATTCCGAATTTGCAGACGGCGGGCTGAAATTGGCAGACTTGACGAACGAGATTTGCGCACGTGCCGCCGTTAGCGACAGGAACATGGCACAAATGGCCAGCAACACAGCCGCGCCGACAGGCCAGATGACCCGTCGGGTCATCATTTGCCATACATGGTGTGTTGCTCTGTGCCTGCAGGCAACAGGGCGACTTTGCCATAGTATTTTTGTCGCGGATGTCAATATGCTGGTCCCTAATTTTCCCCACTTATGTGTTAGCGTTAAAAGCAGTCGGATGCCATTGCTTTGTTAAGAGAGTTTGGGGGGGCTGGGGCCGGTCTTGTGCTGTGTGCGCTATTTTGGGTCGGGCCCGTTATCGCTAAGCTATAGGTATAAGTCGGTGGCAATATGGTTTGACTTTGTTATAACCGGTGAATTGATCGCGACGATTTTGAGTTTGAAGAAAGAATCCAGTAGATGAGCCGCAAATATTTTGGGACCGACGGAATTCGTGGCAAAGCCAATAATGCACCGATGACGGCCGAAGTCGCCCTTAAGGTGGGGATGGCAACCGGGCGCTATTTTACCCGCGGCAATCATCGCCATCGTGTTGTGATCGGCAAGGATACGCGCCTGTCTGGTTACATGCTTGAACCGGCACTTGTGGCGGGTTTTACATCGATGGGGATGGATGTGATTCTTGTCGGGCCGATGCCAACCCCCGCGGTTGCCATGCTGACCAAATCGATGCGCGCTGATATTGGCGTGATGATTTCGGCATCCCACAACCCGTTTGAAGATAACGGCATCAAACTTTTCGGGCCGGATGGCTTTAAACTTTCCGACGCGGTTGAAAGCGAAATTGAAGTCCTGATGGATACTGATCTGTCCTCGATGCTGGTCCCGGCCAAGGATCTGGGGCGGGCAAAGCGGATTGAAGATGCGCCGGGACGGTATATCGAGGCGGTGAAATCGTCGCTTTCGGGGCATGTGACGCTTGAAGGTTTGCGCATTGTATTGGATTGCGCCAATGGTGCGGCATACAGCGTAGCGCCGATGGTCCTGCGCGAGCTTGGTGCCGAGGTTATCGAAATTGGCACAAAGCCGAACGGTCTTAACATCAATGCCGAATGTGGGTCGACCTATACCAAACCGATGTGTGAAATGGTGGTTGAACGTCGCGCTGATGTGGGCATTGCGCTGGATGGTGATGCCGACCGCGTGCAGATGTGTGATGAAAAAGGTCAATTGATTGACGGTGACCAGTTGATGGGCCTGGTGACGACACATTGGCACAAAACCGGCCAGTTGCGCGGCAATGCCCTGGTGGCAACGGTCATGTCCAATCTGGGGCTTGAACGCTACCTTGAAAAACAGGGTTTACGGCTGATCCGCACCAAGGTTGGCGATCGCTATGTTGTCGAACAGATGCGCGCGCTTGATTGCAATGTCGGCGGGGAACAATCCGGGCATATCGTGCTGTCCGATTTTGCATCGACCGGCGATGGCTTGCTGGCATCGTTGCAGGTGCTGGCCGTTCTGGCGGGGCATGAAGGGCCGGTGTCACAAATGACGCATGTATTTGATCCGCTGCCGCAAATTCTTAAGAATGTGCGTTACGCTCCGGGCAGTGATCCGCTGAATGATGACAGCGTGATCGAGGCAATATCTGCTGCGGAAAAATCCTTTAACGGGGATGGCCGTGTGCTTATTCGCAAATCAGGCACGGAACCGCTTATTCGGGTCATGGCGGAAGGCGATGATGCTGCCCATGTAGAACAGGTTGTGAATAATATTGTTGAGCGCATCAAAGCCGTGAGCGCTGCCTGAGACTAACAGGTGCGTTGGTTTTTGCCGGGCGCAAGACGAGATAACAGGAGGCTCCCGATGAAAGGGCGCGTGTTGATTATTGCCGGATCGGACAGTTCCGGCGGGGCAGGTATCCAGGCGGATATCAAGACGGTCACGGTCCTGGGCGGCTATGCGGCCACGGCAATTACCGCCCTGACCGCGCAAAACACGCAGGGTGTTTTTGGGGTGCTGGGGATTGATCCGGCATTTATCACCCAGCAAGCCGAACTGATGATTGACGATATCGGTGTGGATTGCCTGAAAACCGGTATGCTGCATTCGGTTCCGGTGATTCGTGCGGTGGTCGCGCTTTTGGATGGCAAGGCCGCCGGCGTGCCGGTGGTGATTGACCCGGTGATGATTTCGCAAAGCGGTTCACGCCTGCTGGAAGAAGATGCAGTTGAAAGCGTTATTGAGCTTTTGGTGCCGCGCGCCACGGTTTTGACGCCGAATATCCCGGAGGCCGAAGTGCTGGCCGATATGCGCATTACCAGCGAAGACGACATGATCAAAGCAGCCGAGAAAATTGGCGCAATGGGCGCAAAGGCTGTGTTGCTAAAAGGCGGGCATTCCCAGGGCGACAAGATTGTCGATATTTTGTGGGACGGCGAACATGGTGTTTCCGGGTTTGAAGATACCCGTATTCCGTCAGACAATAACCACGGCACCGGCTGTACGCTGGCCAGTGCGATTGCCACCGGAATTGCCCAGGGCTTGAGCCTGGAGGATGCCGTGGCGCGGGCGCGTGCCTATGTTCGCAAAGCCATTCGAACCGCCCCGGACCTTGGCAAGGGGAATGGTCCGCTTAATCATGCCCATCCGGTAACGGGCGAATAAGCCCGTTTTAAAAGGTGTCACACATGCCGCAATCATCAATGTCCCGGCCAGGCACATCGTTTTTGGATCAGGCACGGAACAATGCCTGGTCGAATTTTCGATTGCTGGCCTGTTGCCAGAAACTTGATGACGCGGCGTTAACGGCACACAGAACGTCATTTTTTCCGACCATCTTGCAAACCCTTAATCATATTCTGATTGTTGACTGGTTTTACGTTGATGCCCTGCTGGCCCAGGGGCGCGGGCGGGAATGTTTTGCCGATGATAATCCGTTTTCTGACATCACATCCCTGGCAGCAGCGCAAAAAACCAGCGACCAGACATTATTGACGTTTTGCCAGAACCTGACGATTGAAGAGGCGCAAAAACCGGTAACACTTGATCGCGGGAACGGTATTTGGGCCAGCGAAACGGCAGGGGCGGTTTTGTCGCATTTATTTGTGCATCAAATCCATCATCGGGGGCAGGTTCATGCCATGCTGGCAGGAACAGCGCAAAAACCGCCGCAACTGGATGAATATCACCTTGATTGCGATGCCGACTTTCGCGGCACTGATTTTCAGGAATTGGGATGGGACGGCAAATGAGACATAAATCGCGTGGACGTATGGTGCGCCGGCTTGCTGCTGTGGCGATTATTGCCGGTCTGGCATTTTCCACCCTCAGTGGCCCGCGTGAATGGCTTGCCAACCTGATTTGGCCGAACGGACCAGCGCCGTGGGAAAAGGTCACGGCGGTTTATTTCCCCGATAAAAAAGATAAAACAGCCTTTCGGTTTGCTGGCGAGGATCTGACAAGCCTGGATCAATGTCGCAATGCGGTTTTGGAACTTGCCGCAACCAACAATGACCCGGATTTAAAACGTGGCAGTTATGATTGTGCGGTTGGGTTTTATGCGGATGACAAACATACCGGGCATTATCGACTGACCGTGTCGCAATAACAGGTACCGTTAAACGCAGTGATTTGCCCGACGGGCCTTACAGCACATACCATAAAAGAACAGGCAAACTGAAGGCTGCCAGGAAGGTGGATGAAATCACCACCCCGGCGACTTCTTCGGGTTCGTTATCGTGAAGTTGGGCAAACAGATAACAGAACACCGCGACGGGCATGGAACATTGCAAAATCACCACGCCGCGCGCCATGCCTTCAAGCCCCATAAGGTCGGCAATGGCAAGGCCGACGCCAAACCCCATAACCAGGCGCACGACTGACAGGCCAATACTGCGCAGCAGGCTGACTGGCTTGAGCCGTGCAAGCGAAACGCCCAATGTAAACAGCATTAACGGGATGGTCAGTTGGCCGATCAGATCGGTTGTATTGTAAAGCCAGGCGGGGACGGGTGTTTCGGTTGCCAAAAAGAAAATTGCCAGTATCGTTGCCGGGATGATCGGCATTTTCACCAGGGATCGCAGTGAAAATGTTCCGGCGACAAAGGCCACCCCAACTGTAAATTGCAATACAATCACGGCGGTAAAAAAGGCAACCGCCAGGGCCAGCCCGTCATTGCCAAAGGCCAAAAGGCAAAGCGGCAGGCCGACATTGCCAATATTGGGCCAGGCCAGGGATTGCAGATAGGTGCGTGGCGATAGTTTCAAAAGCTTAAGAATGACCCAGCCAATAGCTGTAAAGGCAACGGTTGAAATAACGGCCGCGGTGCCCATTGATATCAGGGCATTGGCACCGATTTTCACCGTGGCAAGGGCCGCAAAGGTCAGGCAGGGGGTGCCAAAAAATGTCACCAGCGAGGTTACAAGGGAGGTGTCAAAATGTTTTCCGGCCCGCGACCAGAAATATCCCAGCGCGGTGGTAATAATAACCGGCGCAAGCACGGCAAAAATAGTGGAAAACATTCATGATCCCTCTGACAAAAACGCCAGCCTAGGTACTTGCCATGTTCAAAGGGGCGACGACAAGTTAATAATGGTAATACCAGTTATTACAATCATCAGGCGTATCACAAACTATTGTCATCCCGTTTGGGCCGTTTTGGTGCATCCTATCAAGGAGGCTTTGGTTTCGGGGTGGTGCAGTCGTGCCGGATAAACCAGCCTTGAGACTTTTGCGCATTTGTCGCATCCTTAACAGGCCCTTTGGGGATGCGCCAAAAGGCAAAGATTTTTTGTCATTTCAGAAAATTAACGCAGTTGATAACGCCATGACCGATTATTCGTTTGTTCGCCGACATCTGATCGATCCCGCACCGAAATGGCAGGACCAGCGTCATGCCTTGCCGGCGATTTTTCTGGATCGGGACGGGGTGATTAATCAGGAAGTGCATTATTTGTCCAAACCCGAGGATATGGCACTTATTCCCGGTGTCGGGCAGGCGATTGCCCGTATCAATGCCGCACGGGTGCCCGTCATTGTTGTAACCAATCAGTCGGGCATTGCACGGGGTTATCTTAACGAAGATGACCTTCTTGTCCTGCATGAACGCATGACGCAGCTTCTGGCGGCAGAAGGGGCGAGTGTGCAGGGTATTTATTATTCGCCGTTTCATCCTGACGGACAGGACGAATATCAGAAGGACAGCATTTGCCGCAAGCCGGGACCGGGCATGATCTTTGCCGCCTGCGAGGATTTTGCCATTGATCTTGCCGAAAGTGTGCTGATTGGTGACAAAATTGCCGATATTGACGCCGGACGGGCGGCGGGCATGAAAACGGTTTTGGTCCGAACCGGGCATGGGGCGCAACAGGCTGATATGCCCGGGGCAAGCAATGCCGATTTCATTGCCGATGACCTGCCAAGTGCGGTGGATCGTCTTTTTGAAACAGGGGCAATTGTGCGTTGAAGGCAAAGCGCTTTCGGGCGTCATCTTGAAACGATGATCGAGCGCTTGTTGTCAGCCCTGTTGTCTCAGGCGCACCAGTGATGCCAAATGTCGCGATAGGCCTGTTCAAAATCACGGGCAATTTTATGATGATCCATCATGCTGGCCTTTAACACCCGGTCGCGCAGGGTGCGGCGAATGATGGAAAGAGCCTCCACATCGCGGCCCAGCAAAACGGCCTTTTCGACATAGCCGTTATGGGTTTCTGCCGCCAGGGCATCCAGGCCGACATCGGCCAAAATACCCAGCCCGGACCGGGCCGCGGGCATATTGCCCGCCAGTGTGACAAAGGGGACCCCATGCCACAGCATGTCACAGCCCGCCATGATGTTATTGGCAGGAAAGGGATCAAGGCCGATATCAATTTGGTTGTAAATGGCGGTTGCGCGCATTTTATCAGGTTCAAGGCCCTGGCAGGTAATGCGATCGGCATGCAGGCCGGCTTGTCGGGCTCGGTCGAGAAAGTTATGGCGGACAAAGTCGTCATGCAGCCCGTCGGCCTGAATGATCAGGCGGCTATTGACCGCCTTGTTCATAATGCGCGCCCAATTGTTGAGGACCGCATCACTGATCTGCGGCAATGTGCCGGTAAAACCAAATGTCAGATAGCCATTTAACAGGGCGGGCAGCGGGCCGATGGCCGGGCTGTTTTCGGGCGGGGTATAGGCAAAACCGGCATGGGGCAGGCGATGGATCATTTCGCTGCAAATGCGGTTTTCCGGGGCATCCGGTGCCACCATATCGGCATGGCCAAAGATATAATCTATTTGGGGGATTCCGGTGGAGGCATTATGGAAGGTGACCTGGATCGGTGCCGGGCGATGGGCAAAAACCTCTATCGGATGGTCGCGTGTAAAGCCGGAAAGATCGACCAGAATATCAATGCGGTCCTTGCGAATGCGCCCGGCAATGCGGTCCGCCGGTTGTCCGGCGACATCGCGCCAGCTATCGGCAACAATTTGCCATTGACGGGTAATGTCATCATGGCGGGTAACGGCCGAATACAGGAACAGTTCAATTTCATTGCGGTTATGATGACGCGCCATGCCCATCAGGCGGGCATGAAGCGGGTGATCGCGAAAATCGGGCGAGATCCAGCCAATGCGCAGGCGCCGATCCGGCATTTTATTATTGGTAAAGCGCGGCGGGTCGACCAGGGGCGGCAAATGGGACCGCGCCCATTGCCGGGCCTGTTTTAAATATTCCGGGCCATCAAATTGCGGCAGATATAACAAAGCCGATAACAGCCGGGCGTGAAAATCCGACCGGGCCGGGTTTCTTTCAACCAGGGCGGCCAGGCGGGCAACCCCATGTGCGGTATCGCCACTGCGGATCAGAATATCGGCTGAAAGGGCCTCGATATCGGCTAGGTTCGGGGCGTGGGTGCGTGCGCTTTCCAGCACATCATTTGCGTGCTGATAGCGCCCCGCCGCAATAAGTGCCATTGCCAGATTAACCAGCGAGGGCACATGATCGGCATGGATGCTCAGCGCGCGCGAAAACAGGTTTTGCGCCGCATCCACATGGCCCAGGCGCAGCAATACAGCCCCGACATGGTTGATTTTATCAGCATCCAGTTTGGCCGCCTCGGCAGCATTTTCAAAGGCCATCAGGGCGGCTTGGTCTTGCCCCAGCGCATTCAATGCCTCGCCAAACAGCACAAAGCCGTCAAAATTGCCGTTATGCAGGTTCAACATCCGGCCCAGAAGGTCGATGGTTTGCCCATAATTGCCACGGGCCTTTTCCAACCGGGCAAGGTGGAACAGGGCGGTGGGGAAATCCCCGTGATAGCTAAGTGCTAGGCGGAATTCGTCGATGGCGCGTTCGATATCGCCGCTGGCTTCAAGGGCAATGGCATAATTACAGCGCGCCGCCGGGTTGGACCCCATGCGGGTAATGCAGCTTTCAAACAGTTCCAGCGCTTCGCGATGGTGCCCCTGCTGGGTTAACAGGGTTGCCAGCAGATGTTCCGCTTCAGTGTGATTGGGCGTTATCTCAAGAACATGGCGATAGAGCTTTTCCGCTTCTTGGGGGCGGTTTCCTTCGTGGGCAGCCAGTCCGCGTCGCAATAAAGTTGAAAGCTCGGCTGTCATGCAATGCCTTGTCCTTGTGGTCTTGATTTATAATGACCTACCTTGCCCGCTATTGCCATCGTCTTGCAGGGGATGCACGATAAATCAGGTTATTATCTTTATGTCGCGGTACTTTAGGTCCGCATAGGCCCGGTTGCAAGATGGCGTCATTTTCCCTGTTGGAAAAACGGTTCTTGCAAGGGGCCAGGCAATTTGCCAGCCTGAGGCTTATGAGAATTGATCTGTCGGCATTCGCAAGGCGCGGTGCTGCGCGATAGATAAAAAAAACCCCGACCACATTTTAGGTCGGGGTAAGAATGGGAGTGGGAGAATCGCCTGGCGGCGATAATCAATCATTAAAATATTCCTTACTTGGTCAGGAGTCTCCTATTCATTCGCATTAAAATGGGGGTCTTTGGAATAGGCCGCCAAAAAAGTGCGCAACCCTATTGGTCAGTAGTATTTTCGCTTCACAATCACCATGGGCTGACAGCGCATGGCGGTTAAGAGTATAAAAATACGCGCATGGCAGATTTGTCGTAATTTTCGGGCAAAAAACTGTAAATCCACGCCAAGTCTGTGCTAGAACGCATGTTCAAAATATTACGAATAAAGAGAGGTTCGACCCATGCCGGAATATCGGTCCCGTACAACTACCCACGGTCGCAACATGGCCGGTGCGCGCGGACTTTGGCGCGCCACAGGCATGAAGGATGAGGACTTCGATAAGCCGATCATCGCGGTGGTCAACAGCTTTACGCAGTTTGTGCCCGGTCACGTCCATCTTAAGGATCTGGGCCAGATGGTTGCCCGCGAGATCGAGGCAGCAGGCGGGGTCGCCAAGGAATTCAATACCATTGCCGTGGATGACGGCATTGCGATGGGCCATGACGGGATGCTTTACAGCCTGCCGTCGCGCGAAATCATTGCCGATTCAGTTGAATATATGGTCAATGCCCATTGCGCCGATGCGATGGTGTGCATTTCCAACTGCGACAAAATTACCCCGGGTATGTTGATGGCCGCCATGCGCCTTAATGTGCCCTGTGTGTTTGTTTCCGGTGGCCCGATGGAAGCCGGCAAAGTCACGATTGAAGGCAAGGAACGCCACCTTGACCTGGTCGATGCGATGGTCGAGGCCGCCGATCCGAAAATTTCCGATGAACAGGTTGCCGTTGTTGAACGTTCGGCATGTCCGACCTGCGGGTCGTGCTCTGGCATGTTTACCGCCAATTCAATGAACTGCCTGGCCGAGGCGCTGGGTCTTGCATTGCCGGGCAATGGTTCGGTGCTGGCGACACATGGGGCCCGTAAGGAACTGTTCCTTGAGGCGGCCCGCACTGCCGTGCGTTTGGCCCGTCGTTATTACGAGGAAGACGACATCACCGCCACCCCGCGCGGGATTGCCACCTTTGCCGCATTTGAAAATGCGATGGCG
Organism: Thalassospira sp.; assembly: GCA_050299455.1. Taxonomy (GTDB): domain Bacteria; phylum Pseudomonadota; class Alphaproteobacteria; order Rhodospirillales; family Thalassospiraceae; genus Thalassospira. Next base: position 14,706 of record JBNKVZ010000104.1, read on the forward strand.
CTGGATATTGCAATGGGCGGGTCAACCAATACGGTTTTGCATTTGCTGGCCATTGCGCGTGAAGCCGAAGTTGATTTCACCATGACCGATATGGACCGCCTGTCGCGTCAAATTCCGCATCTTTCCAAGGTTGCACCGTCACATCCGCTTTATCACATGGAAGATGTGCATCGTGCCGGTGGCATCATGCGTATTCTGGGCGAACTGGAACGCGGTGGCTTGCTCCATACCGATGTTGCAACGGTTCATGCCAAAACCATGGCCGATGCATTGGCAAAGTGGGACATTAAACGGACCACGGACGAAAACATTCAGAAGTTTTATCGCGCCATGCCGGGCGGTATTCCGACCCAGACGGCCTTTAGCCAGGAATGCTATTGGGACGACCTTGACCTCGACGAGAAAGAAGGCTGTATCCGCGATGTGGAACATGCCTATAGCAAGGATGGCGGTTTGGCGGTTCTGTTTGGCAATATTGCCAGCAATGGCTGCATCGTTAAGACCGCCGGTGTTGATTCCAGCATCCTGAAATTCAGCGGTCCGGCCGTGGTGTGCGAAAGCCAGGACGAAGCCGTTGCCAAAATCCTTGGTGGTGAAGTCAAGGAAGGCGATGTTGTGGTCATTCGCTATGAAGGCCCCAAAGGTGGTCCGGGCATGCAGGAAATGCTTTATCCGACCAGCTATCTGAAGTCCAAGGGCCTCGGCAAGGCCTGTGCGCTCGTGACCGACGGCCGCTTCTCCGGCGGGTCTTCGGGTCTTTCCATCGGCCATGTGTCGCCAGAAGCAGCGGCCGGTGGCGACATTGCCCTGGTGCAGCCGGGCGATATGATTGAAATCGATATTCCCAACCGCACCATCCATATTGCGATTGACGATGCCGAAATGGCCGCCCGTCGCGAAGAAATGGAAGCAAAGGGTACCGCCGCCTGGAAGCCTGAAAAACCGCGCAAACGCCGCGTGACCACGGCCTTGCGGGCCTATGCCGCCCTGGCAACCAGTGCCGATAAGGGTGCCGTGCGCGATGTAACGCAGGTCGAATTCTGATCTGATTTAGAGACGCCCGAAAGACCCGGGACACACTGATCTAAAAAACACCCCCGTTCGCGAAAACGGGGGTGTTTTTTTACGTTGTGCTGCTCATCATGATGAACCGCCGGGGAGGGTTAACCCTCCGGCCGGGCAAGATTATGCCAGTACTTTTTCAAGCGGCTGATACGCATAACCCAGTTCACGGGCG
>JBNKVZ010000105.1:0-15889 GCA_050299455.1 Thalassospira sp.
AGGGTAAAATGCCCGCCCCAATGCCGCTACACAGGGCCTGTTGCAACATCGGTGTTGTCCCGGCGCGAAAAATCGGCTTGGCATCGCCCAAATGTCCCAGCACCCAGCGTTGACTGTCATAAAGGTCGAATTCTTCGGCAAAGCACACCCAGGGCGCATCGATAAAAAGGCGATCCCGGGTCATTGCCAGCATGCTGGCTGCCAATGCAGGGGCGGCATAAACCGCGCAGGCAATGGAACCGAGCTTGCGGGTGATAAAATCCCCCGTCAGGGGCAAACCGTGCCGCACGGCCACATCGGCCTCGCGCTTGGTTAATAACTGGGTATCATCTGACGGGCGAATTTCCACAAAAAGCCCCTTGGGCCGGGCGCCAATTTCACCCGACAAAAACAGCGCGGACCACGGGCTTGCCGTCAGACGAACCTGCCGGTCACGCATCCCGGAAATGGCATCACCATGCCGGTGAAAGGCCAGGGCCGCCGTTTCCATTGCTTCGGCCCGGGGCATTAAATCGCGCCCGGCTTCGGTCAGGCGCAGCCCTTCGGGCAGACGGTCAAACAATTTAACAGCCAGGCTTTCTTCAAGCACGGAAAGGTGCCGCCCCACGGTTGGCTGGCTCATACCCATTTCCTGGGAGGCCGCACGCAAGCTGCCAGCACGGGCAATGCCCAGAAACATGCGAATATGGTCCCAATCCGGCATTTTGGTTATCAGCATCTGACCCGTTCCGATCCCTTAACAAACGATGATCCCCGCCCGCGCAGGCTGATCACACCACTCACACCACCGCCCTGCCCCCTTGCAGGGCAATTGCCGAACATGGCCCGGTCAAGATCCATGTCCATGTGCAAGCCCATACCCAATCCCAATCCCTGCGCGGAGGTGATACAAAAATGAATAACTGAGTGTAAAATTGAAGAATAGATATTCATTTTTAAGCATGCAACACTCATATGATCATAAAATTTTGAGTTTTTTCATATGCCCGTTTTTATGCTGCTTGTCGTCAATATGCTCATCTGGGCCTTGTTGCTGGTGGCAAACCGTCTTGCCCTGTTGCAATTTCAGGCCGATGCCTATGCCATGACCTGCTGGCAGCTAACCTTTGGCGGGCTGGCATTGATTATCCTCTCACCGGGGCGCAAAATTCCGTGGCAGCAATTTTACCTGCCGCTGAACTGGCTTTATGGCTTTTTACGGGTATTGACCGGCGTTAGCTGGACAGCGGCCCTTGTTTATATTTCATCGCCGCAAAGTGGCATCATGTCGCAATCGGGTATGCCATTGGCTGCGTTGGCCGCCGTGTTTTATCTGGGACGTCCACCGCATAAAATCGAATGGATCGGCCATGCCCTTTTGCTTGCGGCGGTGATCTTGATGTCCTGGCATTTGCCGGGCGGTTTTTCCAACCCGGCGGTCTGGCTGATGCTGTCGAGCGAAATAACTTCAATTTCATCGTCCATCGTCGCGGAAAAACACCCCCATAACCAGGTACGTGACAGTTGGGCGCATTTGCGCTTTACCGGGGTTCTGTTGTTGATCACATCCGTCATGTTCCTGGTGTTCCCGCCGCTGATCGGGCTTGCCCTGCCGTTTGACATGCCCTTTGTGTCGCTGGAAAAATTCTTTGGCTGGCCCACACTGATTTCGGGTTTCCTGATTGGAGTGCTTTTCCGGGGCCCGGCAATGGTGCTTACGCTACGTGCGATCAAGCTGGCCGGTGTTGAGGCATACTTTCTCGCCGCAACCTCGTTGACCTTTATCATGTTGGGGATCGAAGCGATCATCTCGCATGTGAGCAACGTTCCGCCGCCCGAAACCGACACCATTTTCTGGGTGTGCGCGGCCCTTATGACAGGCGGTATTATCATCATCACCCTCAGCAGACGTCGCGCCCGCCAAAAACGCGCGGCCAACACATGCCCCCAAAAGCTGACCCCGGCCGCCTGTGCGGCGCAGGACTAAATATTCCCTTCCCTCGCCCCACCCGGACAGACGGCGCCAGTTTATCTGGCGTCGTTTGTTCGTTTTAAAGCCCATCGCATTTAATCTGCCCCCCAAAACCAAAACCCCCGAACGGTACAGGACCATTCGGGGGTGGCAAACCGCGCAGGCGGGGTCGGGGGACGGAGACTTGCGCGGTTTTAACATGTGTCAGATCACAAACATGAAACATGACCTGACATATCGGGATTAGTGGGCCGGGGCATCCTCCGCCGATATTTGCGGTTTCTTTGCCAAGGGCAGCAAAACCAAAGCCAGCACAAAGGCAGCGGCCATCGCCAGATGAACATCGTTAAAGGCAATCATCATGGATTCGCGTGTCAGGATATTGCTGATCGATTTCATGGCCGCCACCGCAGGCTCGGCAATGCCCAGCGCATCGTAGCGTGCGGTTAAGGTTTGCATATATTTCTGATACATCGGATTGGCCGGATTAATATATTCCGCCAGATGCGCCCAATGCAGGTCGGTGCGATTATCAAGCAGCGTGTTGATACAGGCGAGACCAATCGCCCCGCCCAGGTTCCGTGTCAGATTAAACAGGCCCGAGGCATTTTTGATTTTGTCATGCGGCAACGTGCCCAGGGCAAGGTTGGTAATTGGCAACATGCAAAACATCAGGGCAAAACCACGCAGTGCCTGGGGCACCAGTAATTCATCAAAATCCACCTGGCTGTTTTGATACCCGTTAAGCCCCACCCCAAGGGCAAACAGTGCCAGACCAAACCCCAACAAAACCCTTGGCGGCAAAATCTTCATCAGGCGCCCGGCAATGGGGGCGGAAAGAAACTGGCAAATGCCGGTCACAGCCATGATGGTGCCAATTTGCAAACTATCGAACCCGCGCACACGGGCCAGTTCAAGCGGCAACACATACACACTGCCATAAAGCCCGATGCCCAGCGTGAAGCTAAAGATACAGCCCATCGAAAAGTTGCGATCGGAAAAGGATGTCAGATCGACAATCGGCTTTTCATAGGTAAACATCCGCCACATAAAATACAGCGCCGAGAGCACACAAATCACGGTGCCATAGGTAATGGCCTGATCATCGAACCAGTCATTGCGCGGCCCTTCATCGAGCACATATTCCAGACTGCCCAAAAACACCGCCATTGAGAGCAGGCCTTCAAAATCAAAGCCTTTAAGAAGCGAGCGATCCCCCTTGTCGATATGCAGGGTCACGGCCACAACTGCGCCCACAATCAGCCCCGGCACCACATTGATCAAAAACAGCCAGTGCCAGGACAGCGACTGAGTTAAATATCCCCCCAATGTTGGCCCAACGGTGGGGGCCATTGTCGCAATCAGACCGATCATGACACTGGCCCCGTTTTGCCGGGATTTCGGAAAGATAATATAGGTGGTGGCAAAGACCGTCGGGATCATCGCCCCGCCCAGGAATCCCTGAAGGGCACGAAACAGGATCATGCTGTTAATCGACCAGGCCATCGCGCTAAAGATGCTCATGATCGTGAAACCGGCTGCCGAAAGAACAAACAGCCAGCGCGTCGAGATCAGGCGCGACAGAAAACCCGATAGCGGGATCATCACCACTTCGGCAATCAGATAGGAGGTCTGAACCCAGCCAATTTCGTCGGGGCTGGCCGAAAGCCCGGCCTGGATATCCTCCAGTGAACTGGCAACGATTTGAATATCGAGAATAGCCATGAACATGCCAATGACCATCGCGACCCAGCCAATAAAATGCAGCGGGTCCACATGATCCGGGCCATGCGCCGACATTTGCGCCGCCGGGGCTGATGCCGGCGTTGATTTCGGCGCAGCCTTGCCGTTTTCCGCGCCGTCAATGTCCGACTTCTGGCTGCCATTCGCCATTATTGCAGCTCCGATACATCGCGGAACTGGGCCTTGGCCGGGACAAGGCCCGTACCCGTGGCGTGCATTTCGCCCGAGGCATCGCGCACATCCACATCAACCACCACCGACAGACCGGGGCGCAAAGCATCGGCCACCGGGCTGGAATCCAGCCGGATGCGCACCGGCACACGCTGGGTAATTTTGGTGAAATTGCCCGTCGCATTTTCCGGCGGCAGCAGGCTAAATTGCGCGCCTGTGCCCGGGGCAAAACTATCGATCACGCCGGTAATTTTGCTATCAGGAAAGGCATCAACCTCCAGCGTCACCTTCTGCCCCGGGGCCATATGGCCGATCTGGGTTTCCTTGAAATTGGCAACCGCATAAACGCCGGGCAAGGGTACTAACACCGCCAATTGCTGGCCGGGCTGCACCAATGCGCCAAGCTGAACCGACCGGTTACCAATCACACCATCAAAGGGTGCATAAAGGCGGGTGTCGTTCAAGGATTGCTGGGCAAGGTCCAAATCCGCACGGGCCTCGGAAACACTGCGTTCGGTTTCAACTTTCTGTGCCTTTAGCACTTCAAGCTGGCCTTTTTGGACCTCCAGGGTTGCCTTTGCTGCATTCACCTGTGCGATGGCCTTGTTACGGTCGGCCACGGCGTAATCATATTTCTGGCGGCTGGCAGCGCCCTTTTTCACCAGGTCTTTATAGCGGTCAAAATCTTCACTGGTCCTGCTATGCTCAACCTCGGCAATGGCGACATTGGCCTTGGCCTGATCAATCGAGGCCTGTTGCAAAGCAATCTGTTTGTCCATCGTCTCAACGGCGGCAATACGGGACTCGAGTGCCGCCCGCACCTGGTCGTATTTCGCCTGGTAATCGGCATCATTGATCACCATCAGAAGGTCGCCCTTCTTGACTGGTTGGTTGTTCTCGACCAGCAAACGGTCGATATACCCCGACACCTTGGGCGAAATCGCAACCTGGTCAGCATGGAGATAGGCATTATCGGTTTCTTCATGGTAACGACCATCCGTAAACCAGTAATAACCGAAATACACACCACCCCCGATTGCGGCCAGGGCAATGACCGGCAGCAGGATTTTTTTAACGCTCATTTTATGTCTTCATTCCTTTTGGTATTGATCAGTACCATTTCGTGAAATATGGTACCAGCCAGTACCTTTGGTCAAGTTCTAAATTGACCCCAAAATGGAATTGCATCTTGTCCGAAACAAAGAAAATTGATCCGCGCACCGAAAAACGGCGCGACGCCATTATCGAGGCCGCCCGCGAACTTTTTTGCGAACATGGCCTGGCTGGGACAACACTGGAAATGATCGTTGCCGAGGCCGGTGGGTCCCGACGGACGATTTACGAGCTGTTTGGCAACAAGGACGGCATATTCGAGGCGGTCATTCGCAATTGTACGGCGCGCATCACCCAGATCATGCGGGATTTGCCGCTGTCGGAAAAACCGCTGCGCGACACGCTGATCGAATTTGGCGAAAACCTGATGACGGCCTTAACCCAAACCGACACCTTGCGGTATCTGCGCATGTTTTTAAGTGAGGTGCCGCGCTTCCCGCATTTGGGGAAGGTCTTTTATGAAAGCGGCATGATGACCGGCCGTCGCCTGCTGACCGAATATTTCACCCAGCAGATCAAACTGGGCCATTTCCCCGATCAGCCGCCAGAGCAGGCCGCGCGCTTTTTGGTCAGTTTAATCAAATCGGATTACGATTTTCGCCAGCTCACCTATATTGGCTGGGAACCGACCGAGGGGGACTTGAGACGCCATGTGACCCTGGCTGTTGATATGTTTCTGGCAGGCTACGGCCTCAGCAAACCGATTGGCGCCCAAAACAGCCCTTCATAACCACGCATAAACCTGCCCATGAAGGCCTTTGCCGGTTTCGCAATGCGCGGTTTCGCTGCAAAAAACGGTGGTTTTTCGGGCTGTAGACTATTTGCTAAATTATCTTGCGCAGGAAGTTGCGGCTGCCTATTTGATTTTGCGGTCGCATCCTGTATGTTGCGATCTCCCGACGCGGCCAGGGCGCTCCCTCGCGCGCCGGATGAAGTTTGACCCACCTTGTCAAATGGCAGCCGCGCTGATATCTGGCAGCGGCCAGAAAGGGAGTATTTTATGAGCAAGATTCAAGTGAAGAACCCGGTCGTCGAACTTGACGGCGACGAAATGACCCGCATCATCTGGGACTTCATCAAAAACAAACTGATCCTGCCCTATCTTGATATTGACCTGAAATATTATGATCTGTCGGTTCAGAAACGTGATGAAACCGATGACCAGATCACCATTGATGCCGCAAATGCCATCAAGGAACATCGCGTTGGTGTTAAATGCGCCACCATCACCCCTGATGAGCAGCGCGTTGAAGAATTTGATCTGAAGAAAATGTGGAAGTCGCCGAACGGCACCATCCGCAACATCATTGGCGGCACCGTTTTCCGTCAGCCGATCATTTGCTCGAACGTGCCGCGCCTGGTTCCGGGCTGGACCCAGCCGATCGTGATCGGCCGTCATGCCTTTGGTGACCAGTACCGTGCGACCGACTTCAAGGTTCCCGGTGCAGGCAAGCTGACCATCAAATTCCAGCCGGCAGACGGTGGCGAGCCGATCGAACATGAAGTGTTTGATTTCCCGTCTTCGGGTGTTGCCATGTCGATGTACAACCTTGATGAAAGCATCAAGGGCTTTGCCCGCGCCAGCCTGAATTATGGTCTTAACCTTGGCTGGCCGGTTTACCTGTCGACCAAGAACACGATCATGAAAGCCTATGATGGCCGCTTCAAAGATCTGTTTGAAGAAATCTATCAGGAAGAATTCAAAGACAAGTTCGAAGCTGCTGGCATCACCTATGAACACCGCCTGATCGACGACATGGTCGCTTGTGCCATGAAGTGGAATGGTGGTTTCGTCTGGGCTTGTAAAAACTATGACGGCGACGTTCAGTCCGACACCGTGGCACAGGGCTTTGGCTCGCTGGGTCTGATGACCTCGGTTCTGATGACGCCGGATGGGCAGACCGTTGAAGCAGAAGCCGCACACGGCACCGTGACCCGCCACTATCGTCAGCACCAGCAGGGCAAAGAAACCTCGACCAACCCGATTGCGTCGATCTTTGCCTGGACCCAGGGTCTGAAATATCGTGGTGAATTCGACGGTACCCCGGAAGTGGTTAAATTTGCCGAAACCCTTGAAAAAGTCTGTGTCGACACCGTCGAAGCCGGCTTCATGACCAAGGATCTGGCATTGCTGATCGGCCCGAACCAGAAATGGCTGACCACCAACCAGTTCCTCGACAAACTTGACGAAGGCCTGAAAACCGCAATGGGCATGTAATTGCCCGGGCAGGTTTGCCTTTGAAAAGATCAACCCCGTCAGATTTCGGTCTGGCGGGGTTTTGTTTTTGAGGGCCCTGATGACATCGCGCCTTGAAGAAAAGCGATCCACGAGTCCGTGATCGGGCAAAAAAAGAACCCCGCCAGTAAAAACTGGCGGGGTATTAGTTTGCACGTGTCCCAACGAGCGGCAGGGCTCAGAAACGACAGAATCAAACGTTTCGAGCCATCAGGTGCCGCTGGTCCCGGTCGTGCTTCCCGTGACACCATGTACGCCTTGCGGCGCGGTACTGTCGGGGCAATTCCCGCCAGTACATAATTCCGTTGCGGGCTCGCTCGCCACCAGGTTTGTCTTTTGCCCGGCTTTTTGCGGCGAAGACGGCCAGCCTTCCTTTATAAACTTCCGTTCCTGGTCCAGCCCGATATCCGACCCGGCCGGTGCGCCAAACATGTGCCAAATGACTCCGGGCAAATTCCCCGCCATATCCGGAATATCGCGAATACCTGGCGGCAAATCGCGCGATGCGCCTGCGCCTGTATCCCGATAGGCAATTCCGGCATGCCCTTTTGCATCGGTGTCATTTTGCGGCAATGAACCAGTGTCTGGCGCACCAACCGTGTCGTCCCCATGAGGAGACGGGCCAGATGCAAGCATTCTCGCACCAGGCCGATAGGATGTACCCTGCCCGGCCACGGCCCCCGCCGCACCGGAAGGTACTGATATTGCCAAAGTCTTTGCCGATCCGTCCGTCGCGGTGAAAAAAGGCCAGAAGCCATCACGCGCCGTATGGGCCGACAAAGGCGTAACCGCCAAAACAATTATTGCAACACCGCCCAGAGCGGCCGGCAATAACCATCGAAGCAGCACCATCTGTCCGTGGGACATCCGCTTTCTCCCGATGCGAAACCCCGATTTTGTCTGCTTTCAGGGGAACAACGTTCACGTTGCCCTATTTCTTCCAAAAACTTTTTAAAAAATATGCGGAATAAAAATTCGACCCTACACGTTGTCCCTTCACACGACTTATCTGGATGCCATGCAGACACATAGGTTCGACCCGGCACTCCGCGACGAAATGTCCCGTTTGCTGCCCCGCATACTTCGTTTTGCCCGATCCCTGACCCGCGATAGCGCGGCGGCAGAAGACCTGGTGCAGAACGCCTATATCAAGGCTGTTGAAGGCCTGGCACATTTTACACCCGGCACGCGCCTGGATAGCTGGATGTTCAAAATTGTGCAAAACACCTGGATTGACGAAAAGCGACGCGCGCAACGCAGCGGCAATGTCATATCGTTGCAAGATGCCCGCGACGCCGGAATGCCAATGCAAAGCCACGGGGGCAATGACCGCATTTTTTTGCGCGCCGCCCTGGCCAAACTGCCCGCGGACCAGCGATCAGCACTGACACTGGTTTTAATTGAAGGATACAGCTACCGCGAAGCTGCCGAGATATTAAAGGTGCCGGATGGCACAGTCATGAGTCGCGTTGCCCGCGCCCGCCGTGCGCTGGTGGATTTGCATAACGCCGACCAGTCTGTGCCACCGCACGATATTAAACGGGGGATTCCATGACCGCACTTATTTCACCGAATGACGATTTTCTGATTTCGGCCTATCTGGATGATGAACTGGACGCCCCGACGCGCGACAAACTCGAGCATCGCCTGGAGCATAGTGCCGCCCTGCGCGAGCGACTGGAAATCATGGCGTTTCAAGCCGACCAGCTTGAAGACGAGTCGTCTGACGATATTGAAGATGTCCCCGCCGCTCTCCAGAACCGCATAGATGCCATTCTGGATGCCGGTTTTGGCCAGAACAATCCAGACCAAAGCCAGCGTAGCGATGCCTTTTTTACCGATGAAAAATTCCTGTTTCCCGCCAGTGACAAAAATGGTGCCAATACAGGAAACGCACACAATCACGATGACCGCGATGACGTCGCCCGCTTTGCCAACCAGCCGCATTCGCATGCGCCATCCGATGGGCAGGCGCTGGTGCGTTTGGCACAAAACAGCCTGACGCCTGATATGTCCCATACGCAACAAAACAGCCAGACCGAAGCGGGGGACACCCTAACGGCGATTTATGGCGGCAACCGGAATGACAACAGCGCAGGTCACGCCCCACAACACCGCACAGGCATGGCCTTTGGCCGCTGGTGGGCCGGTGCCGGGATGGCGGCCGCCCTTGCCATCGCCTTTTTTGCCGGCAGTTTTTACCAGCGCACGACCGATCCCCAGCCCCCTATTGTTGCCGCCAATGGCAGCACCAGCACCAAACTGGATAATGCCGGGCTGGACATGCTGATTAATGAAACGCTGGAAACCACCCAAAGCGGACAGGTTAAAAAGGCCGCCCTTGCCACTGATTCGGAAAAAATCGGCAAAACATCGATCAAACCTTTAAGAACCTTCCAGCTGAACGGACGGTTCTGCCGCGAATATCGCGCTGATATTGATGTCGGCCAGGACAAACCGATTACCTTTTTCGGCCGCGCCTGCCGCGACCCGAAGGATGGCTGGCAAACCGTATACCGCCTCTTCCCCGGCTCTGCCGCCGATTTGGGCTCAGAACCGCTGGCAGCTCATCAGAACCTTTAGGTGTTAGCCCTTGGCCTGTCTTGGCCTGTCTTGGCCTGTGGCCTGATGACGACCTGACGCAAAACGGGCGAAGGAGTCATCTCCCTCGCCCGCTATTTTTAAATATGCTGCTTTTGCCTAAGCGATGCCGCGTCAGGCCTGTCCGACAGCCTTTTCACGCACGAAACGGCCGCGCTGATAATCTTCAAAGGCCTGCATCAGTTCTTCGCGGGTATTCATCACAAACGGACCATGACGGGCAATCGGCTCGTCAATCGGTTCGGCCGCGATCAGCAACAGGCGGCCGCCATCACGGCCGCCTTTGACCAGCACCGCGTTGCCATCTTTTAACACCGCCAGGTTATGGGTGGGCAAGGAACGCCCGGCAACTTCGCCATCGCCAATGAACATGTAAACCAGGGCTGCGTGCCCCTCGGGCACCGGCAGGGTTACTTCGGCATTTGCCGCCAGTTTGACATCCATGAAAACCGGCGCGGTCGAAATGCCCGAGATCGGACCGGTCTTCCCAAAGGCCGAACCGGCGACCAGGCGAATATCCACCCCCTGTGCCGGGCTGATTTCGGCCACTTCATTTGCTTCCAGATTCTGGTAGCGCGGACGGCGCATTTTATCCTTGGCCGGCAGGTTGATCCAAAGCTGAAAGCCCTGCAACAGGCCATCTTCCTGTTCTGGCGTTTCGGAATGGATGATGCCGCTGCCCGCCGTCATCCACTGCACCCCGCCAGAGCGCAAAACACCTTCGGAACCAATGCTGTCATTATGACGCATCGCCCCTTCGACCATATAGGTCACGGTTTCAAAACCACGATGTGGATGTTCGGGGAAACCGGCGATATAATCATCCGCATTGTCGCTAGAGATTGAATCAAGCATCAAAAACGGGTCCAGCATCGGCAAGCCCGGCGACCCGACAGACCGCTTCAGGCGCACCCCTGCCCCATCCGATGTATCCATCGCCGGGATGACACGCGATACTTTGCGCAGATTCAAATTGTCATTACTCATCGGGAAAGCTCCCTTTCTTTAAAAGCGGGCACCACCAGGCATCATCCTGTGGTGATGGTATGTTACCTTGGAATCTGGCACAAAAAAGCGCCCGAACAACCGCTATTCGGGCACCTTATTGTTTCCATAAGCGCGACAATCAGCCGAAAATCAGTCTGTTCCCAACTGAACCGATGATTCAAAGGCCCGCAAGCGTTTGTAAATTGATAATAATTCGATAACCGTGGTCCAGGCATCAACCAGATATTGAAACGAACCGGAAACCTGACCAAAGGCCGTTAAGACCTGTTGCAGCACACCAAAGGTGAAACCGATGGTGGCACCCGCTGCAATCGTCGGAATAAGAATGGCAATGGCAAAAATGCCATCGGCCTGCATATAAAGCCCGCGAAACACATTAAAATAGGTGTAGTGCCAGTAAAGCCGGAAATAGTTGTGCCGCACAAACCCGAACAATTCGCGCACCGTAACAGGATCGGCGCGATGTTCGTGGTCTTCGCCATAGACCAGTTCCTTACGATAGGCCGCCTCGACACGCTGATTATGAAATTCCAGCCCCGGCAGTTTGACCCCGACAATGGCCAGCAGCAAGGTGCCAAAAACCGACCAGACAATGGCCGCCGTGACCAAAGGTGCGGGAATTTCCCCGACCAATGGCAGGCTGGTGACATATTTTGACAGCCCCCATAACACCGGCAAAAATGCCACCAAGGTCATGACGGCGCTGACAAGTGAAATACCCAGCCCCTCGATAACGCTGGCAAAGCGCATGGTATCTTCCTGGACACGCTGGGCAGCACCCTCGGTATGGCGCAATTTCTGCCAATGCGCCATGTAATAGCTGTTCATCGCCGTGCGCCAGCGAAAGATCCAGTGGCTGACCAGAAAACGGGTCACAACAAACAGGAACATGGCGCATAGGGCAATTTCGGCGAATTGCAAAATCAGCTGATACAGGTCGATGGCATGCACCACGTCCTTGCCCGACAGGGCATGCTGGACGTCATCAAAAAAAGGTCGGCGCCAATTATTGATGGCTACCGACACTTCGACATCGAAAAAGGTGGTGAAAATGATAACCGCCGATCCGAAGACAGACCAGAGCTGCCACGGATTGTCGGAAAAAAGCCGCCAGGCAAGGCCAAACAGGCCAACGGCGATGCAATAATAGGCGCTAAACCATAAAAAGGTTGGCGTCGCGAAATATGAAATCCCAACAACCTGCCCATCAGCAGGGGAGGCAACGCCAAGGCCAAAATACTGCCCCCATTGCTGCCCACCGCCATACCATATGGTGGCGGCAATGGCAGTCCATATCAGGGCACTCAGGAAAAACAGTCTGGGACGGGGAAAAAATGACTGAAACACAGGAAGCTCCGTTTTTAGAGTCTTTGAAAAACGAAATGTTCCTGAACCAAGGCAATTCAACGACACGATTGTGGTAATTGCGCCGAAAATCGCCCTAATTTCAAAATATTTGCCCAAAAACGGCCGTCCTGCAAGGCGGGCAGGTATTACACTGACAATCCTCTATTTAACGTGTTGGGATTCAGCCATCCCCCCCTAAAACAAAAAATGCCGCACCGGGGATAATCCGGTACGGCATCAGGCTTGTGACAGCCGAATATCTTAGCTGGCCAGTTTGGCCGCAAGTTCCGCCACATGCTTGCCCTGGAAGCGGGCAATATCCAGTTCATTTTCCGAAGGCTGGCGCGAACCATCGGCCCCGGCCAGGGTCGTTGCGCCGTATGGCGAGCCACCGGTGATCTGATCCATTTTGGTCAGACCTTCACAGCTATAAGGCACACCAACAATCACCATACCCTGATGCAACAAGGTGGTATGGGTCGAAGTAATGGTGGTTTCCTGACCGCCATGCTGGGTGCCGGTGGAGGCAAAGACGGAGCCAATTTTACCAATCAGCTTACCCTGGGCCCACAGGCCGCCGGTCTGATCAAGGAAGGTGCGCATCTGGCCGCACATATTGCCAAAACGGGTCGGTACGCCAAAAATAATCGCATCATAATCCACCAGATCATCAACCGATGCGACAGGCGCATCCTGATCAAGCTTGGCCCCAGCCCCCTTGGCGACATCTTCGGGCATTGTTTCAGGCACGCGTTTGATATCGACAGTGGTACCGGCAACGCCACTTGCCCCTTCGGCAACGGCCTTTGCCATCGTTTCAATGTGGCCATACATCGAATAATAAAGCACCAGTACTTTCGCCATTCCATGCCTCCTGTTTTATAAGATTGCTGGCCGCTTTCCGGCCAAAACATCGTCCGCATCATGCGCCCTTTCGGCCCCGACGAAAAGGGCGGGATTGGAAACAGTGTATTTCGCCCCAAAATGGTGAAACGGCTGGAACATTTTGCGCCCCAGCCCGTTCCCGGCGTCTGGCGAGCCCCTAATATTGCTGCGCCCGACGGGACATGAAGCGGCAACACAATGCATTAATGCCCCTCCAAAAGACGAGCACTCAGCACAAACATAAATAAGAACAATACATTAATATAATAGAAAACCCCTTAAAAACCAGATATCTTTCTTCCCGTATAATATCCGCTCCATAATAGAATGGCTATTATGCACGATCTTCCCTGAAAAAATTACAGTTACCGACAATTGTAAAAACACCCCTCACCCCATTTCGCATTAACAATATGCACCTGATTTTTCTTAAAATACAAACGCCACAGCTCAGACGCACGACCATGTAGAGACAAAATGGCTGATACAAAAGATGATAAAAACATTGAAGTCACAAACCATACGGGATTGGTGCTTTGCCTTGTCGCCGTCTTAATCAACACATTAATGGATACGGTAGCGAAATTCGCAACCGGGGAAGTCTCCACATGGCAAATGGTGAGCATCAGGTGGGGATTCGGATTGATACTAATTCTGCCTTTCATTTTAAAAACAAAAAGGATATCTGATTGGGATTTTCGGCGAAAAGTTCACATCTACAGACTTTCCTTGAACACATTTGCAAGTCTGTGCTTGTTTTACGCCCTTAAACATCTTCCGTTGGGCATTGTCGTCACAATTTTCTTCACAGAGCCATTGGTTACCATGGTCTTTTCCGCGTTTTTGCTGAAAGAAAAGATCTCTGCTTTCAAATGGACATGCGCAATATTGTCTTTCGTTTGCGTAATCATCGTATCCCCATCGGCAAACACCGGAAACGGCATCTTATTTTTCAACCCTGACGTATTAGTTGCCTTTCTTGGTGCCTTTTCCTGGGGATTGATGAGAGTGTTAACCAAAAAACACCGCCACGAAACGTCCACACTCTCACTCATGTTCTGGATGGCGTTTGCAACTTCGATAATTTCAATTCCGGGGGCTGTCCTCACCTGGAAGGAAATCAACGGATCTACTTTGTTAATTATTTTTGCCGTCGCAGGTCTTGGAAATATCTACAATTACACATGGCTTCAGGCTTTAAAAATATCCCCCGCAAGCTACATTGCCAATTTTTTCTACCTCCTGTTACCTCTCTCTTTTCTGGCTGGATATCTGGCTTTTGACGAAATCCCGACGACGGCAAACTACATTGGCAGCCTATGTATATTTGCTCTGGTATTTGCATCGTCGCACCACAAGGTAGAAGCCAAATTGACAAACATCCTTATGTTTAAAAACAGACACACCAGAAGGAGCTAAAACTCCCCCACAGGGATACCCCCCCAACCAAAACACCTCAAATTCCCATCAAAACCGAAGCATTGTCCGGTTATAAAAAAAGAACCGCCCCTTCTTTATTGGAGCAGTTCTTTCTCGGTCGCACTTCAACACTTCAAAATAATTTTTATTCCGGTGTTGCCGCCAAATAATCTACCACCTGATCGGGAAAGTCGGTGAAGGCGCCGTCAATGCCGGCATCGTCAAACACTGCTGTCATGACAATACGGAAATCACCGGCCCATTTTGGCAACTGGTCGGCCCGCAGGGTATAAACATGGACAGGTAAGTGGCGACGCTGTGCTGCGACCAGGGTTGGCGACATAATGGCATGACCATCCTTGCTAAGCCCTTCAATCACCTGATTGAGCGACGGGCCGATGGCATCGACCACCTTGGCCATTTCGCCAACACCCTCGTCGGATTTGAGGAAATCAAAATCAACATTCGGGGCGATTTTCCAGCTATTTTCACCCAAAAGCTGAACCAGACGCCCCTGATAGTTTAAATCGTTGCGGATGCGTTTGGTTTCGTTCCAGTCAAAGCACTGAATATAGCCATTGGAATCCCGGGTGCCGTAGCCCCATTTTTCCATCACCTTGATCACGGCCTTGGAAATATCCTGGCCCTGTGCACGGTGCCAGGCGGGGTCCTTGATTTCGGCATAAATGCCAATATCACGCTCGGTCGATTTGTTCAGGCCCTGAATCAGTTTGATTTCTTCTTCAAAGGTCGGAATTTTGAAAATGCCATATTCCAGCGGGAAACGTTGCGGATAAACCTGCTTGCCGGTTTTGGCATCCGTCCGTTCATGAACATTCAGGGATTTAAGCTCGGCCAGGGTGAAATCGATGGCATAATAACGGCCATCCTTGCGATGACGTTTGGGGAATTTTTGCGCCACGTCAGTGGTGGTATCAAGGTGGATGTCATGCAGCACAACCGGCACGCCGTCCTTGGACATCACCACATCCTGTTCGATGAAATCCGGGTCCATGCCATAGGCCAGCGCCACTGCTGGCAGGGTGTGCTCGGGCAAATATCCCGATGCCCCGCGATGGGCAATCACCACATGATCATCCGTCACGGCCTGCGCCATTGCCGGGGAGGCCACCATCATGGCAGCACAGACCATACCGGCGGCCCATGCGACAAAGCGGCGCGTTCCCCTGCGCCGGTTGCTGACATCTCCCTTGATCCCGATTGTTGCCTTTGCCGCCCTCTTCGCCAGCATTGCCCGGATCATCTGCAACTCCTTAATTCCGAAACAAATTTTCGCGATAGTGCCGCGCACAAACGGCAGGATCAAGGCAGTCACATCACAACTTTGCCCCTTTATCGCGCAAAGGTGGCAAATTTAGCAAAATGGTCATTTTGGGCGTGATCTATGTCACCCT
>JBNKVZ010000106.1:0-15877 GCA_050299455.1 Thalassospira sp.
GATTGAACAGCGCCTGTCGGATTATCCGATTGATTTGCCTGGTGCTTCGCTTTTGTCGGTTATTTTGGTGCTGATTGCGATGGCGGCATTTGTGGTGCAGCATCGCATTGTTTCGCGCCGCGATTTTCAAACCGTATCGGGCAAGCCCGGCGCCAGTCGCCCCGCCGAACTGGGGGCGTGGCGTATTCCGGTGGTGGCGTTTTTTGCCCTGATCGGTTTTCTGGGTGCGGTGATGCCGATTTTGTCGGTGTTCCTGACGGCATCGACCCGCACCATTTCTGGCGGGCTGGCCGCAGATAACTTCTCGACCGAGAATTTTGCCGAAATTTTTGCCAATTCTGGTGGCGCGATGGAGGCCTTGGGCACCAGCCTGGCGCTGGGGCTGGGGGCGGCGGTTATTACCGGTATTTTGGGCACCATGACGGCTTATGTCGTGGTGCGACAGCGTACGGCATCCTCGCGCATCCTCGATTTTCTAACGCTGATGCCCAATACCATTCCCGGTGTGGTGGTGGCCGTCGGGCTTATTCTGGCCTGGAACCAGCCGTGGTTGCCAATTACGCCTTATAATACCATCGGGGTTTTGGTGCTGGCCTATTGCTGTTTGCTGCTGCCTTATCCGGTACGTTATGCCAATGCCGCCCTGCGCCAGGTCAGTGTCAGCCTTGAGGATGCGGCCCGGGTGGCCGGGGCCGGGGGCCTAAAGGTGTTTTTCCGCATTTTGATGCCCCTGATCTTTCCCAGTATCCTGGCGGCTATGTTACTGGTGTTTGCCGTTGCTGCCCGCGAACTGGTGGCCACCATTTTGCTGGCCCCGATTGGCACCAAAACGGTGGCACTGTTTATTTGGCGCCAGTTCGAGCAGGGATCGGTCGGTATGGGCATGGCGATGAGTGTGATGGCAATTGCCATTACCATGACCATTCCGGTCGCCGTTGCGATCTGGGCGCGAAAACAGGGCCGGTTGTTCTGATTTTTGATTGGAAATATCGGAAAAATTGCCCAAAACCGGGTGTTTGGGTGGCTTCGCGCTTGCGCCTTTCTGTCCTTGTCATTACCTTCGCGATGAACTGGTTTCCGTCATCCCAACGGGCAAGACAACACGAAGGAGCGGTAATGCAATCTGTCCTGATCCTGATAAGCACAGTGATCAAGCTTTATATCTGGTGCTTGATTCTTCAGGCGATCCTGAGCTGGCTGGTCGCGTTTAACGTGATTAACACCAGCAACCGTTTCATTTATATGGTCGGTGATTTTCTGTATCGCATTACCGAACCGGCCTTGCGCCCGATCCGGGCGATATTGCCCAATCTTGGCGGGATCGACCTGTCCCCGGTTGTGCTGATTTTGTTGCTGAGTTTTGCACAGAACCTGCTTTTTGAAGTCTTCGCAAAGATGATGTATTAATGCCGCCTTTGTTCTGTTGATGTCTGTGGATTGATGATAGCAAAACCTGCATGCGAAATGGTGCCGGACGGAAAATCCGTCAGGCTTCATCTTCGGCTCACTCCCAAGGCATCGCGCAATAATGTCGGGGGCTTCCATCAGGATGCAGACGGACAGTGCCGTTTGAAAGCAACGGTCACGACTGTGCCGGAAAACGGCAAGGCAAACGAGGCGCTGGTCAAATTGCTGGCAAAAACAGCCAAATGGCCGAAATCGGCGATCACGATTGTGAGCGGACAAACCGATCGCAATAAGGTCTTGATCATTGCCGGTGATGCAACGCAGATCATGGCGCAAATCAATATATGGACGGGCGAGAATTGATATGAGCAATGCGAAAATCATTGATGGCAAGGCATTTGCCGCCAAATTGCGCGGTGAGATTGCAACCGAGGTTGCCAAACTGAAGGCGGAACATGACATTGTTCCTGGCCTGGCCGTCGTGCTGGTGGGCGAAGACCCGGCCAGCCAGGTTTATGTGCGCAACAAAGGCAAGCAGACCCTTGAATGCGGCATGAATTCCTATGAATATAAATTGCCCGCTGCCACCAGCCAGGAAGATCTGGTTGCCCTGATCACGCAGTTAAACAATGACCCGAAAGTACATGGCATTTTGTGCCAGCTTCCGGTGCCCAAGCATATCGACGAAAATGCCGTGCTGGCCGCGATTGACCCGGCCAAGGATGTGGATGGTTTTCACATCCTTAATGCCGGTGCGTTGGCAACCGGCGGCGATGGCATTGCGCCCTGCACCCCTTATGGCTGTTTGATGTTGCTTAAGGATACGCTGGGGGATTTGTCGGGCAAGCGCGCCGTGGTCGTGGGCCGGTCCAACATTGTTGGCAAGCCGATGGCACAATTGCTGCTGAAAGAAAACTGTACCGTGACCATCGCGCATTCGCGCACCCGCGACCTTGAGGAAGAAGTGCGCCGGGCCGATATCGTGATTGCCGCTGTTGGCCGCCCGAATATGATCAAGGGCGACTGGATC
Organism: Thalassospira sp.; assembly: GCA_050299455.1. Taxonomy (GTDB): domain Bacteria; phylum Pseudomonadota; class Alphaproteobacteria; order Rhodospirillales; family Thalassospiraceae; genus Thalassospira. The sequence goes on from JBNKVZ010000106.1 coordinate 2,438, forward strand.
GGCAAGGGGGCGACGGTGATTGATGTGGGCATCAACCGCATCGAAGGTGAAAATGGCAAAATGAAACTGGTCGGCGATGTTGAATTTGCCAGTGCGGTTGAGGTTGCCGGTGCCATTACCCCGGTTCCCGGCGGTGTCGGCCCGATGACGATTGCCTGCCTGCTTAACAACACCCTGATTGCGGCTTGCCGCGCCAATGGCGTTGAAGCGCCCAATCTGGGTTTTGCGAACTAAGCAACCCTCTTTGCAAGATGCAAACGAGATGAAGAGGCGGAGCCGGTGAAAGCAGGCTCCGTTTTTTTGTGTCTGCTTATTGCCGGTTTGTTGTTTGGCGAGGGGAACAAAAACAGAAAACCAACTGCCAAAATTGTCAGCAGGGTGTGGTAGGATCGCGGCAAGGAATTGAAAGATCATAAAATTTCTGTCGGGGAAGCCATGCCGGACGCCACCACGCCCAAACCTTTATCGATCTCTGCCAAGCAGGCGCGCCATCTTGCCCTGGTCGGCCAGGGGTTTGAAAAACCCGATGCCGGCAAGACGGTTGATCGCCGCCGGATCATGAAGATGATCCGCAAAACCAATATGCTGCAAATTGACAGTGTGAATGTTTTAAGCCGCGCCCATTATATGCCGGTTTTTTCACGTCTTGGTCTGTATGACCGCGCCCTATTGGACCAGCTAAGCTGGGGCACGGCAAAGCAGCGCAAATTGTTTGAATATTGGGGGCATGAGGCATCGCTGATCCCGGTGGAGGATTATCCGCTTTATCGCTGGCGGATGGAGGATGCCCAAAATGGTTTGGGGATGTGGGGGCGCATGGCGCGCATCGCCCGCGATGAACCGGAATTTGTCGCCAGCTTGCTCACACATTTGGAACGCGAAGGCACGACAGCGGCCAGCGAACTTCACGATGAACCCCGTGAAGGTGGCAGCCAGTGGTGGGGCTGGACCAAAACCAAAACGGCGATGGAATATCTGTTCTGGAGCGGTCAGGTGATGGCGCGCAAACGGCGTGGCTCGTTTGAGCGGGAATATGACCTGCCGCATCGCATTATTGGCGATGTGGCGCATGAGCCAGCTTTGCCCCGCGATGTGGCCCAGCGCGCGCTGATTGCCAAGGGAATAACGGCGATGGGCGTTGCCACCCTGGCTGACTTACGCAAATATTTCCGCCTGCCGACCGAGGATGCCAAGGCACGGGTGGCTGAAATGCTGGAAAATGGTGATTTGGTTGCTGCTACTGTTGAAGGCTGGACGCAACCGGCCTTTATTGCCCCCGATGCCAAAATCAGGCGGCGATCAACGCCCACGGCCCTGATGGTGCCGTTTGACCCGGTCATGTGGGAACGCGACCGTGTTGAACGTATTTTCGGGTTCAATTACCGCATCGAAATTTATACCCCCGCCGAAAAACGCCAATATGGCTATTACGTTTTGCCCTTTATGCTTGATGGCGATTTTGTCGCCCGGGTGGATTTGAAGGCCGACCGCAAGGCACGGGTTTTGCGGGTATTTTCCGCCCATGCCGAGGCAGGCCGGGATAATGACGCCGTTGCCTGCGAGCTCTATCGCCATTTGCGCCAGCTTGCCGTTTTTCTCGACCTGGAAGATGTGGTGATCACGGAAATGAACCCGTTTTCAACCCGACTGGCGGCGCAAAAACAGGTTTGATTGACCGGGTAAAAGCGAACGGGGCGCAGGTCCCACAACCACGCCCCGTTCTTTCCCTGTTTTGACCTGATCACAAATGATTTTCAGAACAATGTGATCCAGGCTAAGCCTGCCTCCTTACCAGCAGGTATAGCCCCCATCGGCCAAAACAATGGAACCTGTCATCAGGCTTGCCGCATCGGATGCCAAAAACAGCACGACCGAGGCGATTTCGTGGGTTTCGCCCAGGCGCGCCATCGGGGTGCCGTTGATCCAGGCGTCATACATTTCGGGCTTGGATTTCACGAATTCATTGAGCGGGGTTGCAATATAGGTGGGGGCAACCGCGTTGACGCGAACGCCGCGTGCGCCCCATTCGGCAGCAAGCGATTTGGTCAGGTGATGCACGCCGGCCTTTGATGCGTTGTAATAGGCCTGTTCCTGCGGTTTGTTGACAATAAAGCCCGACATGGAACCAATATTGACGATGGCACCGCGTTTTTTTTCCAGCATCTGTTTGCCAAATTCGCGACAGCACCAGAAGGTGCCATTCAGGTTCACGTCAATAACATTGCGCCAATGTTCATCTTCAACCGTTTCGGCCGGGGTTTCCGAACGGGCAATACCGGCATTGTTGACCAGAATGTCTATGCCGCCTTGTGTGGCCTGTTTGGCGGCACTGGTGCGCACCTGATCGGGGTTGGTAACATCCATCAAATCAATGCTGGCGTCATAGCCTTTGGATTTCAGATAATCCCGGCCTTCTTCGGCAATTTCAGCACTGATATCGCCGATAACGACATGAGCACCCGCTTCGGCAAGGGCCTCGCAGCAGGAAAGGCCAATGGCACGACCGCCCCCGGTAACATAGGCACGGCGTCCGGTCAGATCGAACATTTTCAAATACATTTTGATCTCGCAGTTTGGTCGGTGGAGAAAAAGGAAACAGGGCTGCCCGCTGTTTGGGGGGGAGGCAGATAGTCCCTGTCTCAAGAAAGGGCCGGCATCCTTATCGGAAAATGGCCTTGTCATTGGCATCGAAGCGATGAATGCGATCGGCATCGGGGGTCAGCCAGATGCGGTCATGTTCACCAAGGGGCACTTCGCCGGTGGCACGTACCGTCATCGGGCCGATATTGTCGGCATTGACATGCAGGTAGGTTTCGGCCCCCAAATGTTCGGCAATTTTGACGGTTGCCGGTATGTCGCCTGCCTCCTGGCTAACGACAAAATGTTCGGGTCGAATGCCGACACAATGGCAATCATGTTTTTTGGCATAGTCGCCTTCGACGAAGTTCATCTTTGGCGAGCCGATAAAGCCGGCGACAAATTTGTTGGTCGGGTTGGTATAAAGTTCCATGGGTTTGCCAACCTGTTCAACGCGACCTGCCTGTAACACCACGATCTTGTCGGCCATTGTCATGGCTTCCACCTGGTCGTGGGTAACGTAAATCATGGTGGTTTTCAGTTCCTGATGCAGGCCGGTAATTTCCAAACGCATATTGACGCGCAAGGCGGCATCAAGGTTTGATAGCGGTTCATCAAACAGGAAGGCTGCGGGGTTGCGGACAATGGCCCGGCCAATCGCCACACGCTGGCGCTGCCCGCCGGAAAGCGCACCGGGGCGACGGTCCAGATAGTCCGTCAGGTTAAGGATTTTGGCCGCGTTACGGACCTTTTCCTCGATCACGGGTTTGGATTCACCCGCCATTTTCAGGCCAAAGGCGATGTTGTTATAAACGGTCATATGCGGATAAAGCGCATAGGACTGAAACACCATCGAAAGCCCGCGTTTGGCCGGCGAGGCATCGGCCATGTCCACACCATTGATCATGATCTTGCCATCGCTGACATCTTCAAGGCCGGCGATCAGGCGCAGCAGGGTGGATTTGCCACAGCCCGACGGGCCGACAAAAACAACAAACTCGCCGTCATTGATTTCAAGATCGACACCGGGAATGACATCGATATTTCCGAAACTCTTTCGGACATTTTCCAGCCGGATTGCACCCATTGTGGTGTTCCTTCCTTAGATAACGTGGGAGTGCAGCGGATTATTTCACCGCGCCAAAGGTCAAACCGCGAACAAGCTGTTTTTGCGAGAACCAGCCAACGACCAGAATGGGCGCCACCGCCAGGGTCGATGCTGCCGACAGTTTCGCCCAGAACAGCCCTTCGGGGCTGGAATAGGACGCGATAAAGGCGGTCAGCGGGGCGGCATCCGATGTTGTCAGGTTCAGGGTCCAGAAGGCTTCGTTCCAGGCGAGAATAACGTTGAGCAGCATGGTCGATGCGATGCCGGGAACCGCCATGGGCAACAGCACAAAGATAATTTCCTTGGGCAGGGTCGCCCCGTCCATGCGGGCGGCTTCAAGGATGTCTTTGGGGATTTCCTTGAAATAGGTGTAAAGCATCCAGACCATGATCGGCAGATTCATCAAAAACAGAACCATGATCAGGCCAAAGCGGCTGTCAAGCAGGCCCCAGTCGCGAAAAACCAGATAGATGGGCACCAGAACACCAACCGGCGGCATCATCTTGGTTGATAGCATCCAAAGCAGGGTATCCTTGGTGCGTTTGGTCGGGTTAAAGGCCATCGCCCAGGCGCAGGTCACGGCAAAGATCAGGCCGATAATGGTGGAGCCAAAGGACAGGATGATCGAGTTCATGGCGAACTTGAAATAGTTCGATTGCTCCAGAATCCCGGTATAGTTTTCCAGCGTCCAGTTAAAATCGAAAAACAGGGGCGGCATGTTGACCGCATCAATTTCGGATTTAAAACTGGTCAGTGCCATCCACAGGATGGGGAAGAAAATGGCAAGGCCGACGATCCAGGCAAAGACCGAATAGGCGAGCCGTCCGAAAGGTGTTTTGAATTTGCTTTCCATTGTCGCCCCCTATGCGTCCAGGTTTTTGCCAATGAGGCGAACCAGAAAGATCGCGACGATATTGGCCAAAATGACAGCCACAATGCCGCCCGCCGAGGCACCGCCCACATCGTATTGCAGCAGGGCCTGGGTATAGACGAGAAAGGCGATATTGGTGGTTGCAAGGCCGGGGCCGCCGCCGGTGGTCACAAAGATTTCGGCAAACACGCTGAGCAGGAAGATGGTTTCGATCAGGATCACAACCGTGATCGCCCGGCTGAGATGGGGCAGGGTAATGTAAAAGAAAATCGAAATCGGACCCGCCCCGTCCATTTGGGCGGCTTCCTTTTGGTCACGATCAAGCGACTGCAAGGCGGTCAGCAAAATCAGGGTGGCAAAGGGCAGCCATTGCCAGGCCACCATAATAATGATCGCGGTGAGCGGGGCGTTGGTAAACCAGTCGATCGGTTCCAGGCCAAGGGACATCGATATCCAGGCAAAAAAGCCTGATACCGGGTTCATCAGCAGGTTTTTCCAGACCAGGGCATTCACCGTGGGCATAATGAAAAACGGTGAAATCACCAGAATGCGTAAAATGCCACGGCCAAAAATCGGCTGATCAAGCATAAGGCCGATCAGGACACCCCCGACCACGGTAATGACCAGAACAGAGCCCACCAGAATGAGCGTGTTGGCCAGGGAGGCGAAAAAGGCGGGGTCGGTCAGGAAGAATTTGTAATTAACGAACCCGATCCATTCCTCCATGCCCGGTGACAGCAGGTTATAGCGAAGGAATGAGAAGTAAATTGTCATGCCCAAAGGCACGATCATCCACAAAAACAAGGCGATGATCGACGGCGCGGACATAACGCGCCCGGCCAGGGTCGAGGCCCGTGTCGACATGATGCGCTCCCCGTTTGCAGTATCTTTGACAGACCCGGGAAGAAAAGGGGTGGCGAAGTGCCGCCACCCAAGTCTACCAGGTCAAGGAGGTCAGATTGGAAAACCGAAATCAGTAATATCCGGCTTTCTGCATGGTGCGATCCGTGGATTGCTGTGCGTTTTGCAAGGCCTGCTCCACGCTGATCTGCCCGGCAAGCGCGGCCGAGAACTGCTGACCGACCACGGTGCCGATCCCCTGAAATTCCGGGATGGCAGCAAACTGAACGCCAACATAGGGTTTGGGTTTCAGGGTTGAGTTGATCGGATCGGCACTGTCGATGGCCGCAAGGGTCTTGATGGCGAACGGGGCGGCATCAAGATATTTCTGGTTCTTATAAAGCGACATGCGGGTTCCCGGGGGAACGTTCGCCCAGCCATCTTTGCTGGCAACCAGCTCGATATAGGATTTCGAGGTGGCCCAGGAGATAAACTTTTCAGCCGCTTCGGTTTTCTTGGAGGATGACGGGATCGCCAGGTTCCAGGCCCACAGCCAGTTGGCACCGGTGCAGGTCACGGCACAGGGGGCTTCGGTGAAGCCGACCTTGTCGGCAACCTTGGAATCTTTGGGGTTGGTTACAAAGGAGGCGGCAACCGTTGCGTCAATCCACATGGCGCATTTGCCGGCATTAAACAGCGACAGGTTTTCGTTAAAGCCGTTCGAGGTTGCACCGGGAGGACCATACTTGCCCAGAATATCGACATACATCGAAAGGGCATCTTTCCATTCCGGTCCGGTGAATTCCGGTTTCCATTCCTCGTTAAACAGGCGTGCGCCATAGGCATTGCCCATTGTCGTGATCAGGGCCATGTTTTCGCCCCAACCGGCCTTGCCCCGCAGGCAGATGCCATAAACACCATTTGCCGGATCATTCAGCTTTTTGGCGATGTCCAGGGTCTGGTCCCAGGTGAGGCGACCATTGATTTCGATGCCCGCTTTTTCAAACAGGTCCTTGCGGTACATCATCATCGAGCTTTCGGCATAAAACGGTGCGGCATAAAGCTTGCCATCGTAGCTGAGTGCCGAGCGGATCGCGGGCATAATGTCGTCAACGTCATAATCGGCACCGAGGTTTTCGAGCGGGGCCAACCAGCCTTTTTTCGCCCAGATCGGCGCTTCATAGGTGCCAATCGTCATGATGTCGTATTGGCCGCCCTTGGTGGCGATGTCGGTGGTGACACGCTGGCGCAGGGTGTTTTCTTCCAGTGTCACCCATTCCAGCGAGATGTCGGGATTTTTGCTGGTGAAATCATCCGTCAGCTTCTGCATGCGGATCATGTCACCGTTATTCACCGTGGCGATGGTCAGCTTGGTTTCGGCATTGGCCCCAAAAGCGACGCCACTGGCCAACAGCGCGCATAACGCTGCTCCCATGATGTGTTTCATATTTCCTCCCTAAAGGACTTTTTCCCGTTGAACAAACTATGTCGTTTGTTTTGATCATTTGCTCATTACGTGAACATTCACTCAATTTACATCTCCCTTGTCAACCGAATTCGATTGTGCGGCGCAATAGAAAAACCCGCGGACTTGTGCCGCGGGTTTGGGGTAGTGACTTGATTTATAGGGGGGAATTATTTCTGTTTTACGGCAATAAAGCTTTTGCCGTGGCTTCGTCTGTAACCAGGGATGTAATTAATTTTCCTGCCATTGCACTGCGAATCGCCGTCACCTTTTTAGCGCCTTTGGCGACGGCAATTGTATTTTGTGTCGGACGTCGCAGGGGCGCACTGGTAACGCGGTTATTCACGTCATGATCCAGAATTTGACCGTTTTGATCAAAGGTCCAACTGATCAACTCGCCAATGCCGCCATGATCCTGCAGGCTTTTAAGCTCGGCCGGGGTGATAAAACCATCGACCAGCAGCGGGGCGTCATCGCCCATTTGCCCGATGCCGACAAATCGCACATCGGCATGGGCCGCCAGATGCAGGATATTATCCATCGGGGCCTGTTCCTGCATCGGTTTGCGTTGGCCGGCATTTGGCACAATCACCGGGATGGACAATGGATAATGCGGGGCACGGGTTAAATCGGCCAGTTCGGTCACGGCATCATAGAAACTGGCCGCGCCATCGGTGGCAATGGTGCCGACCAGGGAAACGATTTTATGATGGCGGGCATCAATCCGTTGCACTTCATTGACCATACCGCGCATGGCGCGCCCGGTGCCAAGGGCAATAATTTTCGGCTCAGCGGATTGTAAAACCCGTTCCAGCAGGTTGGCTGCCGCCTGGGAAATGCCAAACATGGCATCGGGGGCGGCTGGGTCTGTCGGCACGACTTCGCAATGTTCCAGGTCGAACTCGTCGCATAGCCGGGCGGCCAGTTCCATGCAATGGGCAATCGGGTGATCCAGGCGGACCTTCACCAAACCTTCGCTGATCGCGGCGGAGACCAGGCGTTGTGCCGTCGGGCGCGAAACACCCAGTTTAGTGGCGATTTCATCCTGGGTATTGCCAGCACAATAATAAAGCCAGCCAGCACGGGCAGCTTCATCCAGTCTTGCGGCTTCTTTGCGGGTCCGTTTTACCATCCCTGTCTTCCGGTCTTGTTGGGCCTTTGGGCTGCGGTGACATTTTTGGTCCCTGCCAAAACAGGGGGCCTCAATTTTTGCAGCGTTTTAAATGGTAGGATTAATCCCGCCTTGATGGAAGGTCATAAAACAACAGGGCCGCCGGCATGGGCGACCCTGTTGGATTTTCTTGCCTGCAAGATCGTTTTATTTCTTGGGCAGATAATCCGAAACCAGCAATTCGGCGATCTGAACCGCGTTAAGCGCAGCCCCTTTGCGCAGATTGTCGCTGACACACCACAGCGACAGGGCATTGGGAATGCTCGGGTCCTTGCGGATGCGGGAAATAAACACGCTGTCTTCCCCGGCAACTTCCTGCGGGGTGACATAGCCTTCATCCTGGCGATAATCGATTACGGAAATCCCCGGAAAGGCTTTCAGCGCCTTGCGGGCTTCCTCGACGGTGACGGGCATTTCAAATTCGATATTCACCGCTTCGCCGTGGCCGACAAAAACCGGCACCCGGACACAGGTGGCATGTACCGCCACGTCGGGGTCAAGGATTTTGCGGGTTTCGGCGGTCATTTTCCATTCTTCGCGGGTCGCGCCATCATCCATGAATTCATCAATATGCGGGATGACGTTAAAGGCGATCTGCTTGGTGAACTGTTCCTTAAGGGGCGGGTCATTGACGTAAATGCCGCGCGTCTGGTTAAACAGTTCATCCATTGCGGCCCGCCCGGCCCCCGAGACCGACTGATAAGTCGATACGACCACGCGTTTGATCGGTTGCAGGTCATGAAGCGGTTTTAACGCCATCACCATTTGAATGGTCGAACAATTGGGATTGGCGATGATGTTTTTCTTGGCGTATCCCGCCAGGGCATCGCCATTGACCTCGGGGACGATCAGCGGAACGCCCGGTTCCATGCGCCAGTAGCTGGAATTGTCAATAACAACACAGCCTGCTTCGGCTGCTTTGGGGCCCAGCGTTTTTGCCGTGCTGCCGCCTGCCGAAAACAGCGCGATGTCAACCTGGGAGAAATCAAAGCGGGCGGCGTCCTGTACGGTCAGGTCGTCATCGCCATAGGACACGGTCCGTCCGATGGAACGCGACGATGCCAGGGCAAAGATTTCCTCGGCGGGGAAATTGCGTTCTGCCAGGGTGTTGAGCATTTCGCGGCCGACATTGCCAGTGGCGCCAACAACGGCGATTTTGTAACCCATCAAGTGCCTCTTTCTGTTTTGGTTCGGACCGGGACAAGCCGTGATCATTAGAATTGACAATTCGGCAAAATATCCGTCGGCCGACCGGTAAGCTGGGCGAGATGTAAGGCTTTCTGCGGCGTTGCGCAAGGATGGTTTGGGTTTTTACCGCTTGAGATTGTAGTGAAATATGTCACTATATTACGCGGGGGTTACAAAATATCGCCCGATATTTTGTAATTTTGGGGGCTATCGCATTACCGGCTTGAGAAGGACGGCTATGACGTACCCAATGACTTTGAATTGGACTGACAGGAAAGTCCTCGATTTCTTTCGCGAACATGTTACGCGCGGCACGCTTGTTGTGCGCGTCAATGACCGTCACGAGGTTGCGCTGGGTGACGGCGGTGAACCGCGTGCGACCATGACCCTGCCAAACTGGACCAATGCCGTAAAAATGGCCCTGAGCCCGGACCCGGGTTTTGGCGAAGTTTATATGCAGGAGGGCATTGATGTCACCTCTGGCGAGCTGGAAGACCTGATCAGGGTCTTGCGGCTTAATTTTGATGGGGGGCATTCCAGCAGTAATTTTGGCCTGCTGATCGAAAAGCTGCAGGCTTTTAAATTCCGTATTGCACAATTTACCTCGGTCGAGGCGGCCTCGCGCCGGGTGCGCCATCATTATGATATCGGCAATGACCTTTATACCCGGTTTCTGGATGCCGATATGCAATATTCCTGCGCCTTTTGGGATGACGGCGCGCGGGATCTGGCCGAAGCCCAGCAGCATAAAATGCAACTGACCACGGACCGCCTGCAAATTACCGATCCCAACACGCGTGTGGTTGATGTTGGCTGTGGCTGGGGCGGGTTAAGCCGGTTTATCCGCCGCACAACCGGGGCTGAAGTTCACGGTATTACCCTCTCGACCGAGCAATATAACTGGGCACTGGAACGCAAGGCCGAATTACCAGCCGATTTCCATGAAGGGCTGGATTATCATTTGCAGGATTACCGGGTGTTTGCCGAAGCCAATCATGGCCGTTATGACCGTGTGGTGTCGGTGGGCATGTTTGAACATGTGGGCCGCCCGCAATTCAAAACCTATTTCGAACAGATTGCCCGGTTGCTCAAGGCGGGCGGACGGGCGGTGATCCATACCATTATCAAACGCCGGTTCGATTTTACCTCGCCCTGGATTGATCGTTATATTTTTCCCGGCGGGTATATTCCGGCCGTGCATGAGGTGATTGAGGCCGCGGCAATGGCCGATCTTGATGTCGAGGCCTGCCATTTTCATGCCGGTGAAAATTACGCCCGCACCTTGATCGCCTGGCGGGACAATTTCCGCGCCATTCAGGACCAATTGGACCCGGAAAAATACGATACCGAGTTCAAGCGGATGTGGGAATTTTACCTGGCCGGCTGCATTAATGCCTTTGACGCGGGCGAGGGCGGTGGTGGCATGCGGGTTGGGCAGTTCGTTTTCACCAAACCCGGGCATGAATAAGAACGCATGAATAAGAACGCATGGTGACGGCAGAACATTTGCATCTGCCGTTCACAGCACCATATCTGAATCCAGCCACAGATTTACGTTGTTTACGTCCAATGACGTTGATGTGCGTTGTGGACGTGAAGATGACAGGCCGCAAGAGCCTGCCTGGCGGGACGCAGGGATACAACCGGCCCTGATGCCCTGGAAATAATCGGTTGATTTCCGTATCAGGAGGAAACCCATGCTGTATTCAACTCCCGTTGCCGGTTCTAGCCATGTGGATGATTCTGTCTTCCCAATCGTGACCGATGATGAGGCCCGACCGCCTTATGTTGGTTCGGTAGATCAATATGCGGCGGCCTTGGCACTTGTTGCGTTATCGAGTTGTGAACGCGATATGCTGCGCGCCCATCTGCATGCACCGGAACATCGGATAACCGGTAGCGAACTGGCCGCTGCTGCCGGGCATTTCGGGTCGCGGATCGGACATAAAAAATATGGTCGTCTTGGCCGCAAAATTGCCCTTGCTGCCGGGCTGCCGCATTGCAAGGCCGATGTCAGCGACTATCTCGCCGCGATTTTCACCCTTGCCGAAGGCACCCAAATGGACAGCGAAGACTGGCATTGGGTGCTGCATCCATCACTGGCGCATGCCTTGCGCCTATCTGGATTTGCGTAATCCTTTTTGACCATAGGGCAATGTCGATCAAACTAGATAAGCCGGTTCTTGGGGCCGTTCTTGGAACCGGCTTAACGTCGGCGATGTTGTGATAAATCCTGGTCAGGGCATCGCGCGATAAGGCTTGTTTTGTGCCTGTTGCAACGATGGCCTTCAGGTAACGGCAAATGCGGTGATCTGATAAATTCCTAAAAAAGCATGGCACCTGTAACAAATGCCAGTGCTGTTTCGTCCTGTTTGCAGAGCGTGATTTTGAAATCGCGAGATGTAAGATGGAGGACGAAAATGAACCGTTTTGACTTTGCCCAAACCAGCCCCGAGCTTTTTAAAGGCCTGTATCATGCCTCGACAGTGTTTGAGACACATACCAGCCTGACCAAGATGCTGGTTGAAATCGTCAAATGCCGGGTATCGCAGATAAATAGCTGTTCGTTTTGTTTGCGCATGCACCGTGATGCGTATCTCAAACAAGGCGGGGCGGTTGAGAAGATCGACATGTTGGCGACCTGGCGCAATGCCCGCGATTTTGAACCCGATGAACGCGCGGCGCTGGATTGGTCGGAAAAGCTGACTTTGGCTGCCGATACGACCGAGATTGATGCGAGTTTCACCGCCCTTAAGGCCTGTTTCTCGCCCGAGGAAATTTCCGAGCTGACAATGGCGATTGCCCTGATCAATGCCTGGAACCGATTGGGGATTGCACAGCATCCTTTTGCATAAGAACGGTCATTGATGGAAAATACGCGGTGCGGGTCGGGTGTGCGTCACTTGGTCCGCGCCGAATTTTGCGTTTGAAAGCGGGAATAAAAGCCATGTCGACGGCGATTTTTGAACAGCACCGCCCGCGTTTATTTGCCCTGGCCTTTCGGTTTCTGGGCAGTTATGCCGATGCCGAAGATGCGGTTCAGGATGTTTGGCTGCGCTGGAACCAGGCCGATCGTGCCAACCTGAAAGATCCGACCGGCTGGTTGGTGCGGGTATGTTCAAATCTGTGCCTGGATATTTTGAAATCAGCCCGGCGGCGGCGGGAAAATTACGTGGGGCAATGGCTGCCTGAACCTTGGGTAAATCCGTTTTCGCGTGAAGGCGAAGACAGGCTGGTCGACCAAGCCTATCTGTCGCAGGCTTATTTGGTCATGCTGGATCAATTGTCGCCGCAGGAACGCATTGCGCTGGTGTTGCACGATGTTTTTGACTGGGACCATGCCGCCATTGCCGATGTGTTGGGCAACAGGCCCAATAATGCCCGGCAAATTCTGTTTCGGGCCCGGCGAAAGATGGACGGTGTGGCACGTTGTGAGGAGGCGGCGGAAGGGCCGGAAACGGTAAAGGCCGTTGCAGATGCAGCGCCGGCAACGCAGGCAATACCGGGAGCACAGGGAGCATCCAGAGAAACGGGAACCAAGCGGCTGACTGCCAATGACCTGGCCGGTTTTGTCGAGGCCTTGCAATCAGGCCGGGCAGACCGGATTGCCGAATGTCTGGCACCGGATGTCATTTTGCAAGGTGATGGCGGTGGCAAGGCCCTTGTCAGTATCAATATTCTGTTGGGGGCGGATCGTATTGCGCGCTTTTTCGCCGGGATCTGGCGCAAGAACCTTGTCAATGCCAGGCTGACGCAGGTTGAAACGGGGGCCGAAAGCTGGCTGCTGTTTTCAATTAACGGTGTCCCGGATACCGCCATGACTGTTTCGCTTGCGCCTGACGGGATCGATCATGTGTTTTTCCATCGTAATCCCGACAAACTGGCCGTGTTTAACGCAATATCGGTTACGGATCGCAATTAAGGGGATTGTCGAAATTGTTACCCGGGTTCTGGTGAAGGCCAGCCTGCGCGCTTTGCCTGAAACGAGAAAAGGCCAGGAATGACCCTGGCCTTTATGCTGTGGTGATTTCGGGTTTTAGTTTGCCGACTTGGTGATGGCATCATTGGCAAGAATTTTCAGGCCAAAGGTTTCTGCCAGAACCGGGGGTGCCGGCGGAACGCGGCTGTTGATCAGATAGGCAAACGGCACCGGCTCTTTCGGTGTGAGCGTGATTTTCAGATGCTGCGGCTTGGCTAGCCAGTTTGCCAGTTGCTCCAGC
>JBNKVZ010000107.1:0-15851 GCA_050299455.1 Thalassospira sp.
GTTCAGGGCCAAAAGATTGGTCTGCGCGGCAATGTCACTGACAAGGCCAACAACGTCGCCAATTTTCTGTGCGGCCTCGGCCAGACCACGGACCTGGGTGTTGGTCCGGTCTGCTTCGGCAACGGCCTTATTGGCAACCTGGGCAGACTGACCAACCTGCCGGGAGATTTGCGCAATAGAGGCGGTAAGTTCTTCCGAGGCACCGGCCACGGTTTCAACATTGTTCGATGCCTGTTCGGCCGCAGCGGCAACCGCGGTTGACTGACGGCTGGTTTCTTCGGCGGTTGATGTCATCGAGGTGGCGGTTGCCTGCATTTCGGTTGCAGCGGATGCAACTGTTCTTAAAACAGCCGATACGTCGGCATCGAAATCACTGGTCAGTTTGTCAATTAACTTGGCACGTTCTTCGCGGCGTTTTTGCGCCTTGATTTCTTCTGCCGCAAGCTCTTCCGCCTTGATCATGTTTTCTTTGAAAACAACAACGGCGGCGGCCATCTCGCCAATTTCGTCCTTGTGGTCTTCACCCGGAATTTCAACGGTTTTGTCACCGTCTGACAGCAATCGCATGGCATCGGTAATTTTTACGATCGGGCCTGAAATACCCGCGCCAATGACCCAGGCGGCCGCGATCCCGAAAATAACGGCAATTGCAGCGACAATTTCGCCAACAACGATGCCTTGCTGATTTTCCACAACAATACGGTCACCCAGCGCGTCTTGTTCGTCGCTGATGGTATTTGTGAATTGCTCCAGGCTTTTTCTAAGCTTTCCGCCGGTCGGGCGAATTTTATCGGTCAACAGGCGTTCCTGTTCTGCCGGGTTTTTCAGGGTCAAAAGGTTGTTAAATTGGGAAACAAAAGTGTTGATGTCGGTTTTGATCGCACCAACCATCCGGTCCCTTGCAGGAGAGACAATCAGATCCTGAAGTTGATCGCCAAGATCAATGGCATGTTGCATATTTTTCAAGGCGCGGTCGGCTAATGCCTGTGTCGGTTCATCTTTATACAGGCGCGCAACAAGCCGCGTATCGAGAATATTGGTCAGCATCTCGTTTGCCAAATTGGATTGATTGGCAATAAGTTGGTACCGGTTGAAATTTTTGTCACCTGACTGTAATGCCAGAACGCCAATAATTGCGACAGCAAGAAGAAGGATCAGAGTTAGTCCAAATCCTGCTGAAATTTTATAGGCGATTTTGATATTTTTAAGAAAGTTCATCCCGTCTTGCTCCGGAAATGTGTGGGATCGTTTAAGCAAAGCCGGTTTCTGCCAGTTTCGCGTTAATTTCGTTTGATCATGCTTGTATAAAAAGCAATATAACTACCCCTAAAGGATAGTAACTATAAGCATTGGCTTATATCGCAGTGATATACCAAAGATGTATCAATCACCCAATGATATAGGATGATGTTTTAGAATTCTTCCGAAAAATGATGTAATTTTATGAAATATTTGGAATTTTGTGGAGGCTGGGCCGCCCAACGTGTCGGTTTTTACGCAACGGCGCTGTTGTATTTATGTGCCAAAAAATCAACCATCGGGAACGATGCCGCGGCATCTGGATGAGATGTTCTGCAATAAAAAGCGTCATTTTTCCCCATAAACACTCCGCTGTGTTTAAACGGAATGACGGACGGTCACAATTTTGCGGTATATATCATGTTAAATAGGCATTGGAAGTACTTTGCTGTCAGGCTTTAGGGTTTTGCTGAAAAACCTAATATGGCGCGGAGATTAAAATGCGAATAATGATATCGGTTGATATTGAAGGGGTTGCAGGTGTTAACGAGACGATTCAGGGTCGTCGCGGCAACCCGGAATATGAAGTTGCCCGTCGCCTGATGACACAAGAAGCCAATGCCGCCATTGCCGGCGCCTTTGATGGGGGGGCGACAGAAGTTGTGGTTGCTGATTCTCATGGCCCGATGCGCAATATTATTGCCGAGGAACTCGACGAACGGGCTCGCCTTGTTTCGGGCAAACCCCGCCCCCTGTCGATGATTCAGGGGATCGATGAAAACCATGATGGTGTTGTTTTAATCGGTTATCATGGGGCGGCCTCCAATAGTGGTGTGATGGCCCATACCGTTAGTGGCATGGCGTTTCATTCAATTGAAATCGATGGCATTCGCGCGGGCGAACCGACCTTGTTTGGCGGATATGCCGCCGAAATTGGTGTGCCCTTGCTGGCCGTCAGCGGCGATGATTGCCTGGCACAGGAAATTGCCGATCAGTTCCCCAGCGCACGCCGGATTATCGTCAAGGAAGCCCTGGGCGCGCATGCCGCCAATAGCCTCTCGCCAATTCGATCGCGTGAACTGATCCGCCGTGAAGTCACTGACGCGGTGACCAATTCGGCAACCGCAAAAGTCGAAGCCCCGTGCCATGTGCCGCTTGATGTGGCGGTGCGGTTCCATAAATCGCTTTATGCCGATGCCGCCGCACTCCTGCCGATCATGGAACGGACGGACGCACATACGGTTTGCTTCCAAGCCAAAAGCCACGCGACCGCAATCGGGGTTATTTCCGCCCTGTCGCTGATGATTGCGGGTATGCAATAACCGGTTTATTCTCGATCATGCTGAAATCGTTAAAGGGCCCTGACATCATGTCAGGGCCCTTTAATGTGTTGTGGCGAAACGGGGGTTAGCCCGCCTGGGTCACGAATGCCTGAAATTCGGGCAGGGTTTTACCGGTATATCCCACGCTTGCGCGGCCAAACCACATGGCATTGAGCACCGCTTCTTCCACGGCTTCCACGGCTGCATGGAAAAAGACATTCATGCTGTTTTCCGCAAGCCGGGTTGCCTCATAGCGCATGGAGCCGGAACGGGAATGGCTGTTTTCCGTGGAAAAGGCGATGGCAATGTCACCGCTTTGATGACCCCAAAAACTGCCCATCCGTCCCAGGGCGGCACCGGCGCGTTTGCAAATCCGGCCAAGCTGGCGGGAATCCAACGGGGCATCGGTTGCCAAAACGATAATGATGGAACCTTTATCCTGGGCATCCGGGTGGGCAGGGTTGAATGCCGAATATTTTTTGCCCAAAACCCGCAATTCGGATTTCTGACCGAAATTGGACAGCACCAGCGCACCAAGATGATAGCGGGATTTATCCTCTATCTTAACCTGGCGCGAGGCGGAGCCAATACCACCGGCAAAACCAAACGTTTTCATGCCCGTACCGGCACCAACAGCGCCTTGATCAAAATGATCGCTGGCCTCGTCAATCGCGCGGTCCACCATGTCCTCGGTCACATGAAAGGCCTGGATATCATTGACGATGCCGTCATTACATTCCAGAACCAACGGATTGACCGTTGCGGTTTTGCGGCCAATCGCCGGATTTTGGCGAATGGCCCGCTTGATCAGGGCTTTGCCACAATCCCCAACACCAAATGTATTGGTCAGGACAATCGGCGTTTCGATTTCACCAAGTTCGTCAAGCTGAACAAGGCCGATGCTTTTGCCAAAGCCATTTAACACAGCAGAGGCAGCATGGACCGGACGGTCAAACAGATTGCCCCCATGTGGCAAAATGGCGGTTACACCCGTGCGCGCGGTCGTCCCTTGATTAAAGGTTGTGTGGCCGACCGTCACGCCAGGAACATCGGTAATCAGGTTTTTTTGCCCGGTCGGGTGCACCCACCAGTCACCAGGCGACAAGCTGTCGCGAAATTGCAATGTCATGTTATTCTGCCGCGTGGTTGCAGCTTATTCCCTGTCAAGTTTCGGGTCGAGTGCGTCATGCAAGCCATCGCCCAAAATATTGAATGATAAGACGGTAATGAAAATGGCAAGCCCCGGGAACAGGGTCAGGTGCCATTCACCCGCCATCATGTAATCACGCCCGGTCGACAGCATGGCACCCCATTCCGCCGTGGAAGGTTCCACACCCAGCCCCAAAAAGGACAGGCTGGTCGCCGTCAGGATCGAGGTGCCAATACGCATGGTGAAATACACAATCACCGCACCCAGAACACCGGGCAGAATATGACGGAACATGATGATGAAGTCAGACGCACCGGCGGCGCGCGCAGCCTCCACATAGGTGCTTTCCTTGTGGGCCAGCGTACCGGAACGCACAATTCGGGCGAAGGCAGGAATACTGAAAATGGCCACAGCCACAATCACATTGGTCAGGCCCGGGCCGAGAATGGCGACAATACCAATGGCCAGCAACATGCCAGGGAAGGCAAACAGCACGTCAGAGACGCGCATGGTGCAGGCATCAAGCCAACCGCCATAATACCCGGCAAAAAGCCCGGCCAGAACACCCACCACAGCGCCGACAGATACCGATGTAAAGCCAATAAACATCGACAATTTTGCCCCATTCATCAAACGGGCAAAAATATCGCGGCCAAATTCATCGGTTCCGGCCCAATGGAGGGCAGAGGGCGGTTGCAGCGTGTTCATATAGTCAAAGCTGTCCGGGCCGAACGGCAAAATAACCGGGGCCAGAAACGCCAGAACATACATCAGCAACAGAAACAGGCCTGCTGCCAGCGCGACTTTGCGTTTGGCAAACCGTTTCCAGAATTCCTTGAACGGGCTGGTCGCTGCCTCGTCGGGGGCCGGGGCCGCATCAATGACGATTTCAGGTTGTTGCGTCATGACGGTATCCTAGCTATAGCGAATTTTCGGGTTGATCAGCCCGTAAAGGACATCAACCAACAGATTGATCAGCAGAAATTCAAGCGAGAAGATCATGATCTCGGCCTGAACAACGGTGTAATCACGGAAACGGATCGCATCGAGCAGCAAGGACCCCATGCCCGGCCAGCGAAACACCTGTTCGATCACAATGGAGCCGCCCAGCAAAAAGCCGAATTGCAGGCCAGCCATTGTCACAACCGGGATCAGGGCATTTCGCAGGGCGTGTTTCCAGATCACAATTTTTTCGGTAAGGCCCTTGGCGCGTGCGGTACGAATGTAATCTTCGCGCACAACTTCAATCACGGCAGAGCGGGTAAAGCGCGCCATGATGGCAGCCACACCGGCACCCAGCGTAATCGAGGGCAAAATAAGGTCGGATGGGCTATCAAAGCCACTGGTGCCAAACCAGCCAAGCTTGACCGAGAAAAACTGCATTAACAGCAGACCCAGCCAGAAGGGCGGCATGGAAATACCTGAAACGGCGGCAAACATACCGGCATGGTCACCGATGCTGCCGCGTTTGACAGCCGAAACCACACCGGAAATCAGCCCAAACAAAACCGACCATCCCAGCGAACACAGCGCCAGCCAGACTGTGGGCATAAAGGCCCGGCCGATCATGGTTGTTACCGGCTCGTGAGTACGCAGGGAGATGCCCAGATTGCCACTCAGGATATTGCCGATAAACTTGAAATATTGCTGATAAAGCGGCGCATCCAGGTTAAGCGTCCGACGAACCGTCTCTACCTCTTCCAATGTGGCATTATCGCCTGCCAGCACACGGGCAGGGTCGCCCGGCAACGCATGGACAAAGAGAAAAACGAATATCGAAATCAGAAAAAGAACCGGGATTAACGCAAAAAGCCGTCGCAGGAAATATTGAACCATTTGGTGCTCTTGGTGTCGGCGGCCCGGTAATACCGAATGATATTACCGGGCCGGGAGTTTCAGGCGGGCTTATTTTTCAAACGCGGCATGGGCATATTGCATGGTGCCGTCCGGCATCGGGAACGCACCGGTCAGGCCTTTTTTGCGACCTGCCAGGGCATTATTGATGGCCAGCCACACAACCGGCTTATCTTTCCAGATTTGCTTCTGGGCGATTTCATATGCTGCTGCACGTTTTGCCGGGTCTGCGGTTTCAAGACCATCGCTGATCGCCTTGTCCACAGTCGGGTTGGAATAAAACGCTTCGTTATACATGTTCGGAATCCAGCCTTCGGTCGAATAAACCGGGCGCAGATGCCAGTCGGCATCACCGGTTGACGGCGACCAGCCACCAATCACGGTGTCAAATCCGGCGGTTTCCGGGGTTACGCTGGAACCAAACAGCTTTTCAGCGCGGGTCGCACCTTCAAGCGGAACGATATCAACCTTAACATTGATCTGCGAAAGCTGCTGTTTGATGAACTGCAACATACGCACTTCGGTCGAGTTGTTACGTGCCCAAAGATTGATCGAGAAACCATCGCCATAGCCGGCTTCTTTCATCAGTTCTTTGGCCTTGGCAACATCGGTGGTCAGGGCCGGGGTCTGGGTGGCGTGGAACTGCGTTGCCGGGGCAATCGGGGAGTCTGGCACGATGGCGTGACCGCCATAAACCACCTGTGCGAAGGCGTTTTTATCAATGGCAAGGTTGAAGGCTTCGCGAACGCGAACGTCCTTGAATTCCTTGCGCATCATGTTCATGGCCATGACCCAAACCGTAATGCCCGGCTTTTCAAGCACTTCGTATTTGTCGGATTCACTGACACGCTTCATCAGCTCTGCCGGCAGGATCGGCACGAACTGAACTTCGTCAGACATCAGCATCGAAACGCGCGTGCCGTTTTCTGCAACCGGATAGAAGGTGACTTTGTCGACCTTCGGCCATTCTGAATCCCAGTAATTGTCATTCTTGACAACAACCATCTTTTCGCCCGGGACCCATTCCTGAAACTTGAACGGACCCGTACCAACCGGATGCTTGGAAATGTCTTTGCCGTATTTCTTGATCGCGGCCGGGCTTTCCATCACCACCGAGGGATGGGCCAGGGTATTGATCATGGCGCCAAACGGCTTTTTCAGCTTGATCACCACGGTATAGTCATCGGGTGTTTCAACCGAATCAACCAGTTTGAACAGGCTGTGTTTTTTCAGGTTTACGCTCGGATCGGCCAGGCGGTCCAGGTTGAACTTGACAGCAGCAGCATTAAAATCTGTCCCGTCCTGAAACTTGACACCCTTGCGCAACTTCAGGGTAAAGGTCTTGGCATCGGGGCTGCCTTCCCAGCTGGTTGCCAGCTGCGGAACCAGTTTCATGTCGCCATCAAATGCGATCAGGCGTTCATAAATGCCGTTAGCGACAGAATAATCAACATTGTAGTTGGAATCCTGCGGGTTCAGACCCTGAATAATCTGGTTCAGCGCGATAGAAAGATCGGCGGCCTGGGCGGCATGCACGGTGCCAAAGGCACCTGCAAGCATGGTTGCGCCAAGAACTGCATTCTTCAAATGTTTCATGTATTCATGCCTCTTTGCTGATCTGAGTGTTCGTTTTTTGTTGTTAAATGTTGAAAAACTGGACGTTCATTCCGCCGCAACGAAATGTCCCTGGGAAATTTCCTGCAAGGCAAGCCGGGCAGGAGGATTGTGAATAGAGCGGATCGGGCTGGGAACTTCGCCCGTGATGAGCGGCCGGTTTTCAATCCGGAATTCCGGATCGGGAATGGGGGCCGCATCCATCAGGCGCCGGGTATAGGCGTGGCCAGGCTGTTCAAACACATTGCGCCGGGGGCCTGTTTCAACAATTTGCCCCAGATACATCACCGCAATGCGATGGCTGACCCGTTCAACCACGGCCATATCATGCGAAATGAATAGCCAGGCCAGGCCAAATTTCTGCTGCAAATCCATCATCAAATTAACGACCTGCGCCTGTACCGACACGTCAAGGGCCGAAACTGCCTCGTCCGCGATGATCATTTTCGGATTGGTGCCCAGCGCGCGGGCAATCGCAATACGCTGGCGTTGCCCGCCAGAAAAGGCATGCGGATAGCGTTTGGCATGGTCCGCCGAAAGACCGACCTGTTCTAGCAGCCATACCGCACGATCCATTGCCGATTTTGGTGTTTCCAGCTTGTGAATCAGCATTGGTTCACAAATCGAATACCCAACGGTCAAACGCGGATTAAGCGACGCATACGGGTCCTGAAAGACAAACTGGATCTGGCAGCGCAGCTTTTGCAAATCCGGGGTGGACATGGACGACATGTCCTGGCCGTCAAACAGCAGGCGGGAAGAGCGCGACTGCACCAGTTTCAGGATCGAACGCCCCGTTGTGGATTTGCCACAACCGGACTCTCCCACCAGACCCAACGTCTCACCGGGCCAAATATCAAGGTCGATACCTTCAACAGCATGTACGCGCTTGGTGGTCTTGCTAAGCAACCCTTCCTTAATGTCGAAATGCGTGGTCAATTCACGCACCGACAACAAAGGCGGCTTTGAATAATCAATCACGGCGGGCGGTGTGGTATCTTCAATCACTTCCTTGCCCGGAATGGCAAACCGTTTGGGAAGGTCGCTGCCCTTCATCGACCCCAGGCGGGGCACAGCCTGCAACAGCGCCTTGGTATAGGGGTGCTGCGGATTGGCAAAAACGTCCTTGACCTTGCCTTCCTCGACCTTTTCACCGTGATACATCACGATTACACGGTCGGCGATTTCGGAAACCACCCCCATATCATGGGTGATAAACAGCACCGACATGCTGTTTTCGGTTTGCAAATCGTGGATCAGGCGCAAAATCTGGGCCTGAATGGTGACGTCCAGCGCCGTTGTCGGTTCATCGGCAATCAATAATTGCGGGCGGCATGAAAGCGCCATCGCAATCATCACACGTTGACGCATCCCGCCCGAAAGATGATGCGGATAGCGCTTCATCACATTGGTCGCATCGGGAATGCGGACTTTTTCCAAAACCTCGATTGCAACCTTGGCAGCCTCTTTGCGTGACTTGTTCTGGTGGGTGGCAATCGCCTCGATCAACTGTTCACCAATGGTGAAGACCGGATTAAGCGAGGTCATCGGTTCCTGGAAAATCATTGAGATTTCGTCGCCCCGCAGGGTACGGGCGTTTTCGTCATCCAGGGTCCGCACATCAACGGTTTTACCGCTGCGCAGCAACAAATTGATCGATCCGTCAGTGATCTTGCCATTGCCAAATTCGATCAGGCGCATCAGGGAAAGTGCCGTAACAGACTTGCCAGAGCCAGACTCACCCACAATGGCGACGGTTTCACCTTTGTAAACGTCAAGGTCCAGGCCCTTAACAGCCGTGACAGGGGCATTATCATTGCCAAAGGCAACAGTCAGGTTGCGGACGGATAACAGTGTCGGGCGCGTTTGTTCAGCCATTCAATATTCCCTGAAACTCAGTCACGGTATCGTTTGCCGTTTAGGTTTTTTGCTTGTCCGCGAACGTTAAACATCAGTGACAGCTTCTTCCAAAGCTGTTTTGGCAACATCTATGCCGATATTGCATAGTTTTCGTCAATCCTTTGTTTTCGCAGGTGCGAAACGACCTGGGTAGAAACTTTGACGCCAGTTCGCTTTATGCGAAATGCTCTTTTTTCCGGCCAAAAACTCTATGCCGACAGGGTATGAGTCTGCGAAATGACCCACAAACCGGCCCTTGCCAGCCCATGTGACTGCCATAATATGCGCGCATTCACTTTGTTCGTTTTTTTATTTTCCAACCCGGAGCATTCACATGACACATCGCTTTTCACTGGCCGTTCATGGCGGCGCAGGAACTATTTTGCGCAGCAAAATGACCGCCGAAAAAGAAGCGGCGTATCATGCCGGTTTGAAAACCGCGCTCGAGGCCGGCTATGCCGTTCTTTCAAACGGGGGATCCGCCACAGATGCCGTGGTGGAGGCCGTTTGCGCCCTGGAAGACAACCCGTTATTCAACGCCGGACGGGGTGCTGTTTTTACCAGCGATGGCAAGCATGAAATGGATGCCGCCGTGATGGAAGGCACAAATCGCAATGTCGGGGCGATTGCAGGGGTTTGCGGGCCGCGTAACCCTGTCCGTTTGGCCCGCGAGGTTCTGGATCATTCCGACCATGTGTTTTTCGGTGCGGATGCGGCACTTGAAATTGCAAAAAAGGCTGGTTTGCCCATCGAAGAGGCAGACTATTTCCACACCGATGCCCGTTGGAATGCCTTGCAGGAAACGCTTAAATTGCGCGCACAGGGCCTGGAAAGTGATGACCCCGCCCGCCGTCATGGAACGGTTGGCGCGGTTGCCCGCGACATTAACGGGCAGGTGGCCGCTGCAACCTCGACCGGCGGGATGACGGCCAAGGCCCCCGGCCGCATTGGCGACACCCCCGTGATTGGGGCAGGCACATTTGCCGATAATGCCACCTGTGCGGTGTCGGCCACCGGGCATGGCGAAGTCTTTATCCGGTATTGTGCCGCTCACGAAATTTCAGCCCGCATGCGCCATACCGGGCAAAGCCTGGCCGACGCGGCAGAGCATGTCGTGATGGAAGATCTTGGCAAAAATGATGGTTCCGGCGGTTTGATCGCCGTGGATGGTGCGGGCAATGTTGTCATGCCGATGAACAGCGAAGGCATGTATCGTGGTGTTGTCACCGAGGAAGGGCAGTTCGAAACCTATATTTATAGCGATGAAACACCCGCCTGAGAGGTAGCAATATTACCCGGGCCCGTCATGTTTTGCGTCGGGTCCGGTGATATCGGCCAGGGCATCCCATAATTTGCGGGTAACCGACCGTTTGGTATCTGCCTTGCGATAAATTTGAATATCAAGGGCGTGACGCCAGTTGGTGGCATCGATTTCAATCAGTTCGCCCCGGGCAAGTTCTGTCCGGGCGCAGCTTTCCGGCACCAGGGTCAAGGCGCCAAATTCAATGGCCATGCGCTTGACGAATTCCGATGTCGGGCTTTCGCTAATACGTTTGATCTTTTTCCGGGTGGTCGGGTTCTGACTGAAAATCATCGCCTCGATCTCGGAAAAATAGCCATTCTTTGAATAGCCGACATAGGGAATTTCCCCTTCCTGATCAGGATGAATAACAGCATTGCCGTGCTCATCTGTCGGGGCAACCAGGATCATATTTTCACTGGCAAGCGTCATGGCGCGAAACTGGGTGGTATCAAAAAGCACCGGGGCCTTGGTGCTGCAATATTGCAAGACAAAATCAATGTCTCCATCCGCCAGATGACGCACCATGTCATGGAAATTTTCGGTCATGATATGGCTGGTAAAAGGCCCGATCACTTGCTGAACCTGCCTTAGCCAATTGGGGATGAAGCTGATGCTGAGCGTGCTGGCCGCCGCAATGCGGATATCCGGGCGGCCGGTATGCTGGATTTGATGAAACTGCGCGCGATCATGGTAAATATCATGCAAAACAGTTTCCGCAGTATCGCGAAACAGGCGGCCTTCTTCGGTCAGGGTGATCGGATAGGTGCGCCGATCAATCAAATCGGTGCCAATCCAGTTTTCCAAGGCACGAATACGGCGGCTGAATGCCGGTTGGGTCACATTGCGTTCTTCGGATGAACGCGAAAAATTGCGTGTCCGGGCCAGCGACACAAAATCCTCAAGCCACTTTATTTCCATTCTACGAGCCTTGGGTCTGAAGGTGACAGGGACATTTGTATCACTACGCGAAGGGATAGTATTATTATAATCATATACTATCCCCTATGATAGGGGCTTTCGTGACGGACCAAGTCCTGTTGTGCAAAGCAGCAACTGTTCATGTCAAGCACAAGACACGCCGTTCTACGGATTTTATGCCTGTTTGCAGCTTTGCTGTAAAATACGCCCCGGTTTTTGCCAAAGGGCAAACTGCCTTTTTGAACCACAAGGCGATATCTGGTGGCATTATCAATTCTTGATATTGAAAATGATTATCATTACTGATAGCTTGCGTCCGGCATCGCTTTAGAGGCCCTAAAATTGTGGGGTGAGGTGCTGTGCCGTATCATCCGATTACACGCCATCAGGTGGGTGTTAAGAATGAAATTCTGGGCCAGAACGCTCGCATATCTGTTCGAGCAGCACCGAAGCCGGCTGCTATCAATGGCGGTGCGCCGCATGCAGGACCGTGAAGTGGCGGCAGAACTTGTTCAGGATGTTTATTTGCGGATGATGCAACATGGCAGTGTGGGCACCAAGGAAGAGAATATAAAAGTCCTTTACGCCGCTGTGCGAAACGCAGTCATCGACCATCACCGGTCAATCCGTAATCACAGCCGGTCCATGGAAAGCCTGTTGCCAAGCCAGTTATGGGAACAGCAAGAAACACATTCCCCCCAGGATCATGCCGAAGCGCGGCAAGCATTGGGCGCGCTTGACAAGGCCCTGCTGGAGCTTTCGCCCCGGGCGCGGGAGATGTTTTTAGCCCATCGTGTCGATGGCATTTCCAATGCCAAACTTGCCAAAAAATACGACATTTCCGTAAGTGCGGTCGAAAAACAGCTGGCGCGCACCATGCGACATTGCCAGGAACGCCTTGCCGGCCATATCAACGCCGATTGATCTTTTCCTCACAAAATATGAGGATATTTTCCTTCCCAATCGTTATGACTTATAGAGAGAGTTGCGATAGACAATTGGGGTGGCGTGTGGCCGCGGGAATGGAATAGTCAGAGGCGATGTCGCATCATAACGAATTGACCGACCAGCAAAAAGACGAAGCAGCCATCTGGTGTGCCCGCCAGGCGGGCAGGTCCATGTCGGCGCGTCACCAGGCAGAATTTCAGGCCTGGCTGGATGCCGATGATGGAAACCGGACCGCCTTTGAGGAAATGCGCCATTTATGGGCAGATCTGGAACAACCCGCCGCCCGCCTGGCAAAACAACGGCGCACATTTTGGCAGCGCCTCTTTGCCCCGTTTTCACAACCTGTCGCGCGGCCTTTTTCAATCGGAATGGCGGTTGCCGTCCTTTTGGTTGCCTTTTGCGCCTTCTGGTCAAGCAATCCGTGGATATTGCAAAACCTGCAGGCTGATATTGTCGCAGGGCCAGATGTGACAAACCAGTTTGAACTCCCGGATGGATCGGTCTTAACGCTGGCAGCGAATAGTGCTGTAACGACAGACTTTGAAGGTGGACGCCGTAGCGTTACGCTTTTACGTGGACAAGCATTTTTTAAGGTTGTTTCACGTCATGGCGACCCTTTCACCGTCACCTCTGGCGAGGCGTCGGTGCGGGTAGTGGGAACGCGGTTTGGTGTGGACCATCAAAACGCCGGAACGGTCGTGACCGTTGAAGAGGGCCGGGTTCAGGTCGCAGGCTGGCAAAAAAACGACATGGTCGAAATTGGTCCGGGCCAACAGGTTTCCGTGATGGATGGCACCCTGAAATCCCCCCTTCAGGTAAATCCGGCATTGGCGCTGTCCTGGTTAAAGGGGCGGTTAAGTGTTGAAAATGTCCGGGTTGCGGACCTTGCCGCCCGATTTGCCCGCTATCAGAATGGGCGTATTCTGGTGCTGGGCAGTCTGGCTGACCAAAAAATCTCCGGCACTTTCCCGGTGGGAAATATCCCTGGATCCTTGCAAACAATGGCCGATGCCCTGAATGCCAGCATAGTCAAAATTTCACCCTGGATGACCGTGGTTTATTGAGATTGCGAAAAATTCGCAAAAAATTTCGCTGAGGATGTGAGGAGTTTTATCACCCGTTCGTTTGTCTAGATAGAAGCAGGGGGGACCTGCTTTTGGAGACATATAATTGGAGCGGGAAATTGAGATCCGACAATACCAAAAACAAGATACATGCCTTTGCGGCAAAACTTTTGCTTACCACTGCGGCGTTTGTCCCTGCGACGGCTTATGCGCAAACAAACACGACAGCACCGGGTGTTGAGCGGACTCAATATTCCTTTGATATCACCGCGCAGTCTTTGGCCCAGGGAATTGCCGAAATTGGCGCGGCTTCGGGGTGGCGCATTGCTTATACGTCGGACCTGCCGGCAATTGAAAATGCCCGGGTCATTCGCGGAACAATGTCGCCAATGCAAGCATTGGATATTTTGTTCAAGGGAACCGGTTTTTCCTATCGCGAAACGGGCGACAACGCGCTGGTCATTCTTAGCCCGGCGGCGGGGGAGGGAAATGGCAATGTCACCACCCTTGACCCGATCCGCATCGCGGCCGCCCGCGATCAGGACGCCTTACCGCCCGTTTATGCCGGCGGGCAGGTCGCCAGTGGCGGGCAACTTGGTATGCTGGGCAATACCGATATCATGGATGCACCGGTCAGCATCACCAGCTACACCAGCGAAAAAATCCAGGATCAGCAAGCCCAAACCATTGCGGATGTTATTAAAAACGATCCGTCGGTGCGCGCGCCCAATAGCGGCGGCGGGATGCTTGATACCTATCAAATTCGCGGTTTCAACATGAATACCGGTAATTCCGGTGAAATCTCGATGGACGGGGCCTATGGCGTTGCGCCGAATTATCGTGTGCAAGCAGGCTTTGCCGAACGTATCGAGGTGCTGAAAGGCCCGGCTGCCTTGTTAAACGGCATGTCACCCAATGGCGGTGTGGGCGGCGTGATCAATATCGTCCCCAAACGTGCGGGTGACAAGGACCTTAACCATGTCAGCATTGATTATGGTCTAGGCGAGCAGGCCGGCGGCAATATCGATTTCAGCCGCCGGTTTGGCAAGGACAAGCAGTTTGGCGTCCGGTTCAATGGCGGCTACCATAATGGCGATACCTATCTCGACAAACAGTCGCGCGAGGCAACGCTGGGCGCGCTGGCACTTGATTACAAAGGCGAGGATTTGCGCCTGTCGCTGGATCTGATTGACCAGCGTGAAAATATGGATGCGCCATTTCGCGAATACCGCCTGACTGCTGGCGTTACCATGCCCGATGCCCCGGATGGCAGCAAAAATGCCGTTCAGGACTGGCAATGGTCCGATGCGACCGATCAGTCTGCCATGCTCAAAGGTGAATATGACCTTGCCGATAACCTGACCCTGTTTGGCGGTGTGGGTGGCGGTCGCACCAAGGTTGACCGTTTGTTCGGCTATCCGATTATTACCAACAATGCGGGCGATATTGACGACGATTCATTGTCCTATATTCGCTTTCAGACCGACCGTATCACGGCAAATGCGGGTATTCGCGGCAAATTCAAGACAGCTGAGGTCAAACACGAGGCGACTTTTTCGACCAGTTACTATGCCGATAACTATTACAACGGCCGGAACTTTGCCGGTACTGACCCGGCCTCGAATATTTACAATCCCTCGTCGGTGCCCCCGATCTTTACAGCACGCCCGGCGTCAAAACCAAAGCTTTCCGAAACGGACCTGACGGGCGTCGCACTTGCCGATACCATGTCGGTTTGGGACGACCAGGTGAAGTTGACATTAGGCGCGCGTCATCAATCGATTGAATCAAACAATTATGATCGTACGACCAACCAGCGAACATCCCATTATAACGACAGTGTTGTCACGCCAATGGTCGGACTTGTCGTAAAACCGACAGAATATATGTCGGTCTATGCCAATTATCTGGAAGGGTTGAGCAAAGGCGATATTGCGCCGTCAACAGCGTTAAATGCTGGCGAAGCCATGGCCCCCTATGTCGCCAAACAGATTGAAACCGGTGTGAAACTGGACTTTGGAACGATTGGCGGAAGTGCCGCTTTGTTCCAGATTACCAAACCCTCCGGGCAGACGGTTAACAATGTTTATAATTCCGATGCCGAACAGCGCAATCGCGGGCTGGAACTGAACATTTTTGGCGAAGTCACACCGGATATCCGGTTATTGGCCGGTGTCATGTTCCTCGATGCGGAACTGACCAAAACCAGCAGCGCAGCGACCCGGGGCAATCGCCCGGTCGGCACACCTAAAATGCAAGCCAACCTGACCGCAGAATGGGATACACCTTTTGTGTCAGGGCTTACATTAAGCGGGACTGTGACCCATACCGCTGAACAATATATCGACGCCCAAAACACGCAGGATATTCCGGACTGGACCACACTTGATCTGGGCCTGCGCTATAAAACTACCATTTCCGAGACCCCGGTCACGGTCCGGGCCACCATTCAGGACGTCACCAATGAATCCTATTGGTCGGGCGTGAATGAATTCAGCATGGTTTCACTGGGCGCACCCCGTACCGCCCTGGTGTCATTA
>JBNKVZ010000108.1:0-15745 GCA_050299455.1 Thalassospira sp.
GACCTCGGGGGCTGCACCAATAAGGATGGAGCAATAATTTGACAGCCGGAACGCCCAGGTGAATTTGAAAAAGGCATAAACAAAGATCAGCATTAAAAACACGACCTTGCTGTTCCACAAAAGCGCATTGGACGGTGCGGCATAGGGCAGGGCTGCAATAAGTTCCAGGCCTTCCTTGCTGTATCCTAAAAGTGCGCCCAGACCGACCAGAACAAGAATCGTTGTCGAGGAAAAAAAGCTGATGGCGGTAATCAGGTTGCTGGCAATCGAGGTGTCGATCATGCGCAGATTGCGTTTGAGCATTTGCTCCATCCAGCGATGCCGGTTGCGCGCCATCAGGGCAGAAATGCTTTTGCGACGGCGTGAACTGCTATCGGCATAAAAGGTATAACCTGCCCAGCAACAAAGCGCCCATCCAAGGGCCAGCACATCATGCGTTGTTGTTACCATTTATATTTGCTCCCTATCCCCTTATTATCGCGCCAGATCATATCATCGTTCGGTTTACTTGGCGTCGGTGTTTCTTTTAGCCGCGCGCTTGGTGTTGGTTTATAGTATGTGGCGCGCGGCAAAGTGAAGAATTGCGGAAAATCGCTGTAGACGGGTTGTTTTCCACCCTAAGAAAGAGTATCAGCGGCGCAAATTTAACGGAGCAAATATCCCATGAGCGACCTTGATAACGACCTTGGTGAAGAAGACGTCGAACTGGCCGAATTTGAAGCACATACCGAAGCGCTGATCGAGGAAGGTCGCAGCCGGGATGATGTTTTTGAATTTGTCGGCTATATGAACATCAATGAAGTTGGCACCCACATGATTGCCGCTGAAATGGTGCTGGACGAAGACGATATTGACCAGATGAGCAAGACGCTGCGTCAGTTGGAAGTGGATCTGAAGCCCCTGGGCGAACTGACGGGCGGCCTGAAGGGCGGCGAAGATGTCAAACGTGCGCTGGCGGCCCTGTTCCTTGAGCTGGTTGAATTGTGCGAACTTGACGATGACGACGAAGATGCCGGCGAGTTGAGCGAAGAATCCCTGTTGCTGCTGAACTTCATTAAACGGTTTAATCCGCAAATGCGCCGCCTGACGGTTGCACTGACCGATACCGACGATGACGATGTCTCGTGCGAATATGAAGTCGCCAACTGGTAAAGGTTCCATCGGCGGGGTGCGCAGTTGCTTGCCACTGGCTGATAAATTCGATACCCACAAAGGCAGCATGGATGACCGTGCTGCCTTTTTTCTTTTGCGGAGCATTGCGGTGAGCCAGGAACGCCCGGTTTCAATGGATATGACGAATGAATTGGCCCAGGGCGAAGAACGCCTTGCGACTTATTTGGCGCGGCAGGCACGGGGCGAGGCACCATTTCCCGAAGGGCAGAAACGGTTAAGCTGGATCCGTGATCATCAGGACCAATTCGCCTCGGTTCTATCGTATGATCTGAAAACATGTCGTAAAATCGTGTATGATTTTAGCCTGAATGGCGATGTCGTGATTGGGGGCACCAGTGATCCTGCCCGGCAAACAGAATTGATGTTTGCACAAATGGCGGCCAAGCAGGCGCCCGTGGGTGTGGGAAGATATCGCGAGGATCGTATCTGTTATCAGTCGCCGCAATTCAAGATCGGCGGGGAAGCCCGCAGCCAGCATTTGGGCATTGATCTTTTTCTGCCTGCCGGAACGCCTGTTTTTATGCCGCTTGATGGTGTCGTGCACAGCTTCGCCGATAATGACCTGCCGCTTGATTATGGGCCCACCATCATCATGGAACATAATCCTGAACCGGGCATTACCTTCTGGACCTTGTATGGTCATTTAAGCCGGGAATCGCTGACGGGTCTTTATGTCGGCAAGTCCTTCGTCAAGGGCGAGGAACTTTGCCAGTTTGGCGATTACCCGATCAATGGTGACTGGATCCCGCACCTGCATTTTCAGATCATTTTTGATTTGTTGGGCAAACGCGGGGATTATTTTGGCGCGGCCAAACCCTTACAATGGGATGTGTGGGAGGCCATTTGCCCCAATGCCAACCTTATTTTGCAAATGCCCGAAAACGTAACCGCCAGCCGGGCAGGGCAATGAGCCATGACACAACCCCGTCTTAAAGCCGGAATATGGGTGCGTGGTCAGATTGGCATTTGTCAGGCCAACGGGATTACCGCAATGGTTGTTCATAAGGGCAACGAGGATGCAGGGGCGGTTTTGTTAAAGCTCAATCGTTTTGCCGCAGGCTGTTTTGTTTATTCACGGGTGACGACCCTGGATGGCGAAATGGGCTGGATGCAGGTTGCCGGTGGTGAGGGGGGCGACCGCGAAACCGAAATGCAGTGCGATGATTATTGTCGGCGGCAGGTTTCCTTTGATCGCGACATTTGGGTTCTCGAGGTCGAAGACCATAAGTCGCAATATGAGCTTGATGCGGAAATTGTTGAATTTTGAGATAAAAAAAGGCCTGCAACGGATTGCAGGCCTTTGATTTTTGCGTAATGCCAGATTAGGCGGTACGCTGCAGGATGTGATAACCGAAATCGGTTTCAACCACGTCGGATACGGTGCCGACTTCCATGTTGAACGCAGCCTGGTCGAATTCCGGAACCATCATGCCGCGGCCAAAAAAGCCAAGGTCGCCGCCCTGACGGCCCGACGGACAATCAGAATTGGCCTGGGCGATTTCTGCGAAATCTGCACCATTGTCAACCTGGGTTTTCAGGTCTTTAATCAGGGTCAGTGCTTCGTCCTTGCTGCGCGATGCGGTGGAACGTGCGGAACCGGCATACATCAGCAGGATGTGGGAAGCGCGAACTTGTTCACTCATGATTTTTTCCTTTCAGGTCGGCACAACATCATTGCGAAGTGCCGGAAATCTGCAAAATTTCAAAATTATGGGAATTGCCATAACCGGCACTTTCCCATAAGCCTTGTGGCTTGTTACGACAAAATGATCCGCGATGAAAGAGAAGAGGCACATAAATGCTTGCTGTTGTTTCCCCGGCCAAGAAGCTTGACTTTGAAACGCCGGCCCCAAAAATGGCCGTGAGCCAGCCGGTATTTTGGGATGATGCCGTTGAGTTGGTTGAGGTTGCGCGTCAAAAGACCCGCCGCGACCTGATGAATTTAATGGGGATTAGCGAGGATTTGGCGGAATTGAATGTGCAGCGATTTGCCCATTTCAAAACGCCTTTCACCGCCGAAAATGCCAAACCGGCGGTTTATGCCTTTCGCGGGGATACCTATGTCGGACTCGATGCCGATAACCTGAGCCAGGAAGATTTGGACTGGGCAGAGGATCATTTCCGGATGCTCTCGGGCCTGTATGGCGCGTTGCGTCCAAGTGATTTGATGCAGCCTTATCGTTTGGAAATGGGCACAAAGCTCGATAATCCGCGCGGCAAGAACCTGTATGAATTCTGGGGTGATAAGATTACCGACCTTTTAAATGACGTTACCCGTGATCATGCGGATCGCACCCTGGTTAACCTGGCCTCAAACGAATATTTCAAGGCGGTGAAAACCAAATTGGTCGCAGGACCGGTGATTACCCCGGTTTTTAAGGAAATTAAAGGCAACACCGCCAAAGTCATTGGGTTTTCAGCCAAGCGTGCCCGTGGCATGATGGCGCGCTATATGATCCAGAACCGGCTGGAAAAGCCCGAAGACCTGAAATCGTTTGATATGGACGGTTATGTTTATCGCGATGATCTGACGGATGGGAATGACTGGGTCTTTACGCGCACGCATGAATAATGTAGTGCCCGTGATCTTATTTTTTCACCATTAAAGTGAGCGACCAGATGAGCGACGATCATCTTGAGCAGCCCGAAGATGAAAATCATTTGCCGGAATCCCATCCGTTTTCGGGATATTTGCGGCAGTTTTTTCGGGGACCGGGCCGGTCGCGCAGCCTGACACGGGAAGAGGCCTTTAAGGCCTTTTCCATGGTTCTGCGCGATGAAGTCGATCCGATTCAGCTTGGCGCTTATTTGCTGATGTTGCGCTATCGCGGGGAAACCCCGGAAGAACTCGCCGGTATGATCGAGGCGGTGCGCGAAATTGCCCGCCTTGAACCCGATGAAAGTGATATTCCCGCGACCAGCCACCCGATGCTGGACTGGCCGTCTTATGCTGCCGGGCGGACGCGGGGGCTGCCGTGGTTTGTGCTTTCGGCCTTGTTGCTGGCGCAAAACAAGATCCCGGTGCTGATGCATGGCTATAATTCGCATCTGGTTAAGGGTGTTGGCACCGAAGCGGCCTTTAAGGCCCTGAAATTGCCCATTGCCATGTCGGCCGAAGAGGCCCGCGCTGATATTGCCACACAGGGCATTGCCTATTTGCCGCTGCGTCATATTCATCCGAAATTGCAGGAATTGATCGGTCTGCGGCCTTTGCTGGGGTTGCGTAGTCCGGTGAACACTCTTTTGCGTCTTCTAAATCCCTTGCAGGCCAAGGCGGCATTTTTGGGGGTGTTTCATCCGGCATTTTTGGATGTGCATCGCGAAACCGGCAAATTGCTGCATTTGCCGCGCATTGGTGTGATTAAGGGCGGTGGCGGCGAAGCGGAACGCACGCCCTACAAGCATGTGGATCTTCGTTTGCTGGATAACGGGGTTCTTAGCGATTTGCGCTGGCCGGCCAGCCTTGCGCGCACGGAAAAGCCCGAAGATGACGCCATGCCCTTAAAGATGGACCATTTTATGGGCGTCTGGCGCGGCGAGATTGAGGATGCCGATGCGATTGCCAAAATCAAGGGCAGTGCGGCTGTGGCGGCGTATCTGGCCGGGCGGGCGGATTATATTGACGAGGCGGAAAGCCTTGTTGAAGGCTGGTGGGATAACCGCACAATCAAGCGGTAATCACCAGAGGCGGTTTTAGAAAATAAAATGCAAGGCAGGGGCTTTATACCCCTGCCTTTATTGTCAGAAGGACGAGCCGGGCTGTTTTAGAAAAGCCAGTTCTTCGTCACTTGAGGCGCGGCCGAGAATTTCATTGCGATGGGGATAACGGCCAAAACGGTCAATGATCTGTTTGTGGCGCTTTTCATAATCCAGGTTTTCTTCAAGGCCGGGCTGATCAAACAGGGTTAGGGCAATTTCGTGAATGA
The DNA here is from genome assembly GCA_050299455.1 of Thalassospira sp. GTDB lineage: Bacteria > Pseudomonadota > Alphaproteobacteria > Rhodospirillales > Thalassospiraceae > Thalassospira. The sequence continues at coordinate 5,100 of JBNKVZ010000108.1, forward strand.
TTTCGGATTCCGAATGCATATAGGGCATATATAAAAACAGCCTGTGCTGCACATTCGACAGGGCCTGATCGGCCTTTATCCGCACGGCTTCCTGGGCCAAGGCAAGCGACATCGCATCGCTGGCAAAGGATTGGGGCTGATCCCGGTACATATTGCGCGAAAACTGATCGAGGATGATGATTTCGGCAAGGCGGCCTTTGGCGGTTTCGCGCCAGTCAAACAGTTCGCCCTTGGTGGCTGCGGCATGAAAATCGGCAAAGCGTTCGCTGATGTACCGGTCCAGTGCGGTATCTTTTTCAAACCATTGTTTTTGCGACAGTTCCGTAAACCAGAAATGTAATATGTCGTCCGGGTTCATCGTGATGCGTCCTGCTGGGATGTGTGTTTATTGCGGCCTGTCAGAAACAAGTTTGCCATTTTGCAACCGGATCTGTCGTGTCGCAACCTGCTTTAGGAACGCATGATCATGCGAAATGATCACCATCGCCTGTGGTAAAGTTTGCAGAATTTCCGTCAGCCGGCTTTCGACATTCTGATCAAGGCCGGTTGTTGGTTCGTCAAGCAACAGGATTTCAGGCTGCATCGCCAAAACGGTTGCCAATGCCACCAGGCGCTTTTCCCCACCGGAAAGATGATGGGTGATGCGGTTTTCAAACCCGGACAAACCAAGGTCATTTAGGGTTTTACGCGAAATTTCCAGGGCCTCGGCGTCGCTGGCCCCCAGGTTGAGGGGGCCAAAGGCAACATCCTCCATCACGGTTGGGCAAAAAAGCTGGTCATCCGAATCCTGAAACAGCAAACCGGTTCGCCCGCGAATGGCGGCAAAATCCTGTTCGCTGATACAGGTATTTTGCAGGATGCGGACTGTGCCGCTATCTGGCTTGCGCAGCCCCATAATAATGTGAAACAGGGTTGTTTTGCCTGCGCCATTGGGGCCGGTCAGTGCCACCCGTTCGCCGCGATGTAAATCGAAATCGGCATGGTCCAGTACCGGCTTGGTGCTATCGAACGAAAAGCAGATATCACGCAGTTTAATCAAATCATCGGCTTGCATAGAACCTCCAGCGTGATAAGTGCGCTTAAAACCGCCAGCATTGCCAGACCAAACACAATATCGCGCACGGCAAGCCGGGGCAGGCGGGCAAAATGATAATGCCCATGAAAACCCCGGCATTTCATGGCCCAGATGATGCGTTCGGAGCGTTCATGCGCGCGCACCAGCAACATACCAACAAGATATCCAATCATTTTCCAGCTATGACGATTGGTTTTCAGGCGAAAGGCGCGGGCGCGCATGGATTGGCGCAGCCTTAAATATTCATGATGCAGCACATCAATATAGCGAACGGTGAACATCATCAGCGTTGTCAGCTTGGTGGGCAGGTAAAGGCCTGTCATGCCGCGTCCAAGCTCGGTACTGCTTAGATTACCCAGAAAGGCGATGATCCCGCACATCACGGCATTGGCCTTTAGGGCAATCATAATGGCGCGATAAAGGCCCTGCCAGGAGGCATCAAAACCCCAAAGCGTGAACATCGCATCCCCAGGATAGGTGAAGGGCAATAAAACCAGGGTGACCAGAATAAAGCCATCCATCGCCAGGATGCGGCGCAGGGATTTTCGCCAGTCAGGGGGCGAAAATGCCATGAGGGCTAAGGCAAAAAGGATGGTGGCCGTAACAGCCTGCCAACTGGCAAAAGAAACCACGGCAATGGCCAGCGCGATTGTGGTGACTATTCGAACGCGCGGATCGATTTTACCGGTAAAATCACGGGGTGTTACCTTGCCAGCCGGTATCAGAACGGAATTTTTGTTCATTCTGCGCGGGGCGATACGCGCTTTCGGGCCTGCCACCAGGCGATCATCCCGAAGATACCGATGATGATGCCAAGGCCGCCAATAATATCGGAAAAACGAACCTTGTTTTCATAGGCAACAATTTGTTCGCGTAGCGGATTGACCTGTTTTGCCACCGCATGGCTGACAAGATCGGACAATTGTTGTGGCGTTATCGATATGCGCTGGTTTTGCGGCGTCGTTTTGCTGCCAGTCGGGGATGGGGGGCTGTTGGGTGACAGGTTAATATCGGTATTGGTGGTATTGGTGTCGTCATCTGCCGCATTCAGGGCGATAACCGATGCCGGGCTGTCGGCACTGGCTTTGGGCAGGCTATCGGCAAGTTCGCTTGCCTTGACGATATAGGCCGCTGCGTGTCCGTCGCCCGTATTGGCCCGAATGGTGTAATCATCAAGATGATCAACCTTAAGCCTGAATTCGCCATTGTCATTGGTTTGTCCTGTTAGCAGGACCGTGCCATTGCTGACTTCAACCGAAAGGGCGGCATGATGGGGGCGCGCACCACCACCAAAATAGGCGTAGCCTTCAATAATATCGCCATCACCAAGGGCAAAAACATGAAAGCTGTGGGCGAAGGCGCGATGCGGCGTTAGGGCCAGCATGATGGCAACCAGCGCCATGAAAAGGACCGAGCCCTTTAAGGCAGGGGCTTTAAAGCCGGTTGCACAGCGATTTAAACAGCGATTGGGGAGGGCGGAGCATGGCATGGATGTGATCTCAGGCAGTGACACGGGAAGGGGCACCAGAGAGCAACAAGGCCGGGCGCACCTTTTTGATCAGCGAAAAGGCTGCGGCTGTCAGGAAGCCCTCGACCACCATAATGGGAATATTGTTGATGAAAACCAGCTTTGCCGTTGCAAGAAATTCCTGACCGCTAAGCGCAAGTGACAGGCCGACCAAGACCGCACTTAACATGATCGATGAGGCCCCGGCGACAAAGGCGGCAACCGCCATGATGCGGCCATCCACCCGGGCCAGAAACGGGCTGAAAACCAGCCCCACAAGCACAGCAGGCAGCGCCATATTAACCGTATTGACCCCCAATACGGTAATGCCGCCAAAGCCGAAAAATATCGCCTGAAGCAACAGGGCAATAAACACCGCCGGAAATGCCGCCCATCCCAATATAAGGCCAAGCAAACCATTCATGATAAGGTGAATGCTGGTGGGGCCAATGGGAACATGAATAAGGGACGCAACAAAGAACACGGCACTTAACAGGGCCGTGCGGGGCATATTTTCGATGGTGAGGCTGCGCAGACCATAAGCAATGCCGCCCACGGCAATGACGGCACCCGTGACAACCACGTCCGTTGACAAGACACCATCAACAATGTGCATTTGATCGTCCTTAACTATCAGGTTGGTCGGTACGATAACCGGCAAAGGGGGCAGGGAAACCGGTGTGCTGAAGGGTTATACGCAAAAAATTCGTATGCGATGACCGATTTCAAATTTTCTTTAATGGAAAATCAGCGTAGCGACGGAAGCTGTTGAAAGTCAAGTGTCGCAACGCTGATTTTCATATTTTATCTGGAAAGTTATGACAGATAAACACCTAATAACTCACTGTTTAAAAGGTGTTTTTGCTCTGTCACTGCCTTCGTGGCGCGATCTTCTGCAACGCGAAAGCAAGCAGCCTAATTTGCCGTTTTGACCGGATTTTGGGTTTTGATCCACAAAACGCCGCCGCGTTCAACCGGTACATTTTCTTTGCCATCGGGTGTTGGCAGGGTGCCATCCTCAATCAATGCGGCAAAAACCCACCAGCCGGCCCAAGGGGCGGTGTAGGAAAATGTTCCATTTGCATCGGCCTTGATGATCTGGGTTGAAAAGCTGCCATTTGGCAAGGTGACGCTGCCGTCATTTTTGAACTCAACTTCAATTTCGGCAAATGGAACGGGTTTGCCATTATGCTTTACAACGCCGGAAAAGCTGTTGCCGGCCCACAGCCCGTAGGGACGTGTCAGCGGTTCAATCTCAACCGGGAAACCCACCATCTGGTCCCAGTTGCTGCCGTCGCCAAAGGCATCAATAACGGTTTTGGTATATTGGACGATATATTTGCCCTCGGCCGGTTCGTAATAGGGTTCCGGTTCCAGATAGAACACATAACCCGCCGGACGGGGCAGGGTGACATCCGCCTGATAGGCTTGTTTGTTATCAACATCGTGGCGCGTCAGATGATCCGACAGGTCGGTCTTTTTGCCATCCACCTGCATGCCGAACTGGACCGGGTGTTTCATTTCCATCGTCGGTCCCATATCCGTCGGATGGGTAAAAACCATGTCGAAATGCACATCTTTGCCAGTGCTCTGGTCCACAACATTGGTCGACGGAATCAGTTCCTGAAAGTGCGCCTGTGCCGTGCTGCAAAACACGGATGAAACCGCAATCCCGGCAAAGATCGCCGTAAGAGTGCGTGTTTTGATCATGGACATGAATTTAACCTTTTCTGATGGATGGGCTTTTGGTGCCTCGAACGCTAGATTTATGAAGAATAATCGTCAAGTCATTGAAATCACTTTTTCATAAAAAATAAGAAAATGTATGAAATTGAGGCAATTTGCCGCCGTCAGGTCAGGTTGCCAAGCCAATGTGGGTGTAAATTTCTCTCCTTTAAGGCGTGTTTTTTACGCATTTTACGGTTCATGCGTGTGGGGATGATGCTATGATTCGGCGCACTTGGACAGATCGCATATTTGCAGAAAAAAAGGGGATGGATGTGTTACGGATGGTCTATGTAACGCCCGATGGCGGGCGGCATTGGGTTGACAGCGAATGGCGTGACACCCTGACATTGCGCGATGCCATCGCCGACAGTGTCGCGGGGGATTTGATCCGGCTGTTGCCCGGAAGTTATTTTCTGCCCCAGGCGATTGACCTGCCGCGGGATGGAACTGCCGCACAGCCGATTATTATTCGGGGTGAACATGGCGCGATCATTGATGGCCGCCGCCCGCCCGATCCCGAGGTTTCGGCGACCAGTCCGGGGCCTTTGCGATATGCGGCCTTTCGTTTGATCAATCGCTGTCACATCCGATTTGACAATATCCGTGTTGAACGATGCTGGCCCAGTGCGGTTTACATGGAAAACAGCCATCATTTGACTTTCAAGGACATGTCGGTGGTGGGCGGGACCTATGCCTTTTATGCCGATGGTCCGGGCTGCCATCATATTTCGGTCGTGCGCTGTGACTGGGTGCAGGATGACAGCCTGTGGCGTTACATTAATTGGGCGATGGTCCATGATGGCGAACTGGTGCCGGGCGAAAAGGCGCCATATCGCTATTTGAACGGGGCCTTTTTTGGCAGCAACAATATCAGGGGCGATGTTGTTATTCGCAATAATGATATCCGCCATTGTTACAATGCGATCCGGCTTGATATTTCCGATGAAAATGCCGATGCGCCATTGGGGCAGTTCAATTGCAATGTTGTGATCACCCGGAACCGGTTTTCTTTTGTGCGCGATAACCCGGTGGAGCCGGAAACCTTCGCGGTGAATTGGTGGGTCAGCTATAACCAGCTTTATAACTGCCATAAATGGTTTTCGCAGGATGGGGTGAAAGGCGGCTTCTGGTATTATTTTGGCAATCTTGGCTGGTTTGATTCCCGCCCGGGGCCCGAAGGGGACGAAAATAATGGGGGCGCTGTTTTCAAATTTGGCAAAAACCCGGATGACTTGCCCAGCCTGCCGTTTGAAACCTTTCACAACAGTTTCTATTTGCGCCAGCAATATGTGAAAAAGGGCACCACCAGCCAATGGTGCCATCGCCGCAACGCGATTGGTTATGCCGATAGTGCCGAACTGCCCCCAGGATTAATGACGCCAGGGCAACCATTTTTGGGCGAGGGACTGGAACTGTCCGCCCAGGAAGATGTCTCGTTTGACGGGGATTTATGCAATCACCCGACTTTTCCATCGGTGTTTGATCGTTATCCTGGGGTTTATTTGGGCGGCCTGCCGGTTGAAGGGCCCATTTTCCGCGCCGGGATTTGCGGGGATCTGGCTTTGTTACCTGGCACAGCCGAACCTTATTGCCACCCTTTGGCCGTGCCGATGCCTGATGGTACCGTATGGCATTCGGAAAATGGGTTGATGCCCGGTGCGCTGGATGGGAATGGCCTGTTTGCGGGCCCGCGCTATCGGCCGATTGATCCGGATTATTTGCAGCAATGTTTGCAAGGGGAGGATTAGGCGTTCATTGGGGGAGAGCAGATTGCAACCGCGTAAAGCAGATTCATCTCGGTATAATGCTAACGTTAGCGTAAATTCATTGACTTTGACGTAGGTAAGGGGCGATGGTGTAATCAGTGTCCCGAGCATAAGAAAAACAGATGAACGACAAGCTTTATAGCATTACAGAACTTGCCGAAGAGTTCGACATTACGCCCCGCGCCATTCGTTTTTACGAAACCAAGGGTCTGTTATCCCCCCAGCGCGCCGGGGCGACACGCGTTTATAATTACCGTGACCGCGCGCGCCTGGTGCTGGTGTTGCGTGGCAAGCGTCTGGGCTTCACGCTTGAGGATATCAAGGAATATATCGATCTTTATGATGCGGATCGCAGTCATTCCGATCAGTTGGCGCATTTGATGCTGGTGGGGCGCAAACGCATTGCCGAGCTTGAACAGCAGCTGGAAGATGTGCAAACGACATTGGGCGAATTGCGCGTGATCGAGGCCGAAGCCAGTGATGCGCTTAAAGCCCGTGGCCTTGACCCGGAAGAAGCGGTGCGAGATATCGTTCGCAAATTACCGGCCAAGGTTGGCGCGTGATTTCGCACGAAGCTGTTGTTTTTTCTGCATTCTGATTGTTTATCATATAAAACACCCCGTCCGAATGATGAACGGACGGAGTGTTTTTGTGTGATTTGATCGCGCTGCGTTTAATGGTGGTTAAGCGGCAGTTTGACCTCGAAGACTTCTTCGTCTTCAAGATATTTGCGCGTAAAGCCCAGTTTTTCACATAGGGTCAGCATGCGGCGGTTGGAGGGTAGGACCTGACCCACGAAGGTGCCAACACCTTTGGCGCGGCAAAATTCGATCATTTTTTCCATCAAGATGCGGCCAAGGCCACGACCCTTGATGTCGGAGCGCACCATAATGGCATATTCGGCGTGCTCGTCATTGGGGTCGATCACAACCTGGACAATGCCGTGAATATCCCCCTGCGAGGTCCCATTGGGAACGGTTGCAACAAAGGCCATGGCGCGGTCGTAATCAAGCTGGGTTTGCCGGGCCATTTCCGAATGCGGCAATTCACGGACCGAACCAAAGAACCGGAAATGGATGTCCTCCGGTGTCAGTTTTGACATGAACGCATAGTGGGCCGGTTCATCTTCGGGTTTGATCGGGCGCAGCATATATTGCGTGCCGTCTTCCAGCACGATTTCCTGTTTCAAGTGGCGTGGATAGGGGTGGATCGCCAGCCGTGTATCCTCGCTTTCAACCTTGGGCGTCACCTTGATGCGGGCATCAAGGGCGATAACACCTTTCTGGTCAATCAGAAGCGGGTTCATATCAAGTTCGACCACTTCCCCTAGATGCACCACCAATTGCGACAGGCGCACCAGCGTCATGAACAGCTCTTCCAGGTTTACGGGCGGAACATCGCGATAACCCTTTAGCAGGTTGTAAATGCGTGTTCCCTCAACCAGTTCGCGGGCCAGCTTCATGTTCAGCGGCGGCAGGGCCATCGCCCGGTCGCGAACCACTTCCACCTCGACACCGCCATGACCAAACAGGATAACCGGGCCAAAGATCGGGTCTGTCGTCATGCCGACAATCAATTCGCGGGCATTGCGCCGCGTGACCATTTGCTGAACGGTAAAGCCGCGCAGGCGGGCATTTGGAAATTGCTCACCAATGTTTTTGAGCATTTTCTCGCCAGCATGTGCGACTTCTTCGGCATTTTCCAAATTCAGGACCACACCGCCGACATCGGATTTGTGGCTGATGTCATTTGACAGAATTTTAAGGGCGACCGGATAGCCAATTTTTTCGGCCGTGCTGACGGCTTCGGCAACGCTTTCGACCGAAATGGTTTTGACCGTGTTGATGCCGTAGCATTCCAGAACCTGTTTTGCCTCCGGTTCGGTTAGCATATTACGGCCCGAATGGATGGCGGCATGGATGATCTCGCGGGCCCTGTCGGTTTCAGGGGTGAAATCCTGTGGTACCGAAGGCGGCGTTTCCATCAGAAGGTCTTGTAGCTTGCGGTAATTGACCATGTGCTGAAAGGCCGTTACCGCATTTTCTGGCGTGCGATAGGTCGGGATGCCAGAGGCATAAAACAGCTTGCGGGCTTCGGTTACGGTGGCTTCACCGACCCAGTTGGTCAAAATGTTTTTGCGGGTGTTTTTAATCGCATCAATCACCCCGCGTGCCACCTCAACCGGGTCGGTAATGGCGGTTGGCGCATGCATGACCAACAGGCTGTCGATATTGGGGTCTTTTAGAACCTGTTCAATGGCACCGGCATAACGTTCGCCCGGTGCATCGCCGATAATATCGATCGGGTTGGCATGGGACCAGGTGTTGGGCAGGACCTTGTTGAGGGAATCGATGGTGCTGTCTTCAAGATGGGCCAGTTGGCCATGCTGTTCGATTAGGGAATCGACAGCCAGAACACCAATACCGCCACCATTGGTAATGATGCCCAGCTTGTCGCCCTTGAACGGGCGCATACGCGACAGTGTTTCCGCCGCCGAGAACATTTCCGATACCGTATAAACGCGCAACACGCCGGCCCGTTTGATGGCAGCGTCAAAGACGTCATCCGCCCCGGCAAGGGCCCCGGTATGTGAGGCGGCTGCCGCTGCCCCCTCGGCAAAGCGGCCCGATTTGATGCACAGGATCGGTTTGTTGCGTGATGCGGCGCGGGCAGCTGAAATAAAGCTGCGGCGTTCATGAATGGATTCGATATAAAGCATGATGGCGCGGGTTTCCGGGTCCGAGCCCAGATAATCGATCACGTCGCCGAAATCGACATCATCGCATTCGCCCAACGAAATAAAGTGCGAGAAACCAACGCCACGGGCGGCAGCCCAGTCAAGCACAGCCGTACAGAGTGCGCCTGATTGCGACACAAAGGCGATTTTACCGTTTTCAATGCTTTGATGGCTGAAACTGGCATTAAGGCCAATGCCCGGCACCATCAGGCCAAGGCAGTTGGGGCCAAGCAGGCGCATTTTGTTGCGCGCGGCCGTTTCCAGCATGGCTTGTTTAACGCTGCGGGTGTCGTCATGCGGTGTTGTGCCAAGGCCGGCAGTAAGCACGATGGCGGCCTTGCAGCCTTTTTGGTCCAGGCATTCCATCACCGGAATAACGGCCTTGGGCGGCACGCAAATAACGGCAAGTTCCGGGACGACCGGCAGGCTTTCCACATCGCGATAGGCCAAAACGCCACCAATGGACTGGCTGCGTGGATTAACCGGCATGATGGGCCCGTCAAAACCGCCTGCCAGCAGGTTGCGCATGATAACGTGCCCAACAGAATGCGGGCGATTGGACGCGCCAATAACGGCGACAGAGGACGGTTTGAAGAGATGTTCGAGATTGACTGTACTCATAACCGAATTCCCGCTTTGCTGTCGGAATGGAGAGTGTGCAAATGCACAAGTCACGCAATATAACCCGTTTTCGGTTCAATATGATGTGATCAGAATAACGGCATTTCGCAGTTGCGGAAATTATTACTTCCGGCGTTTATTTGCCTTGTTCTGAATCAAAAGGGCGACAGGCTTCACATTTCCGGAACAATCGTATCCGGGCGGGGCGCAGGCGTGACCGTGAAACGAGACCTGTGATCGGTGATCTGTGATCTGGCTTAATGAAGGTGTTCGCCGTGATCATGGTCAAGATCGTGGCGTTCGGATTCTTCAATCCATTGTTCCACTTCCGAAGCACTGCTCATGGCCAGGGCGATGGCAACATCATTATGAACATGTTCAAGGCTATCAAACATCGGGCACCAGCCAAAGGCCTGAATCCGTTCATCGGTGGTTGAGGCAATGGTATAAAGCTCGCCGTCAATCGGGTGGACGGTACCGTGAATGATATCATTTTCACCAACTATCAGCCAGCCATCGCTTGATCCGGCCAGTGTGCCCAGTTGAACCTTGCGCAATTCGATATTTGCAATTTTCATTGGTTTGTCCCTTCGGGCCTATGGTGAAAAACGGTATATGCTGATCAAACGAAAAAGGGACCGAACAAAATGTTCGGCCCCTTTTTAATTGGCTCCGGCAGCAGGACTCGAACCTGCGACCCAATGATTAACAGTCATTTGCTCTACCAACTGAGCTATGCCGGATCAGCGTTTGGCGCTCCGTCCGAAGCGTGTGGCAGGGGTATAATAAAACGCGGAAACGGGCGCAAGACCTTTTTTGATAAAAAAACGCGAAAAATTCAAATTTGGCAAAATTTATCCAGTTTCAATGCCTTATCAAACGCCTAAAGCGAAGTGGGACCAGGCAGTTAAGCTCCTGGTCCCGTTATCTGATTGTGACATATTGGGATGTGCGCCTTAAAGTGCGGCATGTGGGCGCGCAACATGATTCCGTGGCTATCATCTCCTGGCGGATCAGGATGAAGCTGTTGATTGTTACGGAACGGGGTGGCCTTGGGCCGCGACAAGGATGGTAAACCAGTCCTGGCGGTCCAATGTGAGGGAACATGCCGTGGTGGCATCTTTTAAGCGTTCGGGTTTCATGGTGCCCAAAACGGGGATGGGCTGGCAGGGCAGGGACAAAAGCCAGGCGATGGCAATTTCGGCAATGTCT